>HF998490.1 GCA_000433775.1 Corallococcus sp. CAG:1435 | reverse complement strand
AGGAAGTGGAACACAAAGTGATCCATATGTAATGAATTAGGTATGATATATGTGTACTTTACTTTGTGATCTTATTAAGTATTATATTTAATAATTAGGTATAAGTAAGCTAACTAGCTTGCTTTTTCTTTTAAAATGCTATTGATTAATGTTTTAAGTTGTGGTAGAATACTTGTGAGAAGAGAAATCTTCCTTGCTTCATGTGAAGCCAATAGACCATAAGGAGGTGAAATGAAATGAATAAATATGAAATCATGTTCATTGTAAAAGCTGATATCGCTGAAGAAGAAGTAGCTAACGTAGTTAAGTCTTTTGAAAGTATTATTACTGATATGGGTGGTAAAATCTTAAATAGTAAAGATTTAGGTCAAAAGAAGTTAGCTTATGAAATTGAAAAACAAGTAAGAGGTTATTATCATTTACTTAATGTTGAATGTGAAAGTAAGGCTGTTAAAGAGTTTGATAGAAAAGCTTTAATAGACGAAAGAATTTTAAGACATTTAATCATTAAGGAGGAAGAGTAGTATTATGAATAAAGTAGTACTTGTAGGAAGATTAACAAAAGACCCTGAAATTAGAGCATTTACTAATGGTAATTCTGTTGCTAATTTCACTGTTGCTGTTAATAGAACATTTAAGAATAGAGAAGGTGTTGTTGAAGCTGACTTTATACCTGTACAAGTTACCGGACCTCAGGTTAATGTTGTTCAAAAGTATGTAACTAAAGGTAGTCAAATAGGTATTGATGGAAGAATTCAAATTAGAAGTTATGATGCTCAAGATGGAAGTAAGAGATATATTACTGAAGTTATAGCTGATAGAATTGAGTTAATGGGTTCTAGAAGAGATAATAACGAGAGTAGTCCAGTTAATGCTTATGTTGATACAACAAGTTCTGTTTATATGGATCAACCAAGTCCTGAAACAGGAGTAGATGTTAGTAATGACGACCCTTTTAAAGATTTTGGTAGTGAAGTATCACTTAGTGATGATGATTTACCATTTTAGTAAAGGAGGAATAAATAATGAAAGAATTTTATCCTAGAAAAAAGAAGATATGTCAAATGTGTGCTGGAAAAAGCGTTGATTATAAAGATGTACCTATTATAACTAAGTACATTAATGATAAAGGTAAGATTTTACCTAGAAGGATGACTGGTGCTTGTGCATTACATCAAAGACATATAGCTAGAGAAGTTAAAAGAGCTAGATTTATGGGATTAATTCCATTTGTAAAGTAACACTAATGTGTTATTTTTTTTGTATAAAAAAAGACTAATCGTTGTCTTTTATAATACCGATTAGTCTTATAAGTTGTAATATTTCGGCAAGTGTGCTTGCAACATATGTTAAAGCTGCAGCTGTTAGCATATTTTTTGATAAGTTTTCTGTTCTATCTGTTGTTAAGTTAAGACTTTTTAGTTCTTTTATTGCTCTTTTTGATGCGTTTATTTCTACTGGTAAAGTTATTATTTGAAATAATACGCCAGCACCTACTGCGAATATTCCAAAGTATACTAAGTTCATGTATTCAAGTAGAAAACCTAAAAATATTACTATGTATGATATTCTATCTAAAAAGCTTACTACTGGGAATATTGTGTGCCTTATTTTTAAGAATGTGTATCCTTCTTTATCTTGTATAGCGTGTCCTACTTCATGTGCTGCAACTGATGCGCTTGCAACTGAGTTACCGTGATATATATCTTTAGATAACTTTATTACTTTTCTAGTTGGGTCATAATGATCAGTTAGTGTTCCATTTGTTTCAACCACTAGTATGTTGTTTAAACCATTTTTATCAAGTATGTTTCTAGCTACATCATATCCTGTAGTGTCACTTCTAAATTCAATGTTAGATGTTTTTTTATAAGTTACTGTTATATATAACTGTGATATAAGAGGTAAACTTATTATAAGTATTATTAATAATAATTCCATATTTTCACTTCCTTGGTAATATTATATCATAAATTTTGTGTTACTTCATTAAAGTTCACTAAGTTTTCATTTATTAAGTTGTTTATGTTTTTAGCATTTTCTTCTAAATAGTTAGATTTTTCTATTATTTTTTCTATTTGTTCATTTGTTAGATTTTTATTTTGTTTAGTTATTATTTTCTTTATTGTGTTTTTGGAAAGTGGATTGAATGAGAGAATGTTTTTATTTGTTTGTTTTTCTATGAAACCAATTTTAGACTTATTTGATTCTTTTGTTGTTTTAATTATTATTGTATTTTCAAAATTGATTGTCTCATTATTGTTAAGAGTGAGTTTTCCAGTGCTTGTAATGGTGTTAAATAAGGCTTTTATAGTAGGGTGGGTATAGTTATAGTCTTCTAATAGAATTATCGAAACAGGGTGGTGTTTTAGGCTTTCAAATGGTGTGTTTTTTTCGTTATATCCAACATATCCTGCTGATGAACCAATTAGTTTTGTAATGCTAGTGCTTGTTATGTAGTCTTTC
>HF998489.1 GCA_000433775.1 Corallococcus sp. CAG:1435 | reverse complement strand
ATACAGCCTACTTATAATACTACATTCGCCAATTTATGTCAACGATTTTTGCCTTGTTTTTCAAAAAAAAATTGAGCAAAAATTGCAACCGTTGACACTTTTTGACAATGCGTATTTTCCTTTTTCCGCAAACCGATTGACCGCAGTTAAATGCGGAAAATTTGCACATTACAGCATGGCGACAAGTCGCAATTCTATGCCGACGACGGAGTAATTTTGCTGTTTTTCGGGGGAATAGTAGACATCCATATCTTTGGGGGAAGCCGTGGACACGGTGTCCGCCGTGTAGCCGCATTTCAACAAATCCATGTTGGCGTACAGTTGCTCAAACGATGGAAAAATGTGCAGTTTTTCCACTACCGTTACTATTTTTTTGCCACTTGACCTGTTTTGAAAACAAATGTAGTTTCCCTCTTTAACCTGCTGGCGTTTTTCGTCGTACAACCGCATTTCCACGGTTTTTTCACCGCTTTGGATAGCCCGAAAAGGTGCGTCGTGAAGGTCCATTCGGTGCAGCGTTACATCCAGCAGATACTCCCTGCACAAAAATGTGCGTTTGCCGTCGAAGGACTGCTGATTACCGCCGGAAACGTAGTTGAAACCGCACTTTTCTATTACACGCTGCGAGGGCGTATTGCGTACGTCGTGTCTTGCCAGGAACCGACATGTTCCTTTTTCCGCAAAGTAGGCTATCGTAGCGAAAGTCGCCTCCGTGCAGTAGCCGTTACCCCAAAATTTGCGGTTTAATGTGTAGCCTATTTCTTTGTACTTTTTGTCCACAATGTCCAGATGGCAACTTATGCAACCGATAAGTTCGCCGTCTTTCAGAAAAATGCCGAAATTGTCCTGTTGCTGTTGAGACGACGCCAGCCACTCCTCTGCTTGCGACACGTCGGTGTAGGTGTCGTAGCGCATATAACGTGTAACCTCCCCGTCGCTTGTCCATTGGAAAACACGTGGTGCGTCCTCCTTGCACATGGGCATCATTACAAGACGTGGCGTTTCAAAATACAAACCGCCCTCTTTTGCAAGTTGCAAACGCCTGTTGAGCGGATGATTGACGTCAAAAATAGTAAGTTGTTTTTCCATGTTTTCTCCTGTTGGCACAATTACTGCAATTTATTGTAGCAAAATGATTTTTTACCGTCAACAATTTCTTGACAAACAAGCCTGTGGCGGCATTTCACAAAGTTTGTTTTGTCTGCGCTGTTTAATTGCCGTGTGCATTTTCCGACGTTTTGTGTTTTGCCTGTTTGCACAAATTTCCTGCGTGAAACACCTTTACAAATATTATTCAAACAAATGTGCCCCTTTATTTTTTGTACGCGCTTTGCAAAGAAAAAAGGCGGCTTGAAATAAACCGCCTTTTTGTGCTTTTACAATTATTCGTCAGTCTGAAGTTTCTTTGCTTCTTCCACGATTTTAGCCACGTTTTGCGCAGGTACTTCTTCGTAGCGTGCAAATGTGAGTTCGTACTTGCCACGTCCCTGCGTCATGGAACGCAAATCCGTTGCATACTTCAGAATTTCGCTTAACGGGGCTTCTGCCGTTACAAGTTGTTTGCCTCCCACAACTTCCGTACCCATGATACGTCCACGGCGTTTGTTCATGTCCCCCATTACGTCGCCCAGATAGTTGTCGGGAACGGTGATTTTCAGTTCGTAGATGGGTTCCAAAAGTACCGGTCCTGCCTTGACGCAACCGTCTTTGTAGGCAAGTTTCGCCGCCATCTGGAAGGCGATGTCCTTACTGTCAACGGGGTGGGAAGAACCGTCAAACAACGTACATTTGAGGTTTACCATGGGGTATCCTGCCAAAACGCCCTTCTGAATAGCGTCACGCAAGCCCTTTTCCACCGAAGGAATGAACTGACGGGGAACGGTGCCTCCTACTACTGCGTCCACAAATTCAAACACGCCGTCCGCTGCGCCAGGTTCGAAACGCACTTTGCAGTGTCCGTACTGTCCTGCACCACCCGATTGTTTTTTGTGTTTGCCTTCTGCCTCGGCAGATTTGCGAATGGTTTCACGGTAGGGAATGCGGGGGTCGGTGAGCACCGCTTCCGACTTAAACTTGGATTTGAGTTTTTTGCAGATAACGTCGAGTTGTGTTTCGCCCAAACCGGACAAAATCATTTCGCCCGTTTCGGGATCTTTGGTTACGGTGAAGGAAATGTCTTCGTCCTTCAACTTGGACAAACCGCCGAAAACCTTGTCTTCGTCGCCCTTGTTGGCTGCATACACCGCACGTGAATACACCGGTTTGGGTAATTGCACGGGGGGAATGACGATGTCCTTACTGTCTGAAAGTGTGTCGCCTGTGGATGTTGCGGAAAGTTTGGTCAGGCAGGCAATGTCGCCGGCGCATGCACAGTCGGCAGGTTCTTGCTTTTTGCCCTTCAAAAAGTACACCGTACTTACCTTTTCCGTTGCGTCCTTGGACGTGTTGTACAGCGTTACGCCGCTTTTGAGAGTGCCGGAAACCACTCTGAACAGCGAAAGTCTGCCGAAACTGTCGGCAATGGTTTTGAATACACGCAAAACAAGGGGACCGTTTTCGTCGGCTTTGAGGGACACTTCCGTGTCGCCTTTTTTTGCCTTGGTAACGGTGACGGACGCATCGGGAAGCATATCCACAATGATGTCCATGAGAGCCTTTATTCCCTTGTTTGCCATTGCAGAGCCTGCCACAACGGGTACTGTCTTACATTCAAGCAAACTTGCGGCAAATCCACGGGAAACTTCTTCGGAAGAAAGCGTTTCCCCTTCAAAAAACTTCATCATGAGTTCGTCGTCGCTTTCGGCGGCAATTTCCACAACGGAATCGTAGGTTGCGGAAACTTCACCCTGCAAGTCGGCAGGTACTGCTTCCGTAGCGTCGGTAACAAGATTGACGTACGTTCCGCTTACAACGTTGGCGTAACCCACCATTTTGTGTCCTTCCAACTTGGGCACGACGATGGAACACACCTTGCCGAATTTTGCTTTGATGGAAGAAACGGTTGCGGGGAAGTTGGAATTTTCCTTGTCGATGCCGTTGACAAAAATCATAGCGGGGATTTTGTGTTCCGTGCAATATTCCAAAGCCTTTTCCGTACCTACGGACATGGAACCCGTTGCGCCGGTAACAATAATTGCGCTGTCGGCAACGGAAAGCGCTTCCAACATTTCACATTCAAAATCGAAGTAGCCGGGTACGTCTATTATGTTGATTTTGGTGTTCTTGTAGTTGCAATTTGCAACAGAAAGGCTGATGGAAATTTTACGTGCTATCTCTTCCGGATCAAAGTCCATTGTGGAGTTTCCGTCGTCCACTTTACCAAATCTGTCAAGAGCGCCCGCATTATAAAGAATTGCTTCCGCCAAAGAGGTTTTTCCTTCACCGCTGTGTCCAATCAACGCAATGTTTCTGATGTCTTTTGCAAATACTGCCATTTTTGTACTCCTAGATATTATTGTCGGCTTTTGGGTCAAGCCCACTAACAAATATTATATACTATTCAAAAGTGATTTTCAATAGGCAATTTGTAATTCATCCACAAAAAAATGATATTTTTGTTGTAAATCCACGCCTTTTTCGCCGCAGATTTTGACGGTGCTTTCCTCTTTGAGATTTTTTTTGTACTTTTTGCGTAACTTGCGAGCCACTCCCTCCAAACTGTCGAAAACGTGCGTATTGGGGAAAACCCTCGAAAAACAGTGTTTGTACAAATTCATACTGCTGTTGCCAAGAGCGATACAGTCAAACTTTCCGTAGTAGTTTTGCGTCGCATCCTCGATGTAAGACACAATTTCCCGCTCATCCGCCCTTTCCGCCAAAACAGGAAACTGTTCCAATGCCAGCGGTATTACGTTGGGAAAGCGTGAAGACGCCCTTGCCACAAACTTGTCCCCCACCACCAGCACCTGCGAGGCAGTGTAGGTAGAAGCGTGCAAAATGGGGGCGTCGCACCCGAAAACGTCGATGTCCTGACGTGAAGAAAGGTTTTTGACGGCAGCCATTGACAGCGCAGTGGAAGAAAACACTACCGTGTCGAAGTTTTGTTGCACCGCATCTTCCACGCAATGCAGGGCAATGTCGCAAAGTTGTTGCCTGCTGAAATTTCCCAAAGGGAAATGATTGTCCAAAATTTTGACGGTGTAGTCGGCGTAAAGTCCGTACTTCAACTTGTTTAGTGTTGCAAATGCCCCCACCCCGTCGTCGATTATTGCTATTTTCACATTGCACCTCCCACAACTGTTACTTAAATATTGTACGGACAAAAGGTGAAAAAAATGTTTGAAAAAAGTTGTGTAACCGCCCAAACGGTTGCATTTTAATTCTTAAAAATATTTTTTTGCCGCAGGAAAAAGTTTGACGGGGCAAAGTGAAGGGCAAACGTTTTTACAAACAAGGCAAACGTTTTTGCCAAAAGACAAAAAGTGCCGTGAACGCTTTTTCAAAAAGCAAATGCAGTGATTTTCCATAAACGCAAAACAGAAAAATTTTTGACGGAATAAAAACATTTACAACAGGGGAAAAATATGATATAATAAACAAACTAGCGTTGAATTTTCGGGGGTGTTTTCAAGATTCGCCCGGCGTTGAAGGAGATTCGGTAAGCGTGCCGCAGTGCCTACTGCGTATCAAGGCAAACTTAAATTAAACGCTAATAATAGCACAAGCCGTTCTTACAACAGAGTGGCACTCGCTGCGTAACTTAATCGCGCGCATCGCACCGCACCATTACACACGGTGAGGATTGCGGTGTCAGACAGTGTGTATCGCAAGTCGCTGTTTGGTTTGACGGCGGTTTGTTAAATCAATAAACCTCAACGATGTTTTCCCTGTCTGTCGGGGAGGCAACGCAAAACTTAAAGACAGACTTTGCACGGAGAAAACCGAGTAGTCTTGCGTTGGTACACGGGTGCAATTCCCGTCACCTCCACCACTAACGACATATACGCACTACTGCGTTTACGTCAGAATCAGAAACCGCTTTGTCGGTTTCTTTTTTTATTTTTGGCGTTTTTTGTTTTTTTTCTTGCGCCACCGTGGAATGTCAACGGGACATGCCTTTCCGTCCTACAAAAAAAGCCATCGGCGAAGTTATTCGCTTACAGCAAACGAGCCCCACACGAAAAATCAGTTCGCAAAATTACAACCGCTTGCCCATTTAATAGAATACTGGTATGCGAAATTATTTTCAAAAGTCAGTTAAGCACAAGCAACAATTTAGGGTTTGCGATTATTAATTAACTATTGTGCGTTTTTTACTCTCATTGTAATGTATAAAAAAGAGAGGCACTAAATTTTTAATTTTGTTATACTATCTAAGAGGTGTTGAAATGGATACATTGGAACGCTTTAAGGCGGCTTTAACTTACATAGAGTCAAATTTGGACAACGAAATTGATAGCAAAGAATTATCAAAAATCACATTGTATTCGGCATATCAATTTCAGAAACTTTTTACGGCTATCTCGGGCATACCTTTATCCGAATATATCCGCAATCGTCGCTTGGACAAAGCGGCTTTTGATTTGCAAAATACAAATGAAAAGATAGCTGATATTGCCTGTAAATATGGTTACGATTCGCCAACGGCTTTCAATCGTGCCTTTCAAAAGTTGCACGGCATCCCGCCCAGCAAAGTGCGGACGGAAAAAGGCATACAACTGAAAGCCTATCCGCCTATACAATTCCAAATTTGTATCAAAGGAGCAACCGTTATGAAATACCGTATCGTCGAACAAAAGGCTTTTCGTTTGGTCGGTTATAAACTGTCAACGGCAAGAATGGAGAATTTTGAACAGTTCAAAGAAATTCCAAAATTTTGGGATAAACAGTACAAAAACGGTAATTTTGACAAGTTAATGGCTATCAATCTGTCTGAAAGTCATTCGGACGGTCGCGTTGACGGTGTTCTTGGTATCTGCGTTGTCCCCGATATAAATAGTAGCGCACTTGATTATTACATCGCGACGGCTTATGAAAAAGAAACGCCTGCCGATATGGTCGAAGTTATCGTGCCGGACTGCACTTATGCGGTGTTTGAGTGTAAAGGAAAGATACCATTTTCGGTACAAGATATGACAAGGCGGCTATATGGCGAATGGCTGCCAAACTCCGGCTATGAATGGGCAAATGCCCCCGACATTGAAAGGTACTTTGACGGCGATCCGTCGAGCGATGACTATATGTGCGAATTATGGCTGCCTATTCAACCAAAACTAGCAGAGGAAAAGTAAAAATGTATCATTGGAGATTAAAAGGTTCGCCCTATCAAATCGGCACAAAAATAGGAAATATTTTTAAGCGATGCAATGCAGAGTTTCCCATTGTTTTGGACGATTTTCAGTTAAACTACGGCATTGAAAGCGGAAAACTATTAAAACAACATTTTCCCGAAGCCTATGAAGAAGTAAAAGCAATTACCTATACTATTGGCTATCCCAACGAACGATTTTTAGCGTGGTTGATGTGTATGGGCTGTTGCTTGGATATAGACGAAAATAAGTGTGCGGAAGTACGCGGCTGTACCGCTTTTGCTTTCACCTGTGGAGAAGAAACGTATTACGCAAGGACAAACGACTTGCCGCCGTTTTTGAAAAAAATAAGCAAAAGCATTTTATATCAACCCGACCGCGGTTATAAGTTTATTTTGAATACTTCTTCTTTCACGAACGGAGAAGAAGGCATCAATGAACACGGACTTGTCGCGGCAATGACTTTTGCTATTCCGAAAATTACAGAAATAAAGGCGGGGCTGAACTCTGTGTTTTTGGTACGCTATCTTTTAGAAAAGTGCAAAACGACAAAAGAAGGCATTGTAGCAATACAAAGTCTACCTGTTTCGTCAAACTGCAATATACTGATTTCCGATAAAGGTGGCAACATGGTGGTTATAGAGTGCAATCCCTATCAAAAGCATATACGCTACCCTATGGCAAACGAACACGGAAATAAGTTTATAATTACCGTAAACGATTTGTTATCGTCAGAAATGTCTATACATAAAGCGTATCAAGGCAACACATTCTTTTCAAAAGAGCGGTATTCGACGGCAGAAAATGCGCTTTTGAAATTGAAAGATAACCCGATTGATAACGCAAAAGCAATTTTAAGCGGCAAATGCGGTTTTATGTGTCAATACGAAAAACGGATGAATTTTGAAACTATTTGGGCATCAATTTTTAACTTATCCGATTTATCCGTTTATCGTGCAGAGGACAACCCCTCAAAATGTTCTTTTATAAACGATAGTCGATTAAAGATTTGTTCGGAGAAATCATAATTTTCTCCTCGTCATGCCAGATTGTGATTGTACACTTTAAAAGCTATCGACATAATAATTATACCCGATTGCTTGCAATAATACCGTACGAACAGTTGTACTTTCTCTTCAAAAGAGAAGTTCAGGAACCTATAGCAACAGAGCCGAAAACGTGAGCGGCGTTCTGCCGACGGATAACGGCGGTATAAGACGTTCACAATACATGGGAATTCCCGTAAACAAATTTGTGGAAGAATTAAAAAAAACGCCTACACTCATAGAGATTGCAGACGATGGAAAAATGCCTTTCTAATTCCGTTCGGGTAAGTTCTTGGGTGGGCTTTATCAAATTATTTAGGGGGAACAAATTTGAAAAATGCAAAGGCATTGCCGCTTGGAATAAGCGTGATTTACTTTAACGACGAAAGCAGAAATATATATGCCGATTTGCCGCCGAATAAAGAACAAGCAAAACGGCTGTCAAAGCGGATCTATAAAGACGCAATGACAGCCGTTTGCACGGAGCAAACTAACGGCAAGACATTATTTTAAATTGTTTAACACAGACCTCTTCAATTGTATAAGTCTTTATTACGGTAGCTAATCAAAGATTGTTGAAATACATTTTATGATTTATCATTTTCATTCAGATATTTACTTATGTTTTGTATGAATTCGTAGTCTTTGTGGGAAAATGCTAAATAATCATCATGGACTTCATATTCATATTCTTTAATTCGTTCAATATTGTTTATACGTTTTAGTAAACAAGCAAAAATAAACATAAATTCAAGACTAGTATATACCAATAAATCTTCATTTTCTGGATATTGAATAATACTATTTAATAATTCAAATGACTTTGTTCTTGCTTTAGTAGATTGAAAAAATTTTTCATCTAAAACCAAGTTATGCGCACAATCATTACGTATTTTTCTGAATAATTGCAAATCATTAAAAAGATTTTTTGAAATTAGTCCTAGCGAATAGGCTATATTAATTTTCGCAGAAAAAGTGCCTAATGCGCCTTGTGGAGCAAACAATTCCTTAATGTTTTTACCCTTTACAAAAAATTTTGTCAAAAGACTTTTTAAAACTTCATCAATCAAAGCGGTTGCAGTAATAATGCTAGAACGCACAGGTTTACGACCAATCTCATCGATTATTTTTCTCAAAGTTGCATCCATAATGTACCTCTTTTCATTTGTTTTATTATTAATGTAGACAAATAATAGATATAGACTGCCAATCTATTGCTTTTGGATGTTAGAATAATTCAAACAACTCTTTATAGCTTTTGACCAATTGCTTTATTATTTTTTGGACATAGCTAAATGTATGCCGCATTTATTACAAGAAATGCCATAGGTTGTAGGTATAAGAGTTTGCCCGCTAAATAGTTCTTCTGTTCCTCTTTCGATGACACCATATATCATAGGAATTTGCAAACCATGCTCATATAAACAATTCAAACAAAAACGTATTTCATTTCCTTCGGCATCCTTAACACCGTCAAGTGTATAAAATCCATTCCTAACTTTTGCTCTTTTCTTTATATCGGCAATATCATCTATACTTCTTAATTTATCTTTTAATTCACCATTTTTCTCCAACAACTCTAAATAGTCCGTATAAAGCTCCTTCAATATACCTGTAAGTTCAACGTTTTGTATTACCTCTGGCAAAGCTAATGCTTTCCTAAACATTTCTATTTTAGCCATAATTTTTCTCCTTATAAAGTGAGTTGTATATAATAATTATAGCAAAAAATAATAGAAAGGTCAATAAGGTCTGTTAAAATAAAACGGCTGTCAAAGCGAATCTATAAAGACGCAATGATAGTCGTTTGCGCGGAATAAGCCGAAGTCGATGCGTTAGCACCGCCCCACGACTAATTGTTTGCCGTATAGCGGATAATCTGAAAGCGGCAAATCGACTTGGCAATAGTATTCCGTTCTGTTTATCTGATATAATACGGTGTGCGTTTTTGCGGCTTTCACATCAACCAAAAATAAAAACGGAATCGCATTTTTGTGCGGTTCCGTTTTTCGTTGTGCGTGTATTTTGACTTTTTGTTACCAGACTGAACGCCTCTGTTAACCTCACAAAAGTGTCAAGACAAATTTCCGACTTTTTGTTTTTGTGGTTTTGAAACAACTGCGGTTTGGCTTTATGCCCGTACTTTACCGTTGCACTACTTACAATTTGAAGTTGCCGTCATTTTTATTTTTGCAAAAAGTGCAGTAAGTTATTGTTTGGCTTGCCACTCGCTTAACGTTGCCTTTTACTCACATTGCAGTTTGCCGTTTGGTACATTGTGCGCAGGTTGCGTCAGGTTGATTTCTGACAACGGTTGACATTGTTGCAGATTTCAACGACACTTTTACACTGCAAAAAAACAAAAAGGCAAAATTTCTGCCTTTTGTTTTTGTTGTTGTAAACAACTGCGGTTTGCCGTTTGGCACATTGTGCGCTGGTTGCGTCAGGTTGATTGCTTTGCCACTGTTGCCGTGGAAGAAGCGGATTTTATTTGTTCCTTGTTGAATTGCAACATGTACAGTTCGTAGTAGCGTCCTTTGTGCTTCAACAGTTGGTCGTGGTTGCCCTGTTCGATTATTTCACCGTGCGAAAGCACTATTATGTTGTCGGCGTGCTGAATTGTGGAAAGACGGTGCGCCACAATCAGCATGGTTCCGACGTTCATCATCTTGGAAAGGGAATCCTGAATCAGCACTTCCGTTTCCGTGTCGATGTTGGCTGTCGCCTCGTCCAGAATCATTACCTCGGGACGGTGAATTATCGTGCGGGCAAAGGAAAGCAACTGACGTTGTCCTGCGGAAAAGTTGTTGCCCCGTTCACGCACTTCTTCGTCCAGCCCGTGGGAAAGTTTGTCGATAAACTTGTCGGCATTGACGTACTTGCACGCCTGCAAAATTTGCTCGTCGGTGAATTCCTCGTCACGAAGCACAATGTTGCTGCGAATTGTCCCTGCAAACAGGAATACGTCCTGCAACATTTGTCCGAAGTGCCTGCGCAAATTGCTTATTTTGATGTGACGGATGTTTATTCCGTCCAACAGAATTTCGCCCTTTTGAATGTCGTAGTTGCGGCACAGCAACGACAAAATTGTAGTTTTGCCGCTTCCCGTTGCTCCGACAAACGCCACAGTCTGTTTGGCGTCGATGTGGAAACTGACGTCTTTCAAAATCCATTCGCCTTCGTTGTAGGCAAACCAAACGTGTTTGAACTCTATTTCGCCACGCACTTTTTCCAACTCGATGGCGTCGGGCTCGTCCACCACGTCGGGCTGAATGTCCATAATGGTGAAAATCTTTTCCGCCGACGCAAAAGCCGATTGCAAACGGTGGAACTGCTCGGCAAGGTTCTGAATGGGGTTGAAAAACTTGGAAATGTACATGTAGAACGCCACGATTGTTTCGCTGGTTACCACCTGTCCCATAAAGTTGATGTTGTCCAGATACCCCTTACTTCCCAAAAAGAACAGGCACAGTACGGATGAAATGTACAGCATGTACACTGCGGGACGGAAAATACCAAACACAAAAATCTGCTCACGCTTGGCCTTGTACAATTTTTTGCTTTTGGCGGTGAATTCTTCCATTTTGCTTTCTTCACGGTTGAAAATCTGAATGACTTTCATGCCGGAAAGGTTTTCCGAAAGGAAGGTGTTTACATCGGTGTAGCCGTCCTTAACCTTGCGGAACGCCCTGCGTGAAAATTTGCGGAAAATTACCGTGAACAGCAACACGAAAGGTACAAAACACAGCACCATCAACGTCAGCATGTAATTGACGCACAGCATTGCCACAAAAACGCCGATAATTACGAAACAGTTTTTGACGAGATTGACCAAAAGCCCCGTGAACATCATGGAAATGGCGTTGGTGTCGTTGGTGACACGTGTTACCAACGTTCCCACAGGTATCTGCACAAGTTGCGCATGCGAAAGACTTTCGATGTGTTTGAAAGCGTCCTCACGCAACGTAGAAATTATTTTTTGCCCCGTGATTTGCAACAGTATCGACTGTGCGTAGTTGCTGGCAAGGGATACGATAAGAATACTTGCGTACAGCGCTACACGCCACACAAGGTCGTTAAGCAAAAAGTCGCTTTTCACAAGTTTCTCGATGTCGGAAACAAGCAACGGGGAAACAATGTCGTAGGTGATGGTGAGAAGCATCAAAAATCCCACAATCACAAAATTTTTCCAATAGGGTTTGGCGTAGGCAAGCAACCGTTTCATAAGGTCGCCGTCCTTCATCTTTCTGTCAAAGCCTATCGCCGTTTTTTTGTCCTTAACGGAAGCGTAGGCAATGATGATAAAGGTGGAAAACACTCCCAAAATTGCGCCTACAATCAGAAGGGGAAGATACTCTTTCATTACATACCCTCCTTTTCTTCTTCAAGTTTTTGCAATTCCACCATGTTTTTGTAGTCGGGGCATTGCTCTATCAGCTGCTCGTGGGTGCCGAACCCCACCACCTTGCCTCCGTCCATGTACAGCACCTTGTCCATGTTGCGTACTGTGGAAACACGGTGGGCAATGAGAATTGTCGTTTTGCCAAGGCGGCTTTCTTTCAGGTTGGAGAGAATTACCTTTTCCGTGTCGGTATCCACGGCGGAAACGGAGTCGTCCAAAATGAGAATGGGCGCATCTTTGATTAACGCACGGGCAATCGAGATACGCTGTTTCTGACCGCCGGAAACGGTAACGCCATGCTCACCCAAAACAGTGTCGTAACCGTGCTGGAACTCGGAAATGTTGTCGTCCACGTCGGCAAGTTGTGCCGAACGTATTATCTTGCGCATGTCCGCCTTGCCTGTGGCAAAGGCAATGTTGTTGGCTATTGTGTCGCCGAAAAGATAGTTGTCCTGCGGCACATAGGCGCAAAAGTTGCGCAGACTTTTTATCGTGATGTCGTTGACATCCTTGCCGTCCACAAACAATGTGCCGTCGGGCACGTTGTAGCACCGCAAAATTAGGTCGGCAACGGTGGTTTTTCCGCAACCCGTCTTGCCTATTACGCCGATACTTTCACCTGCCTGTATCTTGAAGGAAACGTTTATCAAAGCGTCGTAGTCGGCGTCGGGATGGCGGAATGTGAGGTTGCGAAACTCTATTTCGCCGTCGACTTTTTCCACCGCCGTTGCCGTGGGTTTGTCGATAACTTCGTTTTTGGTGTCCAACAGTTCCGAAACACGGTTGAGCGACGCTTTGCCACGTGAAGTCATGTCGATGAGGTCGGTTATTGCCATTATCGGCCAAACAATGGAATTGAAGTAGCCGATGAATTCCATCAGTTGCCCCGAATCGAACTTTTTGAGGTACACAAGGTAACCGCCGTAGCCCAAAATTACGCAAATTACCGATTCAACAAAAAGGGTAACGCAAATGTTGAGCAGAGTGCTGATTTTGGTGTAGGCGACGTTAGCTTTTTCGTTTTTCTTGTTGAGCCAACGGAATGCCAACAATTCCTTGAATTCCTTGACAAACGCTTTGATGACGGCAATGCCGGAAAAACTTTCCTGAGCAAAGTCGGAAAGGTCGGAAAACGCCTGCTGGCGTGCGTCCCACTTCATGGTTATGTACTTGCCCACTATTATTCCTATTGCCAACATCAACGCCATCGGTATCAGGGAAAACAGCGTAAGTTTCCAATCCATCTGGAACATTTTGTACATGGACATTCCACCGAGGAACAGCGCATCGCATGCCATCATTACGCCCCACCCGAAACACTCCTGCAAGGTGTCCAGATCGTTGGTGAACAGCGACATGAGATTTCCCACTTTGTTGCGTTGGTAAAACTGCACGGGAAGTGTTTTGCAGTGATTGAACATTCTGTCACGCAAACCCTGTTCCACCTTTACGCCGGGAATGAAAAAGCAAATTCGCCATGTGAAACGTCCCAAAACGATGATAACTATCACCACGAACAAAGGCGAACAAATTTCATTCCACAAATAGTTGGCGTCAAACGGTACAGAAACGCCGTCCACCACCACAAAACCATTGTTGATGCCGTTTATTACATTGCCGTACAATTCGGGAATTTTCAACTGAAAGTAGTCCACGGCAATAAGAGCGCACAAGCCCAATATCAGCAGCGGCGCATATCGCACATAATACTTGTTGATGTATTTGCCCAGAATCATAAAAAATCTCCTCGCAAAGGGTGAAAGTAAACGGTTACTGTTAAAAATAAATATAAGTATCATTAAACCACACAATATTGTTTTTGGCAAATATTTTTAACTGCAAAAATCCTTTTTTTGAAACAAAAAACGCCTTGCCGAAACACTTTTTTGTTTTTCAGGAATTGTACACACAAGATAAATTTGACAGAAATGTACTACCGCAACAAATTTTGAAACAAAAAAACACTAGTGCGCACAAAAAAGCGTCCTTTTTGTACGCAAAAAATGTTTTGGAAAAGTTTGCCGTTACTTACAGTTTCAGAGTCCCGAAAGACTTTCAACAGACACCGAACGGCAACACGGCGGGAAAATTCAAAGGCATTTTGCACGCAGGAGTGAGTGCGGAATTAAATTCAACAGTAATTTACCTGCATAAGTGCATGGCAAACGTTTGCTTAATTGACCTTTTGCCACTCGTCATGTGCAAAAAACACACT
>HF998488.1:695-10278 GCA_000433775.1 Corallococcus sp. CAG:1435 | reverse complement strand
TGAAACAGAATGTGAGGAACAAAATGTTTTAACCTTGAAAAACATGCAAATTTAGCCTTAGAGGAAAATTTGTTCAGAAAAAGCACAGGGATTTGAATGAAATATCTTGCTGTCGTCGGTTACTTTTTTTGTGTAAAAACAAACGTGTGAATTGAGTTTACAGCCGACGGGCAGAAAAAAAAAGACTCCGACATTGCGGAGTCTTTTTCAGTCAAATTACCGTCAGGCTGCTGCTTTGATACCGGCGCTTGTTCCGAAATAAATCATCTTGCCGAATTTTGCAACAGTGAAATCGCTGTCGTCTTCTTTGTTTTCTTCGGCATATTCCTTAACGTCATCCCAAGCGGTGTTTGCCGCATCGGCGGAAAGGAAGTAGATGACCGTTACGTGTTGGGTTTTCGAGGAACCGTCTTCAAGTTTTTCTATCTTTGTGCCGGAAATTACCACGTCAATACCCTTTACGCCGGCAATTGCCAAAATACCGGGAATAACTTGCGTGTCTTTCGCAGCATTGTAGCCTGCTTCTTTCAAGCCGGCAAGTGCCTTGTCGGGATCGCTGTTGGGAGCGCATGCGGCAAACGCAAACAATGCAAACACACACACCAACATTACTGCCAATACTTTTGTGAACTTCTTCATGTCGTCTTTCCTCCATTTGGTTTTTTGTTTAATTGTAGTGGAAAAAATTTCAATAGTCAATACCTATCTTTATTAAAAAACAAACAGAAAATAAGTTCGCTTTTGAATCGGCACCGAGTTTTTTTCAGACAGTTGGGAAAAGCCTTGTTTTGTTCCCTTTCGTCGGCACGGCATTTTCTACCGCTACCGCTTGCGTCTGTGAAACAGACCGCCATTTTTTGCCGTGTAACGCTGCCGTGTTTTTTTCGACAAAAGACTTAACACTTCCGCACAAATTTTGCAACAAAATGTACGCTTTGTTAGGCAACTAACCGCCTTTCAACCTTTTTGTGCAGTTAGTTTGCAGTGATTGCAATCATTTATTGCCGAACAATATTACCGCATTTAACGCAAAAAAATATGCTCTGCGTTACCCGACAGAATGTTTTACAATAAAACACTTTTTTTATTTTTGGCAACTAACCGCCTTTCAACCTTTTTGTGCAGTTAGTTGTACCGTGATTACAATAATATGTGCCGAGCAATGTTGCAGTGTTTTGACGATACAGTCCTTAACACTTCATCAGTAACGTTGCAGCACAAAATATTTTGTAACAAAATGTCCGCTTTTGCGTTTTTGGAACAAATGCCCTGTCAACGCTGTTTGTGCAACAGTGACAGGTATCTGTCGTCGCCGTCGGGGAAAAGCGTTACTATATTTTTGCCCTTATAGGTAGGGTCTTTTGCAAGTCGCACGGCAACGGCAATATTTGCGGCGGAACTGATTCCGCAGCAATATCCCTGCTTTTTGTTGAGGGTGTAAAACATATCCATCGCCTCGTCGTCCGTTACCAGACACACTTTGTCCACCAAAGTTTTGTCGTACAACGAGGGGACAAAACCTGCGCCAATGCCCTGAATTGCGTGAAGTCCCTTTTCGTTGCGGGAAATTGTGGCGCAGGAAGCAGGTTCTACCGCCACTATCTCACAGTCGGGAAAAGTTTCCTTCAAACGGCGGGCGGTACCTGTAAGTGTGCCCGACGTGCCGACTCCGCTTACAAACACATCCACTCTGTCCAACTGAGATACTATTTCTTCACCCGTAGACAGATAGTGCGCAAGAGCGTTTGCCTTGTTGTCAAACTGCCCCAAACGTACAGCGTCGGGCTTTTGCGCAAGATTTTCGGCAAGGTCAATGGCCCCCTGCATGCCAAGTTTGCCCTCCGTCAGCACCAGTTGCGCCCCCAAGCCCTGCAAAAGGTTGCGCCTTTCCACGCTCATCGTGTCGGGCATTGTCAGCAACACCCTGTAACCACGGCGTACGCCTACATAGGCAAGGGAAATGCCCATGTTTCCGCTGGTCGCTTCCACAATTGTGCTGCCCTTGTGCAGAAGACCTTTTTCCTCCGCATCCAGAATCATTGCCAACGCAGCCCTGTCCTTAACGCTGCCGCTGGCATTCATGGCTTCGTTTTTGATGTAGATGTCGGCGTCAAAATCTTCCTCGTAAGGTATGAGCGGGGTGTCGCCGATACCGAGTTTTTGCGCTTCCTCTTTGAAATTCATCTGAAAACCTCGTTTATTTACGTTGCCAACGACAAAAACACCGTTGGAACATTTTTTACTCACCGTATCTAAAAAATTGTTGCAAAAGCAGTTTTATTTACAAACGTTCCTTTCAAATGCTCAGGAAAGTGCGTGTAACTTGTGCCTGATTTATTTGCCGAAAATGCCTTTTTCGTTCACACTGAAAAGGCATTTTACGCTGTCGCATTTTTAGCAACAGGACAAACAACACAGCAAAAATCGCTACGTTTTTTCCTTGCGCCAACTTGAAAGTTTGTTGCAACTTTCCGCAAAGCAATCTGACGGATTGTGCCGCATTTTTGTTACCTGCAACGGCAAAAGTACTGTTTTGCAACTTGTTTTTTATTACAAGATGATGTTTACCAATCTTCCCGGAATTGCTATCACTTTTTTGGGTGTTGCGCCTGCCAAAAGTTGTTGCACCGTTTGATTTTCCAGCACCAATTGTTGCAACTGTTGCGCCGAAAGCGTTGCATCCACTACAAGTCTTGTTTTGGGACGGGAATTGAACTGTACGAGAAGTTCCACTTCCTGTCTGTGAAGCGCTTTTTCGTCAAAAACGGGGAACCGTTGCGTAACGACGCTGTCGGTGTGTCCCGTCTGATGCCACAACTCTTCGGCAAAGTGGGGCGCAATGGGAGAAAGCAATTTCAACAAATCGTCGACGGTACTGCGGTACAACTGCGCATTTTTAACGGCATTTCCGTCGTACTTGGACAATGCGTTGACAAGTTCCATCATGCGGGCAACTGCCGTGTTGAAGGAAAAGTCGGCGTAGTCGGCGTCCACCGCCTTTATTGTAGCGTTGCGAACTCGGTTGAGTTCCTTTTCTTCCGAACGCATTTCTTCCGTTGTGGCATATTCGCCGTATGCCGCCAAAATGTACCTTTCGGCACGGTCCAACCACTTGTTGATGGCTTTGATGCCGTCGTCCGACCAAGGACCACCCTCCGTGTACTTGAAGCCGAAAGCAAGGTAGCAACGGAAAACGTCTGCGCCGTATGTTCCCACGTACTCGTCGGGGGAAACTACGTTGCCGTGAGATTTGCTCATCCTGTTGCCGTCAGGTCCCAAAATTACCCCTTGGTGAACCAACGATTTGAACGGCTCGTCAAAGTGCAGGTACCCCATGTCTCTCAACGCCTTGGTGATGAAACGTGCGTACAAAAGGTGCATGCAGGCGTGTTCCGCACCGCCGACGTACTTGTCCACGGGAAGCATTTTGTCAATCCATTCCGTATCGAAGGGTTTTTCGGCATTGTGAGCGTCGGGATAACGCAGATAATACCAACTACTGCACACAAAGGTGTCCAATGTGTCCGCCTCTCGGGTGGCTTTTGCGCCGCACTTGGGACAGGTTACGTCGTGAATGAATTTTTCGTGTTTTGCAAGAGGACTTGTTCCGTCGGGACGGAATTCCACGTCATAGGGAAGTTTGACGGGAAGATTTTCGTCCAGCACCTCGCCGCAATTGGGACAATAGATGATGGGAATGGGCGCACCCCAGTAGCGTTGACGGGATACCAGCCAGTCACGCAGACGGTAGTTGGTCTTTATCTCGCCTTTGCCCTTTTGGGCAAGTTTTTCCACCACGGCAACACGTCCCTTTTCGCTGGGGACGCCGTCAAATTCGCCGCTGTTGCACATAACGCCGTAGTCGCAAAACGGCAGGCTGTCGTCCACGTCGGGCGAAGCACCCTTTATCACACGTTTTATTTCCAGGTTGTGCTTTTTTGCAAACTTGTAGTCCCTTTCGTCATGAGCGGGAACGCCCATAACTGCGCCCGTGCCGTAACTTGCCAAAACGTAGTCGCCTATCCACACCTGCACCTTTTCACCGTTGGCGGGGTTGACGGCAAACGCTCCCGTGAACACACCCGTTTTTTCTTTTGCGGTGGAAAGACGCTCCACTTCGTTGGTTTTGGCAACTTCATCCTTGTACGCCTGCACCGCATCCTTAAATTCCGGCGTGGTGATTTTGTCTACGAGCGGATGTTCCGGCGCAAGTACTACGTAGGTACAGCCGAAAAGTGTGTCGGCACGGGTGGTAAAGTGTGTCGGCACGGGTGGTGAACACCTTGAAACTGCCGCTACCGTCGGCAAGGTCGAATTCTATTTCGCCCCCCACCGATTTTCCTATCCAGTTGCGTTGCATTGCCTTTGTCTTTTCCGGCCAATCCAACGAATCCAGCCCCGAAAGCAGTTCCTCGGCGTAATCGGTAATTTTGAAAAACCACTGTGTAAGGTCCTTTTTTATCACCTGACTGTCGCAACGCTCGCAGTGACCGTCCACCACCTGTTCGTTGGCAAGCACGGTGTTGCAACTCGGACACCAGTTGACAGGTGCCTTTTTGCGGTACGCCAAACCTTTTTTGTACAGTTGGCAGAAAATCCACTGCGTCCACTTGTAGTAATCGGGCAGACAGGTTTTTATTTCGTGATCCCAATCGAAAATTGCGCCGATGTTTTTGAGTTGCTGTTCCATAACGGCAATGTTTTTCAGCGTGCTGTCCTCGGGATGAACGCCTGTTTTTATTGCGTAGTTTTCCGCAGGCAGTCCGAAAGCGTCAAAGCCCATGGGCTGAAACACGTTTTTGCCCTTCATTATCTGATACCTTGCAAAGGTGTCGGAAAGTCCGTAGTTGTACCAATGCCCGATGTGTAATTTGGCTCCGCTGGGATAGGAAAACATTTCCAGCATGTAATACTTGTTGTCGATGTCCTTTGGATTGAAGGAATAAACTTTTTGTTCCTCCCACAATTTGTTCCACTTCTTTTCAACTGCTATTTTGTCCATAAATGCCTCTTAGATTATTTATAGACAAATTGTATATCAACACTACTTCTTTGTCAAGAAAAAGCGAAACTTTACACCCGACCGCCCGAACAAACAACCTTGCACTTTTTCTTTTTTTTCAGCGAAAGTCAACGACGCTTTACACAAAATGCAAGGCAAAAAATGTCGAAGAAAACGTGTCTTTTCTTTGAAAAAGCCTGCTCTTTCAAAGGCTTTTCTTTTAAAAAACACAAAACCGACTTTTTTACTTTTTTTGCAGGTACTTTTCCGCCCTGCCTTCCTTTACGGTGAGGTAACTGCGCCCGATGGAAAAGGCCCCGTCGGGAATGTCCTTGTCTACCGTTGTACCGCACGCCACAAAACAGTTGTTGCCTATTTTGAGCGGTGCTACGAGGTTGGCGTTGCACCCGATAAAGCAGTTTTCGCCTACGGATGTTTTGTGTTTGGTTTTNTGTTTTGTGTTTGGTTTTACCGTCGTAGTTGACAAAAATAACCCCGCAACCTATGTTGGTGTTTTTGCCTACGGTAGCGTCCCCTATGTAGGCAAGATGGCTTGCTTTTACCCCTTGTTCCAACACGCTGTTTTTGATTTCCACAAAGTTGCCAACCCTGCAGTTGTCCTTTACTCGGGCGTTGTTTCTCAGATGAGCGTTTGGCCCCACGGTACAGTTGCTCCCCACGGTGCTGTCGCATATGCGAGAGGCTTTCACAACGGTGTTTTCGCCTATTTCGGCATTTTCCAGAAAACTGAAACTGCCCACCACGCAGTTGTCGTGCAAAACGGTGTTGCCTTTGACTACCGCAAAGGGCTGAATTTCCACATTTTTGCCCACCACGACGGTGCTTTCAAGATAGTATTGCTGTTGCATATTTTTCTCCACACACACAGAATATGCACCTTGCGTCAAAATGTTACTTGCTTTTGTCGGTGACAAAAAACTTTGCCTCTTTTATACGTAAAAATGCAGTGATACTGCACAAAACAGACAGTACCACTGCATTTTTTTGAATTATTTTCTCAACTGCATTTCGGGCGGTTGACCGCCTAGGAAAGTTTTATCACCAACACCGTCATGTCGTCCTTTGCCTTGCCGCAGTTGCGAAGAGCCTTGTTCAACACTATTTCCGCAACGCTTTGCGGGTTGGTGCAGGAAGTATCGGCAACTACCTGCGCAAGCGCATTGGCGTCGTCGAAACAGTCGGCAACGCCGTCGCTTACCAGCACCACCATGTCCCCTTCGGCAAGGGCTTTTTTGGTTACTGAAGGACGCATTTCCTCCAACACGCCAAGAGGCAGACTGCTTCCTGCGATGATTTCCACGTTGCCGTTGTTTTTTACTATTCCGCAGGGGGCGCCCAACTTGATGAAGTCGGCAAGGCCGTTTGTCAAATCCGCCACGCAGATGTCCACGGCGCAAAAAACTTCGTTTCCGCACCCCACCAACAGGTGATTGACGCAGGACAGTATCGTGTCGCTGTCGAAACCTGCCCGATAGAAGTTTTCCACCAGACCTATTGCCGTTTCCGACATTTTTTCCGCATTACTTCCGCTACCCATACCATCGCACAAGGCAACGATGCATTTGCCGTTGTCCGTTTTCATCACGCTGTGAGTGTCCCCCGACGCTTCGCTTCCCTCCTTGGGAACACTGCTCACCCCGAAACTCACCTCGAAACGTGGTTTCACCGACAGGCTGACGTTGACCCACGACGGGCTTTCGGTAACGTCCGTCCTGTCCACAGTCATGTTTTGACCAAAAAGGTTGGACGCCACCTTTTCGATGACCTCTTTGTCCACGTCCTTTTTGGCAACGGTGGCAATGACGGAAAGACTGCCCGATTGCTCCATAACCACCGCTCCGCTGCACAGCACATTGTGGAAAACCAGCCTTTCCACAAGTTCCTTTTCCTTTTCGCCGCTGTACGACACCTTACCTTTGCAATCGCCGGCAAGTTGCGTCAGCAGTTGAGAAACGCCTCCCAACTGCTCCCCCAAAAGCACCTTTCCGCCGTTCACCTGCTCGGTGCGGTCGGCGTAATCACGGTAGGTTTTGCACTGCACGTTTATTTCCGCAAGCAATGTTGAAACACGCACGCATTTGAGGGAAAGATGTTGAGGCACGTCCAGAATGGTGCATTTGCCCCGTGTTACACCGCACTGCGCCAACTGCAACAAATTGTTTTCCGTGTTGGCAAGTTCCTGCCTCCAACAACGCACCCTTTCGGGGCAATCCTTGCACACCGTTTCGCTGCATTGCCGTACCATGGCTTTGGAAGCCTCCTCGTCGGTAACGGCGCCCACCGACATTGTTAGAAATGCCGTTTTCATGGAAAGCAATATGTCCGCAAGGCGGTACAGTTTTTTTGCAGTGTACATTCCCAACTTTTTCACGACGGTTTTTCCCAAATATTTTTCGTAGTTGCCACACACGCAATCTCTAAGGTAGTTGTAACAAGAGGTTGGAACGGCAAAATACACCACCACCGAACACACCGTCGGGACAAACACCAACGTGGAAAAACTGCCGTGCAGGTTGAGAAAGTAGGACATCAGCACATCCACGATTATTGCCGACAATCCAGCCACGTACCTGTTAAGACGGAAGGACAAAATGACGGCGACGGCGCAAAATACGCAAAAAACGCAACCGTCGTACATGCCCGTAGCAAGCAAATTTCCAAGCCCCAACAAAGCCGACATTACCAGCGTTACCTTGTCGCCAAACACCGAACAGCAAAACAGCAACACGAATGGAAAGAAAAAATACTCCACTCGCAGTTGCAGCACCTGCAGATTGCTCATTCCGTAACTTGCCACAATCATAAACAACGAAATGCAAATTACCTCGTCCAGGGCGGGGCGGTAGGCAAGTCCACGCAAAAAAACGGCACGGAAAAAGTAGATGCACACAAAGGAAAAGGCTATGCCACACAGGGAATAGAGAATTTTGTCGAACAACGCAAAGTAATCGGCGGTGCCGTACACGCAGTAGAACACGTTGCTTGCCACAAGATACAGCAACAAATTGAGTTTTTGAATCTTTTTCTTGATAAACTTGTGCAACAACACAAAAATAATCACTACACCGCACCTGATTGCGGCGTGCAAAACACGTTGCCATCCGAAAGGTATCGCCGTTGCAACGCTTATCACCGCAGCCAGAAAAGGGTTGACGGAATACACCGCACCGACAAACAGTCCGAAGGACAGCGCCCCGTCAAACACATTGCCGCAACACAGCGAACACACGGCGAACGTCAGATACAACAGCACCGTTTTCCAAGATATTTTTGCCTTTGACATTTTTTTAACCTCGCTTATGCCAAATGCTACTATCTTACAACCGTTTGGTTTTGAAAAATATTGGCAAATGCTGTTTTATTTTGTTGCAAAGGGCAAAACCGCCGACAATGGGGACAAGTGCAACAGGAAACTTTGCAACAAACCTCATAAAAATATTGAACAGACACGGTTGAACATTTTCAGGAAACAAAACTTTCGAAAAAAGGCAAAAAACAGAATGAAAAACGCCCACAAGACGGACACGTGAATCAAATAACTTTGCAGAAACCGCTTGCAAATATTAAACGGACACGCTTTGAACATTTGCATAAACAAAACTTTTGAAAAAAGGCAAAATGCAGGTTGAAAACCGCCCACAAGGCGGACACGTGAATCAAATAACTTTGCAGAAACCGCTTGCAAATATCAAACAGACACGTTTTTAACATTTGCAGAAACAAAACTTTCGCAATAAAGGTAAAATGCAAGTTGAAAACCGTCCGTTGCAGAAAAACAAGGGCGTATCGCCTGACAAAATCGACACCATCCGCCAAGTGCTGGTTTTACCGCCTCTCAAAGCCGCAGAAAGGAGAGTTATCATTAAGTAACAAACACGGAAAAATTGCCGATAATTTTTTGCCCTGTCAAAAAATATACCTGCCGATAACGGTGTTTTTCCCCATTGCGCAGAAATTTTGATTTGACGGCGCCTTCAAGCCTTTGTACAAAAGTACTACATCACCCGACACAGAAGACAGGCAAGCACGCTTCCCACCAAGTTGCAAAACAAGCCTATCGGTATGGCAAAGCCCGTGCGTTTGACGTTGGTTTGTGCAAAATACACGCTGGCTACGTAAAACACCGTTTCGCTACTTCCCATAATGACGGAGGCGCAACGTCCGACGTAACTGTCCACACCGTAGTTTTTGTACACGTCGGTGAGGATGGCAAGACTGCCGCTGCCGGAAAAAGGTCGCAACAGCACCAATTTTACCACCTCTTCGGGTATGCCCAAAAGGCGAAAAGGCGGGGCGAAAAATTCCGTAAGGTACTTTTCCAACCCGCTGGTTTGCAAAGCGTTGACGGTGATGAACATTGCCGCAAGATAGGGAAAAACGGAAAGGGACAGCGAAAAGGACTTTTTTGCACCCAGCACAAAGGAATCGTACACGTTGACCTTTTTGAAAAGCGCAAACGCCAACACCAGAACAATCAAAACAGGTACTACGTAGTTCACTTTTTTGCCCTTCCGTAACACGCAAACACAAGCACCACCCCAAAAACGGCGGTAACGGCGG
>HF998488.1:0-690 GCA_000433775.1 Corallococcus sp. CAG:1435 | reverse complement strand
CCCCAAAAACGGCGGTAACGGCGGTAGCCAAAAGGTTTGGAAGCAGAATATCGGCAGGGGAAAGAGAACCCAAAGAGGCACGCAAACCTATCACCGTTGTGGGCACCAACTGTATGCCCGTGGCATTCACCACAAACAGCATTGCCCCTGCACGGGAAAGTTTTTCCCCTTTTTCCGTTTCGTGTATTGCGGAAATTGCCGACGGCGTTGCGGCGTTTCCAACGCCCAGAAGATTGGACGCTTCGTTCAACGAAATGTATTGTTTTGCCACTTCCGACACGTTGCCGTACAAAAAATTGTTGACGGGTTTCAGGCAAAGGGATAGTTTTTCCACCAGACGGCACTGCTCCGCCACGTTGAAAATGCCCATCCACAGGCAATACACGCCGCAAAGTCCGAATGCCGTTGTCAGCGCCTGCGCCGAACTGTCCACGCACACGGAAAGCACCTTGTCGGGATTGACAAAAGTGAGAAAAGATATGGCTAGTATTGTTGTTACCGTCCACACGATATTCATACTGTATTGTAGTTGAAGCAAACGTTATTTATTACTTAACTGTTGCCTTTTGTGTTGTTACCGGTTTGCTAAACACTTTTTACTTGTGCCTAGTGCATAATTTCGTTACATTGTTTGCAGAGGCAAACGACCGCATTTATTACTAACTGTTTTTTGTGTTTTACTAGTTCCCC
>HF998487.1:72467-75002 GCA_000433775.1 Corallococcus sp. CAG:1435 | reverse complement strand
TCGGCACCAAACTTACTGCGCTTGACCAAAAGGTAACGGCGCTCACCGCCGTGGAAGAATCCAAGACGGAAGGCAAGCAGGAAATTGACAACTGGCTCAACAGTTACGTTGAATCCATGCTTGCATCGGTAAGTGTAGGAAAGCAAAAGAGCGGTTTGTTTACA
The DNA here is from genome assembly GCA_000433775.1 of Corallococcus sp. CAG:1435. Lineage (GTDB taxonomy): Bacteria > Bacillota > Clostridia > Christensenellales > CAG-314 > Fimimonas > Fimimonas gallinarum. The sequence goes on along the minus strand of HF998487.1, from coordinate 74,838 downwards.
ACGGCTACCGCTGCGGAACTTTCCACAACGTTGAAGGACAAACTGGTAACGTTGTTCGGCACGGAAAACGCACAACTTGTTGAAAAGTATTACAACGACGCATTGGAAGCCATTGACAGGGCGGAATCGGTAAGCGACGTAAACATCGCAGTATCGGCATTCCAAACCAAAGTTGCAATGGTGGAAGTTGTCAGCGGTATCACATCCACAACGGCAACGCAACCCACAAGCGACGTGGAAATCTTCGTTTTGTTGGCTGTGGCAGTCGTGTTCGGTTTGGTAACGGTAGTACTTGCAATGGTAGTGCTTTCCAAAAGAAACAAGTAACAGTCATTTGACCTGACACAAAATTACGGGCTTTGCCGAAAGGCGAAGCCCGTTTTTTTGCTTTGGTGAATGTGCTTTCAAGTGCAACACTCGAGTAAAAAAAAGAAGTTCAAAAAATCTGCGGTGTAATAGAGTAAAAAAAAAACTACGCAGTTGTAAAACGTGGATTTTTGTTGGCAAATGTCCTTTGTGTTCATTTGTGCAACTGTACATGTCAACCTTTGCAACACTTTCGGCTGTAAACTTTGCAAAACACAGTCTTTGCGTTCTTGTTGCGTAACGCCGCTGTTTTGTCTGCGATTGCGTGCAGAAAAACCGTCCAAATTTGCCGTAGCATATTACTTTCGAAACGTCCGTCAGGCACGGCAAATTTTCACCGACAAAACGTGCAGTGTCGTGTTGTTGCAACGGAATTTCGTCGTTGTGTTTGTTCGGGATATCAAAAGGTGAAACTTTGTCGAAAAGGGGCGATATCGGCTACGGGCGTCGTCAAAGGGTTGCAAAAAGTGTTTCCAATAATTGATGCGGTTTCTCAATTTCGTCGTTGCGTTTGTTCGGGATATCAAAAGGTAAAACTTTGTCGAAAAGGAGCGATATCGGCTACGGGCGTCGTCAAAGGGTTGCAAAAAGTGTTTCCGACAATTGACACAGTTTAATAAAGATAGTAAAATAAAGTAATCTATTACATAAAGAAGGAACTCATTTGTTAAATTTACTCGCAGAAATAACCACAACCATGCAGTTGGAATGGGGCAACGCCTATTTCGGCGTAGGTACCAGCGGAGGCAGACCTGCGCTGTGCATTTTCGGTTTTCCCATCTATTTTTACGCCCTGTTCATAGTAACGGGTATGGCGTTGGCAATTCTTATCGGCGGTTTGTACTTCAAAAAACGTGGTTACGATCCCTACGACATTACAATCTATGCCTTGGTGATAATCCCCATAGGCGTTTTGGGTGCGAGAATGTACGTGTACATTTTCCCATGGGACGAAACGCACATGATGTCGGGGTGGTCCACCTTTTTCGATTTCCGAAGCGGCGGATTGGGCATTTACGGCGGCGTTATTTTGGGTTATCTTGCGGCATTTGTGTGTTGCAAGGTGCGCAAGCAGGATTTCCGCATAATTGCCGACAGCATAATACCGGGGCTGTTTTTGGCGCAAAGTATCGGACGGTGGGGCAACTTTGCCAATCAGGAAGCGTTCGGCAACCTCATCACCACCGACTACGACGCCATGGTCAACCTCTTTTCCTTTTTGGGACGTGGACGGGACCACGGTTTCAACGGCATTGCCGTGTGGATAGACGCCAGCAACGCAGGCGGTGTAGCGGGATGGTATCAGGCGACATTTTTCTACGAAAGTCTTTGTACGTTTATCGGCTTTTTAGTGTGCGTGTTGGTGCTTTTGCGTAGCAAACGTTACAAATTGGGCTGGTGCGCCGCTTTTTACGGCATCTACTACGGCATTGTGCGTTTGGTAGTGGAAGGCTTGCGCACGGACAGTTTGTACCTGTTCATAGGGGCGCACAAAACGGACATTAAAATTTCGCAACTTGTTTCCGTTTTCACCATAACTTTGGGCATATTGCTGTTGAGTCAAATTTACCGCAAGCAACTGCACTCACTGTACGCCAAACTGTTCAAATCGGAAAGGGAACAACTTGCAAAATCCCGTTGGATACTCATTCCCGTAACTGTTTTGTCGTTGGCGCTTGCCGTAACGATGTTTGCTTTGGGAGGAGAATCCCGTTTCATTGTGGGATTTTTCGCTACGCTTTTGTGTCTGTACTCATTTTTGGGAATTTTCGCCTTGCAGGACAGGCTCAAACTGTATTGCGCAAATTGCGGAAAACGCAACCTTTCGCAGGGCGGTTGGCAAAGCGACAGGGACAAGTACCGTGTTCAGACGGCGGTGTATGCCGTTGTAAGTGCGGCATTGGTGGCGGTAGCGTTGTTTTCCCTCATCAAATGGGGCATTGCCGACGGTCTGGACAACGGCTATGTTTTGGCTGTTGCGGCGCTTTTGTGCTGTGTCTATTTC
>HF998487.1:71698-72432 GCA_000433775.1 Corallococcus sp. CAG:1435 | reverse complement strand
TCAAACTTGTTCCCGCCGTGAAAAACTACATTTCTGCGGAAAACAAGCCCTTTGAAAGCAACATTCATTGCGAGTGCGGCAACGTCTACGACGTGAAACTCAACGCATTTCTGCTGTTTTTCTTCCCGCCCAAGGTGTACCCCGACTACGGCGTGGAAAATCGCAAACCGTGGGTTGACCCCGAACCCAAAAAGGGCAAAAAACACAAGGAGAAAACATGAGAAATCTCACTTTACTTACGGATTTTTACGAACTTACAATGATGTACGGCTACTTTTTGCAGGGCAAAACGGAGGAGGAAGCCACTTTCGATTTGTTCTTCCGTCCCTACGAAGAAAGTAACTTCTGCATTGCGGCAGGTTTGGAACAGGCGGTGGAATATCTTGAAAATCTGCATTTCGGCGACGAAGAAATACAGTATCTGCGTTCCACCAATTCCTTTTCCGAGGAATTTTTGGCGTGGCTCAAAGACCTGCGTTTTACAGGTTCGGTAAAAGCCGTACCCGAAGGAACGGTGGTGTTCCCCTACGAACCGTTAATGGTGATAACGGCGCCCATTTGTCAGGCACAACTGGTGGAAGCGGCATTGTTGAACATTGTAAACTTTCAAACGCTTATTGCCACCAAGGCTCGCCGTATCTGCCATGCGGCAAGCCCCGCATCCGTGCTGGAATTCGGTTTGCGCAGGGCGCAGGCACCCGACGCATCGCTGTACGGCGCAAGAGCGGCTGGGG
>HF998487.1:802-71657 GCA_000433775.1 Corallococcus sp. CAG:1435 | reverse complement strand
GTGCTGTGCGCCAAAATGTTCGGTCTTCCTCCCAAGGGCACGCACGCTCACAGTTGGGTAATGTCCTTCCCTACGGAGTTGGAAGCCTTCATGGCGTATGCCGACACCTATCCTGCCAACTGCCTGCTTTTGGTGGACACCTACGACACGCTGAAAAGCGGCGTGCCAAACGCCATCAAAGTGTTTGACTATCTTAAAAGCAAAGGCTATCAACCTTTGGGCATACGTCTTGACAGTGGCGACCTTGCCTACCTTTCCAAAGAGGCACGCAAAATGCTGGACGAGGCGGGACATGCCGATTGCAAAATTTTTGCAAGTTCCGACATCGACGAATATGTGCTGAATGCTCTCAAACAGCAAAATGCCGCAATCGACATTTACGGCGTCGGCACAAAACTCATCACCAGCCACACGACGCCAAGTCTGGGCGGTGTGTACAAATTGAGCAACCTGCGTGTAAACGGCGTGGATTACCCCAAAATGAAAATAAGCGACAACCCCATGAAGATGACCAATCCCGGGAAAAAGGTGTTGTACCGCTTGTTTGACAAAAACAGCAACAAGGCACTTGCCGACCTTATTTGTCTGGAAGGGGAGGTAATCGACGAAACCAAACCTCTCACCATCACCCATCCCGTGGACAGATGGAAGACAAAGGTTATCACCGATTTTTACGCCCAACCGCTGTACGTTGACGTTTTTGAAAAGGGCAAATGCGTGTGGAAGCATCAGGATGTTTACGCATTGCAAGAGCAGTGCAGGCGCAGCGTGGACGGTTTTTGGGAGGAGTACACACGTCTTTTCCAACCTCACGACTACAAGGTGGATTTGTCCGACGAGTTGTACCGTCTGAAACAGTCCCTCATTCTGGACGAACGCAAATTGGTGAAATAAAATGAAATTCCGTCGTGTTTTCAGGGGATATTCTCCCCGTCAGGTGGACGACTTTGTCGAGGAATTACAAAAGAAGGAAAGCGCTTTGCGTGCCACTCAAAAACAGCGCATAGACGAACTTTCCGACGAAAACTACACGCTTCGCAAACAGTTGGAAAAGTACCGCACCGATTCCGACGCCATTGCCACGGCAATGATTCAATCGCAAAAAACGGCAAAAGAAACGTTGTCGGAAGCGGAAAAATTTTCTCAACTGACGCTTTTGCGCGCCAAAACGTTCTATTGCGCATGGCACGCCTTTGCGCAGACTTTTGTTGCGTCTTTAAGCGACGAAGAGGTAAAGCGTTTCAACAGCCTTAAACGTCGTCTGGAACAGACGATAAACGCCTACGACGGTGAGAACGTCGCTTTATTTTCCGATGAAGTGCAAAAAAATGTCGGCAATCAGTCTTGCAACCGTCAAAATGCCGAGCAATCCGATGGCGACGTAAAAAAGGAGTCTGTGGGAAATTTGCAAAATCCGTTGCAAATACTGAAAAGTTTTGTTGACGGAGGGGAAACCCAACAGCCAAAACAGGTAATAGATTTGCAGGAACTCACCAAAACGGAGGAATCGCTTGCCGATCTTTGTCAGTCGTTGGGGCTTACTGCGAAAAACGGTAACGCGCAAAAGTGATTGACGCAAACGTCCCTTTGCACAATGTGTTTGTACTACGTGAAAATATGTGGGAAGTAATACTTGATTCTTTGAAAGACAGCGCAATTGCGCTTCCCTTTCTGCTTGTAATCTATCTTCTTATAGAGTTTCTGGAAAGCAACGAAAGGGCTAAAAACAAAACGGTAAAGTTGCTCAACGGCAAATTTGCTCCTTTGGTGGCAAGCGGCGTCGGGCTTATTCCGCAATGCGGATTTTCCGTTATGGCTACGGACTTGTATTGTCAAAACTACCTGAAAACGGGTACATTGATAGCATTTTTTGTGGCAACCAGCGACGAGGCGCTTCCCATATTGCTGACAAACGCCAAAACGGTGAAAATAGTGTGGGTGGTGGTGCTGATAAAAGCCGTCTACGCAATTTTGTTGGGATTTGTAATCAACCTTTTTGACAAGCGCAAACTCGATACGCAATGCAACATTGTTTCCAAGGGCTGTTGCCATCATCCCCTTTCTGCCGAGCAGGAAGAACATCACCAACATGACGAGCAGACAAAGAGGCAAAAGTTTTGGAATTTTGTCAAACATCCGCTGTTGCACACTTTCAAAATTTTCCTGTACATATTTGTGATAAACACGATATTTGCCTTTTTGCTTTACTACTCAGAGCAGCCCATTTTGCAATTTACGGCAAAAATAGGGTTCTGGCAAAATCTGATACTGCCCCTCATCGGTTTGATACCAAATTGCGCCAGCAGCGTGATTATCACGGGGATGTACACCGAAGGCATAATTTCCCTTTCGGCAATGCTGGCAGGACTAGTTGCCAACAGCGGTATTGCATTGGTAATTTTGTTCCGACAGAAAAAATGGCGCAACTTTGCCATTTTGGGCGGTTTGTACCTTGCAGGCGCCGTGTTGGGAGTGGTGTGTTACTTCCTGTTTCCCGCCGTCGGTTTGGCGTAAAATTGACACCGTACGGCGTAGAGCGATACCTGATAAATAAACAAATTAGGAAGAATCAATCCAACAACTTGTAAATACGAACAAAATTTTGTACCACCAAACAATTTGTGAAAAATGAAAAGCTGTTTGTGTACCAAACAACTTGCGGATTCAGGCAATTGTGTGCCAAGAAACAACTTGTGAAATTTGAGGCAATTGCGTGTCGACAAACGGCTTATAAAAATAAAAGCAGTTGTGAATCACCAAACAACTTGTGAAAAATTAAAAGCAGTTTGTGTACCAAACAACTTGCAGATTAAGGCAATCGTGTGCCACTAACAAATTTTGAAAAATTGAAGCAATTATTTGCACCGGCAAACGGCTTGTAAAGTTAGAGCAATTGCTTGAAAACAAACAACTTGTAAATAAAAGCAATTGTGTATCACTTAACAATTTGCAAAAAATTGAAACAATTATGTACCGACAAACGGCTTGTAAAAATTAAAGTAAATCGTTTGAAAACAAACAACTTGCAAATTAAAGAAATCGTGTATCACTAAACAATTTGCTAAAATTGAAACAATTGTGTGCCTGCAAACGGCTTGTAAAGTTAGAAACAATTTGTGTGTCGCCAAATAACTTGTGAAAAATAAACACAATTTGTGTACCAACAAACAACTTGTAAAATAACAAATAATTTGCGAAAAAATCTTCCTCCTGTGAGGAAGATTTTTTTGTGAGCTCATTGTCTTTGCATTCTTTCTGCGCAAAACTTTTTGCTTGTAAGGCTGTTGCGCAAGTGCGCTGAAGGTCGCCGTTTCAGCATTTATCCAAAGCCTGTCGGCAATACGCATACATTCTGAATTTGCCGAATTGGCAGACGTCGGCAGGCAAATGCCTGTTGTTTAGGTTAACGCTAACGTTTGGCAACGTGTCTGCAGTAGTGGTAATGGTAAAAGAGAGAAACTTTCCGTTGTTGTCAAACAGGGCAATTTGTCTTTTTGGGTATCTGTCTTGCCGATTTTCTCCCGATTCCGTTGTCTGCAAGTGCCGAAAGAAACAGCAACGTAAAACAAATGTCTTTTTGCCTTTAATTTGCAACGTGGCGGATGATTTATGCCTTTACGCAGTGTTTTGACGATTTTATGACGAAAAACGCCCTTTTGTAAACTACTATGTTTGACATAGTAGATAAATTTTACCATCATTTGCGTGATTTTCATTGGATACGACTCTCTGCAGTTCAAAATTTTGTGGTCTTCGTGCAACGTTTTTTGTTTTGTACAGCGACTTACCCACTTTGCCCTGATGGGAAAATTTTGTAAAAGCAATTTGAAAAAATGCACAAAAAAAAGGAAGCGGTGCACGCTTCCTTTTTTTGTCTGTCATCAATACATATCGGGGTTAGGTGCAGGTGCCGGTGTCGGCGGTTCGGGGATGTCGCACACAATGGATTCCGTAGTGAGCAATGTTCCCGCAACGCTTGCGGCGTTTTGCAAAGCCGAACGGGTAACCTTTGTGGGGTCGAGTATTCCCTTTGCAATCATGTCGCCGTAGGTGCCCGTCAAAGCGTCGTAACCGTAGTTTGTCTTTTTGCTTGCAAGAACCTGCGCCACGATGACTCCGCCGTTTACGCCTGCGTTTTCGGCAATTTGTCTGATGGGTGCTTCCAACGCCTTGCGCACAATTTCCGCACCTGTCTTTTCGTCGCCCGAAAGCGTCTTTACAAGTTTTTCAACGTCGGTAATTGCCGAAAGCAATGCAACGCCGCCTCCTGCTACAATACCTTCTTCAACGGCGGCACGGGTAGCGTTAAGTGCGTCTTCAATACGCAGTTTGCGTTCCTTCATTTCCACTTCGGTGGCTGCGCCCACGTTGATTTGAGCAACGCCTCCTGCAAGTTTTGCCAAACGTTCCTGATATTTTTCTCTGTCGTAGTCGCTGGTGCAATCTGCCATTTGGTTGCGGATTTGCGAAACACGCTGAGCAATTTGCTCGCTGCTTCCAGCACCCTCAACGATAATGGTGTTTTCCTTGTCCACTTTGACTTGTTTTGCACGTCCCAACATATCGATTGTGGCGGATTTCAAATCCAAACCGACGTCGTCGGTAATCACCGTGCCACCCGTCAAAATTGCGATGTCTTCCAACATTGCCTTTCGTCTGTCGCCAAATCCCGGAGCTTTAACCGCCACGCAGATGAAACTGCCACGCAGTTTGTTGAGGATAAGAGTGGTGAGGGCTTCGCCTTCCACGTCCTCGGCAATAATCAGCAATTTTGCGCCCATCTTGACAACCTGTTCCAACAGGGGCAAAAGGTCCTGAATGGAAGAAATCTTTTTGTCGGTGATGAGAATGTACGGATTGTCCAGGTCGGCAACCATTTTGTCCAGGTCCGTTGCCATGTAGGGCGAGCAGTAACCTCTGTCAAACTGCATGCCTTCCACGATGTTCAGTTCGGTGCGCATGGTTTTGCTTTCCTCAACGGTAATCACGCCGTCGTTGCCCACCTTTTCCATAGCGTCGGAAATAAGTTTGCCGATGGTTTCGTCCGCCGCCGAAATGGAAGCGACCTGCGCAATGGACTGTTTTCCTTCCACGGGGGTGGAAATTGCTTTAAGTTTGTTGACGCAAACTTCCACGGCCTTGTCGATGCCTTTACGCAAAATGATGGGATTTGCGCCTGCGGCAACGTTTTTGTTGCCCTCACGGATTATTGCCTGAGCAAGCACTGCCGCCGTGGTGGTGCCGTCGCCGACAACGTCGTTTGTTTTTGTGGATGCCTCTTTGATAATCTGTGCGCCCATGTTTTCAAACGGGTCTTTAAGTTCTATTTCCTTTGCAATGGTAACGCCGTCGTTAATTACCAGCGGTGTTCCGTACTTCTTTTCCAAAATAACGTTTCTGCCTTTGGGTCCCAACGTAATTTTAACGGTATCTGCAAGTTGATTTACGCCGTTTTCCAAAAGTTTTCTGGCTTCGTCGCCGCATTTAATTTGTTTAGCCATGTTATCACCTCTTATTCCACAATAGCGAGAATGTCGCTTTGCTTAATTATCGTCAATTCTTCGCCGTCAATTTTGAACTGACTTCCTGCGTACTTGCTGTACAGCACTCTGTCGCCCGGTTTGACGACCATTTTTACTTCTTTTCCGTCTACCAATCCGCCCTCGCCAACGGCTACAACGGTGGCAATTTCCTGCTTTTCTTTTGCGGCAGTGGGAAGGAAAATTCCTCCGACAGACTGCTCCTTTTCTTCAACTTGTTTTACGACAACTCTGTCGAACAGTGGTTTTACTGACATTTTTTCGTATGCCTCCAATGATTGATTTGCAAGTTAGCAGTCGTCATCTTCGACTGCTAACTATATTATACACCATAATTACCAAAAGTCAACCTATACGCCTGTTTTTTTGTCAAATTTGTACAATTTTTTTGTAAAAAAATGTTGATTTTCATCGGCACATTTTTCTGCATGGAAAAAGCGGTGGTTACCTTTCCCACAAAAAACACGCCATGACGGCAAATTTACCAGTCGTGCAGGTGTGAACTGCTGTAATAAACATGTTTTTTCAAAATTTTCCCACAAAAAACTTTTTCTTTTTTTCAAAAGATATTGTCGAACAAAACCGAAAATGATATAATATACTAAATAACACGCTTACAGGTTTGCGAGCGGTCTTTCCGTTTGTGCTTTTGTGTGTTGAAATTTTCAAATGGAGGAAAATCAGATGTTTGAACCTGTGTTTAACATTGGCGACTTTACGGTAGTTGTGTGGCACATTGTGGCTGCCGTGGCGGTAGTGCTTGTATTGGTAGTAATCATTGCCGTGTCGTGCGCCGCAAAAAAGCGCAAAAAAGCGCAGAAGGCTGCGCAAAAAGAGGCTTCGGCTTCACCCAAAGACCAATCCGCAACACCCAAAGAGCAACCTGAGGCTGTAGTGCAACCTGCTCCCGTCAAAGAGGACGTTGCAACAGAACCTGTAAAAGAGGAAGAGGTTACTTCCGAGGCGTCGGAAGAGCCTGTAAAAGAGACTGAACCTGTAAAAGCAACGCCCGTCAAAGAGGAACCTGCCACGAAAGAGGTCAAAAAGCAGCAACCCGAACAAGAAAAAACCCTTTCAGACACCAAGAAGGCTGCGCCCAAAAAGACGGAACAGCCCAAAAAAGATGAAGATGACGTCAAGGTGCGTGTTGTGGACGACAGCAACCCCGAAGACGTCGCCGCCGAGGAAGCGGAAGAAAAGGCAGTGGCTGCGCAACGCCCCAAAAACTATCACGTGTCTTTGCGTGAAGACGGCAAATGGCAGGTGAAACTGAGCAAGGGCGGAAAGGCAATAAAACTGTTCTCAACGCAACTTGAAGCAATCGCCTTTGCCAAGGAAAGGGCAAAGAGTCAGGACGGTTACATAACCATTCACAAGGTGGACGGAAAAATTCGCAAGCAACGGTATTGATAGGCAAGTATGAACAAGTGGGATAAAAGATTTATGGAACTGACGGAGCAGGTGGCAACCTGGTCCAGTTGTTTCAAGGAAAACAGACAAGTCGGCGCCGTAATAGTAAAAAACAAAAGGATTCTCACCACGGGATACAACGGCGCTCCGCAGGGAGTAAAAAGTTGTAAGGAACGTGGCGAGTGTTTGCGTGTGAAGTTGGGAATAGAAAGCGGCACAAGGCACGAACTGTGCTACGCCGTGCATGCCGAACAAAACGCAATAATTCAAGCCGCCCGTTTGGGCATTGTGCTGGACGGCGCAACGCTGTACTGCACGCATCAGCCTTGCGTCATCTGCGCCAAAATGATTATCAATGCAGGCATACGGCGCATCGTCTACAAGGAGGGCTACCCCGACGAGTTTGCCACACACCTCATCAACGAGGCAGGTGTAGAGTTGGTGCAGTACAAAGACTTGTAAACAAAAAAACAAAAGCAACCTTTTCGGGTTGCTTTTTTGTTGAAAAATTTTGATAATACTTTGCATGCCGTTGTAAGTTTCGGCACAGTTGCTCAAAATCCGTGTTGTTATTTTTTACCACGCCTCGAAACGCACTAACGGCAACAAAATCGCCGTTGACGTGGCGACAATTGCAGTGTGTGCCAATTGCGTTGAGCGTTTGATGCCGTTGCTTTTTGAAGCAAGGCAAACAAAACGCAACTTCCGCAGAAATTTCACCTGCCAAAGGTGCTTTCGTGGCAAATGTAAAGCCTGAACACGGCGTGCAACTTGCCTTGAAAACTTTTTTCGCCGGTTTGCAACAAGGCAAATAAACGCAACGTCCGCAGAAATTACACCTGCCAAAGGTGCTTTCGTGGCAAATGTAAAAACTGAACACGGCAAACAACTTGCCTTGAAAAACTTTTTCCGTCAGGTTGCAACAAATACCAATGCTACGACGCTACAATGCAAAACTGCGCTGACAGGTGAAACTTTTGCCTTTTCACGTAGGTTGCAATTTTTTGTTGCCAACGTGTGTGCCGTAACCAAACGTGTGTGCGTTGCCGTCAGATGAGGCTTTTTGGTGCAAGGTACTTCATCGGAATGTCGAAAGAGTCCAGTGCGCCGACAAAACCGTCCTTTTTCATTTGAGGAATGGCTTTGGCGTAGCAAAGCATGATTTTTGCCGTGTAGTAGGCATTGTCCCGCACTTGCAAATGTACCAGACTTTCAAAAGCGTCGCTTCTTGCCACAACCTCTCCGCAATGAGATTTTTGCTCTTTTATTTTTTCCACTTCCTCTTTGGAGCAGAACATAATTTCCGTTTTTTGTCCTGCAAAGTAGTTGGGAAGTTGTCTTACCGTTTCGGATATTCTTTCTTTGTCCTGCGGCTGGCAGGCAATGTAGCACAGCCTTGTGTGCATGTCGTTGGCGTTTGGCGTTTCGCCCTGCAAAAATTCCGACTTTGCAACAGGGTTAGGCACGGTAATTTCCACGGCGTCAATTACTCCCGACACGCTTCTGATGGCGTTGGAATGTCCCTGTGAAATTCCTTTCCCCCAAAAGGTGGTGGTAGTGCCGCCGCCTACGGAAAACAATCCACGGCACAAACTCAACACGCCAGGGTCCCATCCTACGCCGAACACCGACAGGGTGTTTCCTTTCACTTCCTGCAAAAGATTGCGGTACTTGCACATGTCTGCGTGGGTGTCGAAACTGTCCACCGTGTTGAATTTGGCAAACCTGGCAATGTTTTGCGTAATGTCGGAGTAACTGCCCAATGCCAGCAACACAACGTCCACGTCGTCCAGAGAGGACGCATTTTCAAAGGGTATGTAGTAGGGCGAAGCAATTTTTCTGCGTGAAAGCACGCCTTTAAGGCAAACGCCGTCATCGGCAAGTGCAACTTTTTCCAGACACTTGCCCAAATTTCCGTATCCTGCAACGGCAACGTTAATTTTCATGAAATCCTCCTTCAATTCAAATTGACACAATATATGCGGTAAAAGGGGTAAAAAGTGGTAAAAATGCAAAAAAAATTGAAGATAATTATTTTTTCGCTTTATTTTTTTTGTAAAGTATAGTATTATATAAATACAAAAAGATTTTTCGGGTGATTTTATGCCTAAGATATTGAAATTCATACAGGACTTTTTCACAAACGGCGAAACGACGGACATAATTGCACGCTGTCTGCTGATAGCAGTGATGACAGTTGTGTATTTTGTCGTGTTCTACTATGCCAAAAAACGCAATCTCAACATGCTAATCTGGATTGTGTGCGTTTCTTTGGCAATAATGTTTGTGTTTGCCTTTTTCGATATTCCCAGGTATCAAATCTATGTGCTTGTGTTGCTTATGCTCATTTTCATTGCAAGTCTGTTGCTGTTTGCGCAGGACTTCCGCAGGGACCTTTTCCGCAAATCACGCAAACGTTGGCTGAGCGATTGGCACGGCGAAACGCTGGGGCGTGAAGATTTGCAATCTTCCGTGGAAGAGATAATCAAAGCCTGCCAAAAAATGAGCAAGACGGACACAGGTGCGCTGATACTGATTGCCGACAACGTTGCCGACAGCATTTTGGACAGCGGAACACCCGTCAATGCCAAAATTTCCGCCGACCTGCTGCGCACGCTGTTCTTTCCCAAAACGCCCCTTCACGACGGCGCCGTGGTGATAATGAACAATGAAGTTGTTTCGGCAGGTTGCTACCTTCCGATAACTCAGGAAAACATCTATCCGAGGGAATTTGGCACAAGGCATCGTGCCGCAATAGGCGTTACCGAAGCCTATCCCGACATTACCGCCATTGTAGTAAGCGAAGAAACGGGTATCATTTCCGCCATGCACGACGGAAAGGTCAAACGTTATCTCGACGCCGAACAACTGCGGGAAATTTTGTACTGTGCAATGGGCTTGTCCGACGAGGGCGAAGAAGAAAAAATTTGGGGGTGGATAGCCAATGAAAAGGAATAACAAGGACGTAAGTTTCAGCAAACGCCTCCTGCATTTTATGAAGCATTATTCCGGTTACATTTTGCTTGCGCTTTTCTGTGCTACCGTTACCGTTTTCATCGTGGGTTTCGGAGGCTGAACCTTGGTGCTTGAAAAGGCTTAAAACATCGCCGTGTATGCAAAAATGAAGTAAACAAAAAAGTTTGAAATTACCGCACCTTTCGGGGTGCGGTTTTTTTGTAAAATTTTTTCGTGTAATCAAATCGGTGGCAGATATTGTCAAAAAAAAACAATATATTATTTGTATGATTACTGCAAAATTCGGCGGTACGGCGGTTACGCTACTCTTAGTGCGTTTTTTTGTCTAATTCTTTTTGAAGTTAAATCGGTGGCAGATATTGTAGAAAAAACAATATATTATTTGTATGATTACTGCAAAATTCGGCGGTACGGCGGTTACGCCACGCAATTTACACTGTTTGAAAGAAATTGTCGGACAAAAACACGGTTGCGTGGTGGTAAGCGCAATCGGAAAGGAAAGTGCCGACGACGTAAAGGTTACCGACCTGCTCAAAGCCTATTACCGTGGCGACGAAAAGGCGTGGCAGGCGGTGGAATGCAAGTACAAGCGTCTTGCACTTGTAAACGGAATAGACGAGGATGTGGAAAAGTTACTTTTCGATGCCAAAAAACGCAGTCTTTGCAACGGTGCCGACTACTGCCTTTCGTTGGGGGAGGAACTTTCGGCAAAATTGGTGGCAAGTTTTCTCAAAGTACCCTACATCGAGGCGGAAAAGTGCGTTGTGTTCGGAAAAAACAGCCTTGATGTCAAACGCACTTTTTGCAATTTGCAAAACAGTTTCGGCGGTGTGCCGATGGCGGTTATGGGTGGTTTCTACGGCGGATGCGAAGGGGGCAGAAAGGTCTTTTCCAGAGGCGGAGGGGACGTTACGGGAAGCATTTGCGCAGTGGCTTTGCACAGCACTCTGTACGAAAACTGGACGGACGTCAACGGCGTGTGCGTGGCAAATCCTCATCTTGTGCAAATGCCAAAAACGATAAGCAGTTTGAGTTACCGTGAAATGTATCTGCTTGCCAAAAACGGCGCTCAGGTTTTGCATCCCACGGCGGTGAGAATTGCTCAACGCAGTGCAATTTCCATAAGAGTCGCCAACTACCTAAACCCCTGCGCAAGGGACACTTTGGTGTCCAACTGCCCCTCCCAAGAGGCGTTTCTTGCCGTTACGGAAAAACCCAAAGGCAAAGGTTTTTTGACTACCCTTTTGCACCGCATGCCGCTAGGTAAGGTGTTTGACATTTTGCACCGTGCCTTGGACAACAACCGTTTCAACGGCGTCGACGAGGGCATTACTTCCGTTTTGACAGACAAAAACGTGGTGCAGGTTCAGTCGCAACAAAGTCTTTTACGCACCCTCTACGACACCTTTTGCACCCTCTGACGTTCAACTGTTGACTTATTGTTCCGTGTAGGCTACAATATAAAAAAGGAAGGTGCGCAGTGAAAACACTTGTTATCGGCGGAGGCATGTCGGGGCTGACCTACGGCATTTTGTCGGCGCAAAAGGGCAACGACACGGTTATTTTTGAAAGAAATTCACGGGTAGGCAAGAAAATTGCCATGACGGGCAACGGCAAATGCAACATAGGCAACGTCAACAGCAACGAAAGTTGTTTCAATACCTGCAAAACCGTTTCTTCGGTACTTAAAGCCGTGCCTGTGGAAAGGTACGTGCAATTTTTGCAGAGTTGCGGCATTTTCACCTTTGCCGATTCCGAAGGAAGAATGTATCCGCTGTGCGAAAGCGCATCCAACGTGGTGGATTGTCTTCGCAAAAGGTATGCCGACGTAGGGGGCAAAACGGTGTGCGACGCCGATGTTCAGAGTGTGCGCAGGTTGAAAAATGGCTTTGAAGTAACGTGCAACGGCAGTCAGCACCTTTTCGACAAGGTTGTTGTGGCTTGCGGCAGCGGCAGCGGTTGTGCCGACGTGCATCTGGCGCAACTTGTGGGACAGCAGTATCTGACACCCCTCTTTCCGTCCCTTGTGCCTTTGCGCACCGTCAAAATGGACAAGTCCCTTTCGGGATTGCGTGTCAAAGCAAATGTGCGTCTTTTGTCCGACGGCGAGTGTCTGGCGCAACAAAGCGGCGAGGTGCAGTTCAAGGAATACGGTTTGTCGGGAATTTGCATTTTCAATCTTTCGGCAACGGTTGCACGCCACAAATGCAAAGGCAATTTTGTCATCTGTCTGGACGTGGTTCCGCATCTTTCTCTGCAACAGTTGCAAAAAGTAATTGCTTCCCGCATAGGCTGGCAGGAAAAAAGTTTCTACGGAATTTTGCACAACAAGTTGGGCGAATACGTCGTAAAACACAGCGACGGAACGCCACAGGGAATGGCACAAACCGCCAAAAATCTGTCCTTTGCAGTGGACAGACCGTTGGATTTTTCTATGAGTCAGGTTACTTCGGGTGGCGTTTCGGAAAAGTTTTTGGATGAAAACCTCACTTTGCCCAACGGACTTACGGTAATTGGCGAGGCATTGGACGTTGACGGCATTTGCGGAGGCAACAATCTGTATTTTGCCGCCGCTTCGGCGTTGTATCTTTTTAGGTGATATGAAAAATTGTTTTGTAACTGCGCCTGTCAAGGTGCCTGTGGGCGCAAACGTGTTGGACGTAAAGGAGAGGCTTGCCAAACTGTTGGGCATTTTGCCTTGTCAGATTGCCGACATACAACTGAAAAAACAAAGCGTCGACGCACGCAAAAAAGAGGACGTGCATTTTGTGTGTTCCTATCTTGTGCAATGCACAAAAACGCCCAAAAGAAATGCACAACGCTACACTCCGCCCGTAAATTTGCTGGAACACCCCCAAAAGGTGAATGTCGGCAGTTGCATAGTGGTGGGTAGCGGCCCGTCTGGATTGTTTCTTGCAAGATACCTGTGCAACTGCGGAGTGCGTGTAACCGTTGTGGAGCGAGGAAGCGACATCGCCGAACGGTGCAAAAAGGTGCAGCGCTTTTTTGACGGAGGAGAGTTCGACAGCGAATGTAACGTGCAGTTCGGTCTGGGTGGCGCAGGAACATTTTCCGACGGCAAACTGACAACGGGTATTTCGTCCCCTCTCACTCACACGGTGTTTGAAGAGTTTGTTCGAGCAGGCGCACCCAAAGAGATTTTGACCTCTTCTTTGCCTCACATAGGTACCGACAAACTTGTGGGCGTTGTGGAAAACATGCGCAACGAAATTGTGCGAAGGGGAGGAAAATTCATTTTTGACGCTTTCGTGGATGATTTGTTGGAAGAAAATGGCACGGTAAGGGGCGTAAGTTACGTCAAAGAGGGCGAAAGGCAGACGCTTTTTGCCGATTGCGTTGCGCTTTGCTGCGGACACAGCGCAAGGGAAATGTTTGTAACGCTTCAAAAACACGGAGCAGAGATGCAGTTCAAACCTTTTGCCGTCGGTTTGCGAGTGGAACACCCCAGAGAATTTATCAACAAAGTGCAGTACGGCGAAATTTTTGCTACACACAGGGATTTGGGGGCGGCAAGTTACAAACTTGTAAACAACATGGGGGGACGCAGTTGCTATTCCTTTTGTATGTGTCCCGGAGGAACGGTAGTGTGCGCAAATTCCACACCAAACACCGTGGTGGTAAACGGAATGAGCAATTTTGCCCGAGCAGAAGCCAACAGCAACAGCGCTTTGGTGGTAACGGTAACGGCAAACGACGTTGCCGATTGGGGCTTCGGCGATGATTGTCTTGCAGGCATTCGCTTTCAGGAAAAGTTGGAAAAGGACGCATATCTTTGCGGTAAGGGCAATTACGTTGCCCCCTGCCAAAACGTAACTGATTTCGTTGCCGACACAAAAACGGCAGTTTTTGACGTTGCGCCAAGTTATCCCCGTGGCGTGGTGTCGGCGGATTTGCGTCGGCTGTTGCCTCAGAAAATTTCCGACGCCATTGTGCAATCGCTGCATGTTTTCGGGCAGAAAATGAAAGGCTTTGACGCTTGCGGAGTGCTGACGGGGGTGGAAACACGCACTTCCTCGCCCGTAAAGGTGGTGCGTGACGAAACTTTTCAAAGCAACCTCAAAGCGCTTTTCCCCGTGGGGGAAGGGTGCGGACATTCGGGCGGCATAGTCAGTTCCGCCGTGGACGGCTTGAAAGTGGCGCAGGCGATAGCGCAGTTTCTTTTGCAACACAACAACGCACTGTAGGCTACTGAACATCCCTTTTGCTTTCAGTTATCAAAACACATTTGCAAACTTTTCTTAAATGGTCAGTTTCTGCATGCAAACGAAACCTCTTTCGAGGTGTCGGTGCAGTAAAAACAACGGCAATAAAAAAACAACGGCGTAGAACCGTTGTTTTTTTGTTTTATTTGCATCGTACTTGTTGCAACTACTGCGCAAGAACATGTTTCGTGCTTTCACCATGGAAAGGCTTGCGACAATTTTTGTTTGTGCTTGCAGTAAGTTGTTTGCTCTTTTGCCGTTTTTCGTAAGTTGAAACGACTTTCATGCCTGATTTACAAAACAATTTTACTTGCGTAATTTCTTCCACTTGTGGAAATTGCTCCGTCACGTTTTCGACTTGAAAACGGCAAGCACTGTTTTGATGGGGGCAAGGTTTATCTGAGTTTCAAGCAAACCGATTTTTCGCACAGAAACTTCCGTTAAAACGCATTAAGCAGCGAATCGATAAACTCCGTCAGACACATATTCTGCCATTGTGCGGCACACTCGTTGTTGTGGGTGAACTTGTCGTAAAATTCCTTTGCGGTGGCGTCTTCGTGTCCGTTGTTCTGATAGGTGATGAAGTCCACAATGTTGCAGTGGTAGGTGTAGGGAACAAGCCCGTTGCTTTCCGTGAAGGACAGTTCGTTTTCGTTGCAGAAAATGATGTTGAGTTTGTATTTTTTGTCTTCGTCCAACACAATCATTCCGCTGTCCATCAAATCGCCTATGGTGAGGGTATTTGTTATTTCCGTGATACCGTTGCCGGAACCGAAATCCTGGATACTCATTTCGGCAATTTTGGCGTTGATTCCCTTGACGGGATTGCCTTCTCCGTCCACCCACACGTTTTCGTTGTTGAGGGTGTATCCCAACGCCACGCCCAACTTCATAGTGTTGAGTTGAGTGTCTATTTCCGAAAGGGGAACGTCCTGCAAATAGGCAAGAATGTTGTTGTCGCCGCCTATTCCCAACTTGGCAAGGGTGAAGTTTTCCAACTTCAATCTGTCGCCGATAGTGTTGATGGTGGCGTTGGAAAGCATTGCTTCCAATCCGGAAACGGCTTGAACGCAGGTTTCGTCGGTGTACCACACAAAGCCGTAACAATCGGAGTTGTGGACGTGACTTTCGGTGCAATCGAGTTTCGCCTCGTACCATACGTCGCCGTCTTTCCTGACAAATTCGCCGTTGTTTTGCAAAACGTCGGCAACGTCGTCAACCGCCGTGTAACCGCTGATATCGGCGACTTGCTTTCGGGTGTATTCCAGCACCGTTCCGATGTAGATGCTGTCAATCTGATTGGCAATGTCGCCGATGGGTACATTTGCAAGTTCTCTGAAAATACCCGTAAGATTGTCTTCGCCCAACACGTCCGCCAGCGTGAAATCCTGCAACATGGCGGAAATGTCCCCCAGCGAATTTATTTTTTTGTCGGCAAGTTTTGCCATTACGCCGTCGGCTTGTGCATTGCCGTTCATCCAAATGTAGATGTAGCAATCTCTCGTGTGCGGATGTTGTTGTTCGCAGACGCTTTTTGCAAGGTACCAGGTTTCGCCGTCGTCGGACATTACAGTGTTGCCGTTTGCAAAGCCGACCTTTGTGCCGTCGTCAAGGGTGGCAACGCCCGTTACCTGTGTTGCGTCCGTTTGTGTGCGTGTGTAACCGAGGAAATTGCCCAGATACATTTTTTCCAGACCGCCTTCAAGCAGTTCGCCCACAGTCATGTCGGCAAAGTTTGCCAAAATGCCACTGACTTCACCGTTGACAATTTCACCGATAGTGAGGTCCTTTACTTTGTCAAGTATGGCATCGAAGGAACCTCCCGTAATGTCTGCAATGCGCAGGTTTACAAATGCGCCGTACAACGAGGACACTTTGGAGTGGTGCAAACCGTCTTTTATAAGTTCTTCATCGGGTGTGCAGGGGTGGTCGCTTGGCAAAACGGAAGAGTTGTACCAAACAAAACCGTAGCAGTCGTAGCCGTGCACGTCGTGTTGTTCCGTGCAGGTAAGTTCCGCCTCGTAGTATTTGCCGTCTTCTTCCTTGACCAGACTGTCTTTGCCGTCAATTATGCCGTACAAAACGTCGCCGTTTGGCGAGGAAGCCAAAACGTGATACCCGCTGACGTCGGTAATTTCGTTGCGGATACAGCCCAGCAGGCTTCCCACATAGGTGTAGTTGATAATGTCGTCTACGTTTATTTCGCCGTTTTCACCCACAAGGTCGACAACCAACGTGTCGCCAAACAGCGAGGAAAGCGTGCCAGCCTCACTGCCCAACAAATCCGTTACTTCCATTTGTCCCAGTGTTTCCAGTGCGCCGCCCTCCTTCAACTGCAAAAACAAACTGTCGTTACTGCCAAGCGCGGTGTACAGTTTGCCCACGCTGGACTGTCCGACAGCCCACATAAGGGCATTGTCGCCGTTGGGGTCGGAGGGAAAGTTTTCCGGCAACAGTTGCGAGAAGGTGATGTTTTCGAAAACGTAGGCGATACCTTGTTCCTTTGTCATCAGTTCCACAATGTTGTAGTTGGAAAGCTCTTCCATCACGTTGTCGTTGACTATTGCCGAGCCGTCCTCGTTTTTCACAAAGAGGTTCAGCAGGGAAGGAATTGCGCTTACTTTAATTTGTTTCAATGCACGTTGCACTCCGTTGTTACCCTGACTGTCGGTGGTGGCGCTGAAAAATTCAAAAACAGGCACTTCCAACAGGTCGTCGGACAAACTCACGCCAAACAGGTTTTGAGAATCGATATTGTACTGCGTACACAAATCTCCTAAACTGTAGTACTTGCCGTTTTCATCGGCGACGCCTATTTTTTGCGAATACAGCGTAGAAAGATTTTTGTAGATGTCAAGTAGCGACATGTTTGCTAAGTCGCCCAAAACCGCCGTTTCCTGCGATATGTCGGCAGGCGTAACTTTTGTTACGGCAAGGTAAACGCCAAGCCCCAGACTGCCCAGCAAACACACTATGCCGAAAATCATTCCCAGAAAAAATGCCAGAACTCTGCTCATAATAATCACCTTTAGTTAACTAACTTTGTTTGAAGTTTCCTGTTTTAATGTTTTACTCTTTGCAACTGCGGTAAACGCAAAAGACGTTACCAGTTACTTTCCAAGCGCCTGCAAGTCTTTGCGTTGTGGAACGAAACTGTCAAAAATCATGTTGTCGAAGCAGTCGCAAAGTTGGTCGTGCTGACGTTGACTTTTAACCGTCCAACAGATAATTGGAATTTTCTTTGCGAACTTTTCCACGTATCTGTTGCCACGCAGATATTCTGCGTCAAAAGCGATAAACTGACTGCCGTTCCATTTGCACAAACTCAGGTGGGAAAGCAACCTGCGTTTAAGAGGTGTAAGCGCATTTCCGTAGTTTACCGTGGCAAGTTGACCTCGCACGATGTGCGGCGCATGCACTTTGAACCAGCGCACGATGAAGGGATTGAAAGATTCGATACAGTAGTTTCCGCTGTAATTTTTCAACGCTTCAACCACCTTTTTTTCCGTATCGCCTATGTTTTTGTGCGTTTTGATTTCCACAACCAGATTGACGCCCTTTGCCGCCTGCAAAAATTCTTGGAAAGTAGGAATTTTGCACTCGGTGTTGCCCAGTTTCAAACGGCGCAGTTCTTCAAAGGAAAAGTCGCACAGTTTGCCGTGAACGCCCGTCATTCTGTCCAGCGTGTCGTCGTGAAATATCATCAGAACGCCGTCCTTGCTTGCCTGAACGTCCGTTTCTATGCCGAAACCCATTGCCGCAGCCTTTTCAAAAGCAGGCAGAGAATTTTCCGGCACGGCGTCGTTGTCAAAAAGCCCACGGTGTGCGACGTAAATTTCCGTAAGCCAACGGTAGTTTTCACAAATCATGTTTGTACCTCGCAGTTGCGTATTTATTTTAAAATATCAACTATTAATAATTATAAACTTATTATATGCAAATTGGCAAGCGATAAACAAAAATAATATTTACTTTGTGGACAAATGCGCCGTTGTCGGGTATAATTAAAGAAAAACTTTGGAAGTGTTTATGGCTAAAAATATACGCAATTTTTGCATAATAGCGCACATCGACCACGGCAAAAGCACCCTTGCCGACAGGTTGATGGAATTTACGGGTCAGGTTGCCAAAAGAGACATGGAAGATCAGATGCTGGACAGTATGGACATCGAACGTGAGCGTGGGATAACCATCAAACTCACACCCGTGTCCATGAAGTACACCAAGGACGGCGTAGAGTATCTGCTCAACCTCATCGACACCCCGGGGCACGTGGACTTCAACTACGAAGTTTCACGTTCTCTTGCCGCCTGCGAAGGGGCGTTGCTTGTTGTGGACGCATCGCAGGGCGTGGAAGCGCAAACGCTGGCAAATTGCTACCTTGCTTTGGAAAACGATTTGGAAATAATTCCCGTCATCAACAAGATAGATCTTCCCTCGGCAGACGTGGAGGAATGCAAGAGGGAAATTGAAGACGCAATAGGGCTTGACGCATCCGACGCCCCTCTTGTTTCCGCCAAGGAGGGAATAAACATAGTGGACGTGTTGGATGCCGTCGTGGACAAAATTCCCGAACCGAAGGGGGAGGAAAACGCCCCGTTGAAGGCGCTTATTTTCGACTGTCAGTACGACAACTACAAAGGCGTGATAATTTTTGTGCGCATTGTGGACGGCAGTGTGGCGGTGGGAAGCAAAGTCAAAATGTTTGAAACGCCCGGCAAGGTGTTCGACGTAACGGAAGTGGGGATTTTTGCCCCTTCCATGAAAAGCGTGCCGTGCCTTACGGCAGGGGACGTCGGTTACGTTTGCGCAAGCATAAAAACCGTCAGCGACACCAAAGTGAGGGACACGATGACGGATGCGGAAAAACCCTGTTTGCAACCGCTGAAAGGCTACAAAGAGGTTAAACCCATGGTATTTTGCGGTATTTTCCCCGCAGACGGCAGTAAATACAACGATTTGAAGGACGCTTTGGAAAAACTCAAACTCAACGACGCTTCCCTTGTGTACGAACCGGATACTTCCGTGGCGTTGGGCTTCGGCTTCCGTTGTGGTTTTTTGGGACTTCTGCACATGGAAATTATTCAGGAGCGTTTGGAAAGAGAATTCGATTTGGATTTGGTAACAACCGCCCCCAGCGTCAGTTACAAGGTGTTTACGACGTCGGGGGAAGTGCTGCTGATAGACAACCCCACCAAATTGCCTCCCGCAACTTCCATCGACCACATGGAGGAACCTATCGTTTCGGCAGAAGTGTATTGCCCTCCCGAATACGTCGGGGACGTGATGGGACTGTGTCAGGAAAAGAGGGGCGTTTTCAAGGATATGACCTATCTTGACAAACGCCGTGTAAAACTTTCCTACGACATTCCGCTAAACGAAATAATCTACAATTTCTTCGATACGCTCAAATCACGCACCAGGGGATACGCCAGCCTTGACTACGAACTGAAAGGCTACAAAACGGGAAAACTCGTGCGGTTGGACATGTTGCTCAACGGAGAAATGTGCGACGCATTGTCCATAATAGTCAACGAGGAACGTGCCTACGCACGTGGCAGACAGATTGCCGAAAAACTTAAAGACGCAATTCCCCGTCAGATGTTTGAAATTCCCGTGCAGGCGGCTATTGGCAACAAAATTATAGCCCGAGAAACGGTAAAGGCGCTTCGCAAAGACGTGTTGGCAAAGTGCTACGGGGGAGATATTTCACGCAAAAAGAAACTGCTGGAAAAACAGCGTGAGGGCAAAAAACGTATGCGTCAGGTAGGTTCGGTAAGCGTGCCGAGCGAAGCCTTCATGTCCATTTTGAAAATTGACGACTGAGTTTTTCTTCGCAGAAAACGTAGTAACACTAGGCTCACAACAATACAAAAAGCAGTGCTCACGGGGCAGGTTGTTTCAACTTGCCTTTTACACTGCAACACGGCAAAGTGGTGGCAATGCGCAAAAATGTGCGTGTCGACAAGTGTTTAGGTTGCAAAATTTCGTCAAAAAGGGCGGGATACATGATGGAAAACTTCACCTGTTTGCAAGGCAATTTGGGACGAAATTTTCTTTTTTCGTTAAAATAATATCGAAAAATACGGATTTGTAGAATATTATTACAGACATAGTTTGTCGATTTTCGCATAATTGACAACCACTACAGGAAAATATGGCAAGGGATTACGCAATTTACGTTCACATACCTTTTTGTAAATCACGGTGTTACTACTGTGCTTTTTCCTCTTGCGTGGATTTCTCCCGTCAATCGGCTTACTTTGACAAACTGTGCAACGAAGTGGCGCAGGCGGATGTTTCCGACGTAAAGCAAATTTCCACAATGTTTTGGGGAGGAGGAACGCCAAGCAGCGTTGACACGCCTTTTTTGCAAAAGTTGTACAATGCCTTGTCGGTTAAATTTCCATTAAAAAATTTGCAGGAATTCACCGTGGAATGCAATCCCGAAAGTGTTACCGATGAAAAACTGCAATTTTTCAAAGAAATAGGTGTCAACCGCATAAGTTTCGGCTTGCAAAGCGTCAATGACGACACGTTGAAAAAGATCGGAAGGTTGCACACCTACGGGCAGTTTTTGTCTGCGTTGGACAGGACTCAACGTGCAGGTTTTTCCAACATAAACGCCGACTTGATTTTAGGATTGCCGGAAAGCAGGGAAAGTTTCCTTCACACCGTGCAAACAGTGGCGCAGTTACCGTTGCAGCATGTCAGTTTGTACGCTTTGGAAATTCACGACGAAAATTCCGACTTTGCAAAGTTGTGCCAAAGTTACGGACACACCGAAGACGACCTTGCCGACATGTACGACGCAGGCAGAGCCATTTTGCGGGAAAAAGGCTTCGAGCGTTACGAAGTTTCCAACTTTGCAAAAAAAGGTTTCCGTTGCAAACACAATCTTGTGTATTGGAGGGAAAACCGTTACTTCGGCTTTGGCGCATCGGCAGCAGGGTTTGTAAAGAACACCAGATACGTCAACAATTTTTCCGTTGCCGATTACACGCAGAATATCGATACTGTGTCGTGTGCGGAAAACATTTCCGTTGAGGAGGAGATGCAGGAGTTTGCAATGCTGGGGTTGCGTCTGCAAGAGGGAATTTCTCTCGACGAATTTTCCGCCCGTTACGGCAAAAACTTTTTTGAGGTGTTTCCTGTAGGACGCAAACTTATCGGCAAAGGCTTTTTGCAAAGCGAAAAAGGGCGTGTGTTTGTTCCTGACGACAAATTTTATGTGTTGAACGGCATTTTGGTGGAACTTTTCGGGTAATAAGTTGCAATTTATCTGATAAATTTCCCGTTTGCAAAATATTTTCTGTCCATCCGAGGCGATTGGGTTACTCAAAGTTTAAGTTTTGCAGTTTGATTTTGTTCCACGCAAAAAGCATTGTGCCGTTGTTTGCTTTCCGCCGAAAACTGTTCAGGCTGTGTCGGCTTGGAAACAACTTTTTTTCATTACAATCCAAAGTCTGTGTATATTCGTTACTGCCCAAAATCGGTGTATATTCGTTACTGCGTAACAGCAGAGGCAGCAGGTAAGTTTTTGGGGTAGTGCAACAAGTTAGCGGTTAAATTTTAGTTCTTGAGGTTTTCTGTTTCACAAATTTCTACAATTTCAATATTTTTTTGTTGCAATGCAAGCGTTTAGGCAAAGTGTCGGGCACAAATGTGTAAGCAAAAATTACTCGCACAACGCAAAAAGCATTGTGCCGTTGTTTGCTTTCCGCCGAAAACTGTTCAGGCTGTGTCGGCTTGGAAACAACTTTTTTCATTACAATCCAAAGTCTGTGTATATTCGTTACTGCCCAAAATCGGTGTATATTCGTTACTGCGTAACAGTAGAAGCAGCAGGTAAGTTTTTGGGGCGGTGCAACAAGTTAGCGGTTAAATTTTAGGTCTGTGATTTTTATTCCACAACTTTTTGCTATTTCAATTTTTTTGTTGCAAGGCTTTGGTGCTATGGAACATTTCTTTTCGTGGGTAAAAGACCTTTTATGAGCAATAGCACCGTTTCGGTTTATTTTTTTTGTTAAAATTTCAGTAAAACGCACTCAAAAATGAAAGATTTTTACTTTTGTTGACTTATACCCCTTGTCAAATTAGTTTTTTTCTGCTATAATCATAAAAAAAAATAATAGAAAAGTGCTAATAATCGAAAAAATTTATTTGTACTTTGTGAGGTCGCCATGAAATTGTTGCAACTCAAATATTTTTACACTGTGTGCCGTTACGGCAGTATCACCAAGGCGGCGGACAAACTTTTTGTTAGTCAGCCCACGATATCCTTTTGCATAAAGGAACTGGAAGAAGAATTCGGCGTCAAACTGTTTCACCGCAAGCACAACCGCCTGCGTCTTACCGTTGAAGGGCAGTTTTTCTGCGAGAAGGTCAAATATATTTTGCAATCCGTCGATTCGTTGGAAAAACAAATGAAAGAAATGTCGTCTAACCGCAGTCACGTTAAAATTGCAGTGCCTGCCATGATTTCCACCTTTCTTTTCCCCCGAATGTTCGACGCTTTTCAAAAAAAGTATCCCGATGTGCAGTTGGAAATGCTGGAAACGGGTTCTTTGCAGACACGCAAACTAATCGACACCAACGCAGTGGATTTGGGCATCACAATTCTTGACGGCGCAGTAAACGACAATTACAACATTTTGCCTCTTGTTACCACCGAACTGGTGTTTTGCGTAAACAAACAGCATCGTTTGGCGAAGGAAAAAAGCGTCAGCATACGTCAACTTGCTCAGGAAAAGATAATACTTTTCAAAGCTGACAGTTACCAGAACGTTGTCATTAAAAACGCTTTTGCCGAAGAAGAGGTGGAGCCTAACATTTTGTTGTATTCTTCGCAACTGTACACAATCAAGCAGTTTTTGTCCTACGGCACTGCAGGGGCATTTTTGTACCGTCAGGTAGCGGAAATGGACGAAGACCTTGTTTGTATTCCGCTGGAAAAGCCAATCGTCCAAAAAATTGTGCTTATTTGGGCAAAGAGCGGTGTTGTGTATTCCACTGCGGAACATTTCATTCAGTTTGCCAAAACCTTTGAAGAGTAACGCCAACTTTCACAAGTAACCGCTGTATCACGTCAAAGCCACGTTTTCGTGGCTTTTTTGCCGTTGCGGTATGCCGAGTAGGGCGGCTTGCCTTCCGATTTAGTACAGTTTGCAAAACGCATTAAAGCACAACTTGCCAAACGCCGTAAAAGTTTTCTGTTTTTCAGGTGAGGAATGTATTTTGCCGACGTGCAAAAAATATTTATATTTTTTATTGTTGCCGTTTGCCTTGCAATACGCACAAAATGATGTTATACTTGTACCATGGAACAGTTTGAACAAAAGTCAATATTTGAAAGTCAAAAAACGGAAAACATACCTCTTGCCGAACGTATGCGTCCGAAAGTGCTTTCGGAATTTATCGGGCAGTCGCACATTATCTACGACGGCTCTCTTCTTTGCCGTGCCATCAAGGCGGACAAGTTGGGAAGTTGCATTTTTTGGGGCGCACCCGGCACGGGAAAAACATCTCTAGCCAACATTGTGGCTTACACAACGGGCAGTCATTTTGAAAAACTCAATGCCGTCAGCAGCGGTGTTTCCGACGCTAAAAAAGTAATAGACGAGGCGACGAAACGTTTCAATGCCTACGGGCAAAAAACATATTTGTTGTTGGACGAGTGTCACCGTTGGAGCAAGGCGCAAAGCGACTGCGTTTTGCCTGCAATAGAAAAGGGATTCATTACTTTCATAGGCTCCACAACGGAAAATCCCTACGTTTCCATGACAAGGGCGATAGTGTCCCGTTGCAGAGTGTTTGAGTTTTTACCCCTCACCAAACAGGACATTCTGAAAGGTTTGCAACAGGCATTGAAGAGGGACGTCGTGTTTTCTCACCGCAAAATCGTGGTAGATGCCGACGCTTTGGACTACATTGCCGAAACTGCCGCAGGCGACTTGCGCAACGCCTACAACGCTTTGGAACTTGCAGTGATAACCACCGACATGGACAAAGACGGCACGGTGCACATAGATAAACTAACGGCAACGCAGTCTATGCAGAAAAAAGCCCTTTCGGTGGATACGGGAATGTACTACGACATGATTTCCGCATTCATAAAAAGCATGCGTGGCAGTGACGCCGATGCGGCGCTGTTTTGGTTTGAAAGGTTGTTGGAGGCGGGAACCGACCNAGGCGGGAACCGACCCCTTGCTTTTGGCAAGGCGCATTGTAATTCACGCATCGGAAGACGTCGGACTTGCCGATCCCAACGCACTTGTTGTGGCAACGTCGGCATTGACGGCTTTTCAGAATATCGGACTTCCCGAAGGCAGAATACCCCTGACGGAAGCGATACTTTACATTTGCAACTGTCCCAAGTCCAATTCGGTAGTTACCGCTTTGGAAGGAGCGACGGAATGTGCCAAGCAACATCCCACCGCAAGGGTGCCTTCCTACCTTATGGACAAAAATTATTCCCGTGATACAGAAACGGTAGACAACATCCCCTACAAATATCCGCACAACTACGGAGGATGGGTTAAACAGCAGTACCTTCCCGACGAGGTTGCAAATGAGGTGTTTTACACACCAAGCGGTAACGGCGAAGACAAGGGATGCCGCCAAAAGAAAAATCAAGGAGACGCAAAACAATGATAAGGCTCAACAACGTTTGCAAAACGTATGCAAAGTCCAATACCATGGCAGTCAAAAACCTTTCTTTGGAAATAAAGGACGGTGAAATTTTCGGATTTTTGGGTCCCAACGGTGCAGGAAAATCCACAACAATCAAGATGATTACCGGTATTCTTACACCGGACAGCGGCACAATCGAGGTTAACGGTACTCTCATGTCGGAAAATCCCTCGTTGGTGAAAAGTCAAATAGGCTACGTTCCCGACAACCACGAAACTTACGACACTTTGAAGGGAATAGAGTACCTCAACTTTATCGGCGCAATGTACGATGTGGCGGAGGAACAACTGAAAGTCCGAATCGAGGAATACGCCACGCTGTTTGGTCTCAAAGACTCTTTGGGCAACATGATTTCTTCCTATTCGCACGGAATGAAACAAAAACTTTCGCTTATCGCCGCTTTGATACATCAACCCAAAGTGTGGATTTTGGACGAACCCATGACGGGATTGGACCCTCAATCGGCGTACACATTGAAGCAACTCATGCGCAAGCATGCCGACAATGGCAACACGGTGTTTTTCAGTTCGCATGTAATTGACGTGGTGGAAAAGGTGTGCGACAGAATAGGTATCATCAATCACGGCGAACTTGTGGCGGTGGACACCCTGGAAAAAATCCGTGCAGACAAAAACGTGTCGCTGGAAAGCATCTTTTTGGCAATCACTTCCGACGGCAATGTGCAATCGGAAATTGACGCCGCCCTCAACGGAGATAAGAAATGAAAAAGTATCTTGCACTGATAAAATTGCTGTTGACTCAGCAATTCCGCTACAAACCGCTTGCCGACAAAAAGAAACGTGCAGGCACAATAGCGTTGTTTGTAGTTGTCGGGGTGTGTCTGTTGCCGACGTTTGCAATTTTTGCCGTGGGGTTGTTTGCAATCGGCACAATTGTCGGACTTGACGAGGGGGTTGTTTCCCTTGTAATACTGATGTGTCAAGGCGTTGTGCTTGTGTTTGGAACGCTAACATCCATGTCGGTTATTTTCAACGGCAAAGACGCAGAAAAAATGCTGTGTTTGCCGATACCTTCCACAACGGTGTTTCTTGCAAAAGTAACGGTGGCGTACATCGGGGAAACGATAACTTCTGCACTTACTGCCTTGATGTTTTTGTTGCCCTTCGGTTTAGGCGCAGGTGCGGGCGCAGGTTACTTTTTAATGTTGCTGCCTGCCTTGTTGCTGATGCCTGTTTTGCCGACTCTTTTGGGAATAATAGTTTCCATGCCTTTCGTGGCTTTGTTCCAAAGGTTACGCACAAATGCGGTGTTGAAAAGCGTATTGCAAATTGTGCTGTACATTGCTTTTATGGCGGCTTACATGGCGATGATTTTTTCCTTCACTTCGTTGGGAAACAGTATCGATTCGTCCGGTCAGACGGAAGCGGAAATGTTGCAGAATTTAGCAAATGCACTTAAACTTGCTGGGAGCAGAACAGTATTTGTACATTGCAACTTTATGCTTGCTACAAGTCTTGTTTCCCTTTCCTTCGCAAACTGGATAATCTCACTGCTTGCCTGCATTGCGGAAAATGCGCTTATCGTGGCGTTTGCCGCCCTCATTTCTCTGCCGTTTTACAGATGGATTTTGTCATCGTCGTTGGAAAGTACGGGTAATACAAAATCAACTGCGGAAAATTTGAAGAAGTGGCATTACAAACGTGGCACCATGATAAAGGAACTTGCCATGAACGATTTCCGACGTGTGTTGCGTGATTCGCAGATGAGTTTGCAGTCGCTTTCGGGAGTGGTACTTATGCCCTTGCTGATTGTACTGTTTTACTTTTCTTTCAACGCAGGAAGCGGCGAAGACAATATGTTGCTGTTTTTGTCTTCCAGCAAACTGTATCAGGCTATTGCCCCTGTTGTATTTTTGGGGTACATGGGAATGATTGGCGTGGGAGTGAATATTCTTGGCATTTATCCCATTTCACGGGAGAACAAAGCCTTGTGGCACCTCAAAGCGTTGCCCGTTCCCTTTGAAAAAATACTGCTTGCGAAAGTGTTGCTTGCAACGGTTGTAATGCTTGTGTGCGATTTTCTCACCTGTGTGTTGCTTGTGGTGTTTTTCAAAATTAGTTGGTACATAGGCATTGTCATGATGATAGTTATGTCCCTGACGGGATTTGGTTCTATGTGCATTACGACGCTTTCCGACCTCAAATCTCCCAAACTCGGTTGGACAAACTTCAACCAAAGTTTGAAAAATGCCAAAAACAGTTGGATAGCAATGCTTGTAGGTTTGCTGGTTATGTTGGGTATCGGCGTTTTGAGCGTGGGATTTATCGTGTGGTACGCTTTGGCTGACAGCGTCTTTGCACTTGTTGCGATGTGGATAGTAATTGCTGTTGCGTCGGCTGTGTTTGCAGTGTATTCCTACAAGTACATGGCTTCACGGGCAAAGAACTATTTTGAGATGATAGAAGCCTGACGGCTTTGAAAATACGGCGTTTCGCCTTTTGGAGAATTTTATGAAAAATGTTTTGGATGTTTTGAAAGAGAGAGGTTACCTCAAACAAATTGTGTACGAAGAGGAATTGTACAAACTGCTTGACAGCGAAAAGGTTACCTTTTACACGGGATACGACCCAACTGCGGACAGTCTGCATGTGGGGCATTTCGTAACGCTTATGGCTATGGCGCACATGCAGCGTGCCGGGCACCGTCCCATTGTGCTTATCGGCGGAGGCACGGCAATGGTGGGAGATCCGTCGGGACGCACCGACATGCGTCAGATGATGTCCAAGGAAACCATCGCCCACAACGTGGAGTGTTTCAAAAAACAGATGGCACGCTTTATCGACGTTTCCGACGGCAAAGCAATTTTTGCCAACAACGCCGACTGGCTGTGCGACTTGAATTACATCGATTTTCTGCGGGATGTCGGGGCGTGTTTTTCCGTCAATAAAATGCTAACTGCGGAATGTTACAAACAGAGATTGGAAAAGGGCTTGACATTTTTGGAATTCAACTACATGTTGATGCAATCCTACGACTTTTTGCACCTCAACAGAGAGTACGGCTGTGTGCTGCAAATGGGAGGGGACGACCAGTGGAGCAATATGCTTGCAGGAGCCGACCTCGTAAGACGCAAGGAACAAAAGGTGGCTTATGCCGCAACTTTCTCCTTGCTTACAACGTCGGAAGGCAAAAAAATGGGCAAGACGGCAAAGGGAGCAGTGTGGCTGGACGCCCAAAAGACATCGCCTTTCGACTTCTTCCAGTATTGGCGAAACGTCGAAGACGACAGGGTGGAAACGTGTCTTAAACTGCTCACATTCCTGCCTTTGAAAGAGATTTCCGAACTGTGCCGTTACCGTGACGAAAGAATGAACGTTGCCAAAGAACGTCTGGCGTACGAAGTAACGGCTATCGTACACGGAAAAGAGGTTGCCGACAGCGTACTTACGCAGGTTAAGGCGGCGTTTTCTCGTGATGCAGACAATATGCCTACGGTGGAAATTTCTTCCCCCACAAATATAATAGACATTTTGGTAAAATGCGCTTTGTGCAAGTCCAACGGCGAAGCACGCCGTCTTGTGGAGGGCGGAGGCGTTTCCGTAAACGACGAAAAGATTTCCGACTATTCCTGGACATTGCCGTCGGCGTTGCGAGATAAGGGCGAATTTTTGCTTCACAAAGGCAAAAAGGTGCATCTCAAAGTAGTTGTAAAATGAAAGAGTACACGACGGTAAAAGGCGAAACGGTGCATGAGATAGTGATTGAAAAATCACGGTTTATTGCGTCGGTGAAGGGCGTTGAAAGCGTGGAAGAGGCAACGGAATTTGTAAATTCCAAAAGGAAAAAGTTTTTCGACGCCACGCACAATTGCTACGCCTACATTGTGGACGACAAAATGAAGTACAGCGACGACGGAGAACCGCAGGGCACTGCAGGAATGCCGATATTGGAGTGCATCAAAAACAACGCTCTCAACAGGGTGTGCGTTGTCGTTACAAGATACTTTGGCGGAATCAAATTAGGTGCAGGCGGTCTTGTGCGTGCCTACAACGGCAGTTGTGCGGAAGCGTTGAAACTGTGTGAAAGAGTGCAGATGACGGATTGCACAAGATTGTCGGTATTGGTGGATTACTCGCAATTAAAACCGTTGCGCCGAGCCTTTTCGGCTTTTGCAAGGGAAGAAAATGCCGTATATTCCGATAAAGTTGAGTTAGTACTGCTGTTTCCAAGTGTTTTGTCAACTACTATTACAGACATAGTAACAGAAAACACATTAGGCAAAGCGCAATTCGGCAATTCGGAGCGTCTGCTTTGTCATTTTCCGATGTTGTCGCAGAATAAATGACGGTTTACACGTCTTTGTAAGGGTGGAAACTCTTTCAAAAATAATCCCTGACGCACAAGTCAGACGCTTTCGGGTAATACATGAGTGATTTTGTGGGAAGCGTTTGAAAGAGAAATATGCGAAAAATTGGTTTTGCATTCGGTGCTTTTTCCACTCGTCAGCGTGTTTTCGTAGAGATCTTTTTGTAGTGAACAATAGCAGTGTACAGTTGAATTTTGTTGCAACCGGTGTATTGTGCCTCGTTACTTCTTTGCCGATTACAAAATCCGCTTTGTGTGCAGTGTAATAAAAGGTTGTTGCCTTTGATTGATTTTCAAAGTTTGCCGCCTTTGTAACGAAAACAGACTTTTGCAGGGCAGAGTGCGCTTGGAAGGAAACGTAACGAAGCGTTTTGTTTCGTCGTTTTGTTGCCGAAGTTTGTGGAAAACTTGCTACGCCAAACCTACGTGGAAAATTTTTTGTGTGGAATTTTATTGTTGATTTGGAGGAAGATATGTCAAAAATACTGTTGAAAGGTTCTACCATTCTGGCTCCGTTGCCTGTTGTTATGGTAACAGTGGGAGATATGGAAAAATCCAACATTATCACCGTCGCCTGGACGGGCGTGGTTTGTTCCTATCCGCCAAGAGTGTATGTCTCCATTCGGCACGACAGGTATTCCTACGACATAATCAACAAAAACAGACAGTTTGTCATAAACTTTACCTCTTCCGATTTGTTGCCCTGTTGCGACTATTGCGGCATACGCAGCGGACGTGACGAGGACAAATTCCGGCAGATGAAACTGACAAAACTGCAGGCTTCGGCTGTGAAACCCCCGCTTATCGAGCAGTCGCCGATAAACATGGAATGTGTGGTGTTTGACGTACTGAACCTCGGGTCGCACGATATGTTTCTTGCCGACGTGGTGGCTGTTCACGTCGATGAAAACCTTGTCGACGAAAACGGAAAGATAGATTATTCCTTTGCAAAACTTGTAAACTATCAGCACGGCGAGTACTACGCAACGGGCAAGCACCTGGGGCGTTTCGGTTTTTCCGCACAACGCAAGTTTATCGCCAAACACGGCAAAGGCGTTGACGTGGACATGAAAAAGGTTACACTCACCAAGAGGAAACCCTCTATTAAAACCAAAAAAGACTGAATGTTTCAATATTATTGAGGTTGACATTGAACTTGCAAAATCTGAATTCCGCACAACTTGCCGCCGTTACCGCTCCCCTTGCACCGACTTTGGTGTTGGCAGGTGCGGGCACGGGGAAAACCCGTGTGCTTACCAACAGAATACTTTACCTTGTGCAGGAATACCGTGTGAATCCGTCGGAAATTCTTGCCATAACCTTTACCAACAAAGCCGCAAACGAAATGAAACGCAGGCTTTTTGACTTTCAATGCAATGCGCAGTTTATGCACATTTCTACCATACACTCTTTTTGTGCTACCGTTTTGCGCCGTGAAAGCAGTGCTTTGGGCAGAAACAGCAATTTTTCCATCTACGACGAAGAGGATAAAAAAAGTCTTCTCAAAAAAATAGCACGGGAATTCTGGGACGAATGCGACGCCAAAAACGTGGACAAACTCAGCGAGGGTATTTCCTCGATGAAAAACAATTTGACGTCCACGGATATGTTGGACAGTGCAAACACCGTCGAAGAATCGTTGGATGCAACTTTGGACGAATACATCGAAAGTCAGTTGGAACAGTTGAGCCAGTCTGCGCAAAGTTCACGGGAAGATTTGCTGAAAATAATTTCGCAATACAACGAGAAAATGCAACAGAACAATGCTTTGGACTTTGACGATTTGCTGTATTTTGTACATAAACTGTTTTCACGCTTTCCCGATATTCTGGAAAAATACCGTGAACGTTACAAGTACATTCTTATAGACGAATTTCAGGACACCAACAAGGTGCAGTACGAAATTTTTCGCTTGTTGGGGGAAAAGTACGGCAACATTTTCGTTGTGGGCGACGACGACCAATCCATTTACAGTTGGCGTGGTGCGGAAGCGTACAATCTGATGAAGTTTTCCAAGGATTTTGCCGATTGCAAAATTTACAAATTGGAACAAAACTACCGCTCTACAAAAAGAATTCTGGACGTGGCAAACAATATCATTGCCAAAAATGCCGACCGCTTTGAAAAATCGCTTTGGACGGAAAACGAAGAGGGGGTAAAGGTGCAACTTTTCACCGCCTACAACGAACATGACGAAGCGTATTTTGTGTGTGAGCAAATTAAGCAGTTGCTGTCCAGAGGATACACTTTAAGCGATTTTGCAGTGCTAGCACGTGTCAATGCCCTTTCACGCAGTTTCGAACAGGAATTTCAGCGCAACGGCATGCCGTACAGAGTTTACGGCGGTTTTCGGTTTTACGAGCGCAAGGAAATCAAGGACGTTATCGGTTACCTGCGTTTAATTGTAAATCCCTGCGATTCCGAGGCTTTCTTGCGTGTAATAAACGTTCCTCGCAGACGTGGCATAGGCGACACTACATTGGAAAAGTTGCGCAATCTTTCGGCGGAATACGGCATATCGCTGGTGGACGTCATTTCCGACGAACGCAATCTTGAAATTTTCAATTCGTCAACACGTGCAAAATTGCTGGATTTTTACAAGTTGTATTCCGAACTTTGCGATTTGTCGCAAAAACTGTCCCTTAAAAATTTTGTACATTCCATGCTTGATATTTTGGAATTCCGCAAAGTGTATCAGGATGCGGGCGACGATGACAGGGCATTGAACATAGACGAGTTCGAACAATCGGTAGGTGAGTTCCAGCAGGTCAACCCCACGGTGGGGCTTGCGGAGTTTTTGCAGTCCGTTTCCCTTCTTTCCAGCGTGGACGAAGGAAGTGTCGAAAACGGATTTATTACCATTGCAACGATACACGCAGTGAAAGGACTGGAATTTAAAGTGGTGTTTGTCGTCGGGTTGGAGGAAGGAATTTTTCCCTCCCGCCGTTCGTCGTACAGCAGCAGGGAAAACAGCGAAGAACGGCGTCTAATGTATGTTGCCGTTACTCGTGCGGAAAAGAGGCTGTATCTTACGAGGGCAAACGACCGCTTTCTTTGGGGGTCGCACAAACGTTCCTACGCCAGCACATATTTTTCCGAAACGCAAAAGTTCTTGCAACCGCAACGTGCGCCTGCTTCCGAAAGGCAACTTGAAGACACTTCCTACCTTGACAAACTAATCAATACGGAGCCTATCGCAACCGCCCCCAATCAGGGTAAGTCAAAAAACGAAATTCCCCCCTTCAAGGTGGGGCAGATGGTGCAGCACAAAGCATTTGGCAGAGGTATGATTTTGCGCATTTCCGGTGAAACTGCCGATGTAGTGTTTGAAAACGTCGGCAAAAAATCTCTCAACGTGCGATTTGCGCCGATGACAATAATTAAGTAGGAGAAAACCGCCATGACAATGCAGGAAATTGTCAAACAACTCAATCAGTGGGCATACGAGTACTATGTTTTGGACAAGCCGACAGTTGCCGACACGCAGTACGACGCCCTCTACGACCAACTTGTTTTGTTGGAAAAACAAACGGGTGTTGTTCTTCCCGACAGTCCGACACACAGGGTCGGAGGCGAACCGCTCAAAAACTTTGTTCAGCACAAGCACCTGAAACGTTTGTACAGTCTGGACAAGGTGCAAAGTTTCGGCGAGTTGCAGGAGTGGATACAAAAGGTCAACAAAGCCGTTGGCGAAGTGGAGTTTACCGTTGAATTGAAGTATGACGGACTGACCATAAACGTAACCTACGAAGACGGCAATTTTGCAGGGGCGGCAACACGTGGCAACGGCATTGTCGGCGAAGACGTAACGGAACAGGTAAAAACAATCAAAACCGTTCCCCTTTCCATACCTTTCAAAGGTAAGTGTGAATTGCAGGGCGAGGGCATAATGCGTCTTTCCGCCTTGGAAAAGTACAACAGGGAGCATCCAAAGGACATTCTGAAAAATGCACGCAATGCCGCAGCAGGTGCAATACGCAACCTCGACCCAAAAGTAACGGCGCAACGTAACCTTGACGTAGTCTTTTACAGCAACGGTTACGAGGAGGGATTGCAGGTACATTCTCAAACGCAACTGGTAAAGTTCTTGCAGGAAAACGGAATGCTGACAAATTACGTTTTCAAGAGGGCAAAAACGTTTGAAGAGGTAAAGGCGGTAATAAATTACATCGGGGAAAAACGCAGTTCCTTCGATTTTCTGATTGACGGCGTTGTAATAAAAATCAATGACTTTGCCGTCAGGGAGAAATTGGGCTACACCGATAAATTTCCCAAATGGGCAATTGCCTACAAGTTTGACGCCGAACAGGTCACCACAAGACTCAATCAGGTGGAGTGGCAGGTGGGAAGAACGGGCAAACTTACCCCGATAGGCAAGTTGGATGCGGTTGAACTGTGCGGAGCCACCATACGCAGGGCAACGCTAAACAATTTTGGCGATATATTGCGTAAAAAACTTAAAACCAACGCCCTGGTGTTTGTGAGAAGAAGCAATGATGTAATTCCCGAAGTGCTGGGTGCTGCCGAGGAGGGGGGCGAAGAAATCGTAAAGCCCACCGTGTGTCCCGCTTGCGGATTTCCGTTGCAGGAAGTTGGGGCAAACCTGTATTGCGTCAATGCCGAAAACTGTCGCCCGCAAATTGTCGCCCGTCTTTCCCATTATTGCGAAAAGGGCGCCTGCGACATAGAGGGTCTGAGCGACAAAACCGTGAACCTCATGGTAGACAAACTCGACGTGCGTTCCGTAGCGGATTTGTATCGACTGACAAAGGAACAGTTGCTGACTTTGGAGGGATTCAAAGATAAAAAAGCGCAAAATGTCGTTGACGCCGTGGAAAAAAGCAAAAACGTTGCGTTGCCACAATTTATTTATGCATTGGGTCTGGACAATGTCGGTACCGTTACTGCAAAGGACTTGGCTGCAATGTTCGGTAGCGTAGACAATTTGCAAAAAGCAACAATGGAACAACTGACCTCCATCGACGGCATCGGCGACGTTGTAGCGGAAGGCATAGTGCAGTACTTCAAAGAAAGCCAAAATTTGGAAATAATACGTCAACTTAAAGAAGCGGGAATAAATCCGCAAATGCACCTGCAAGAGAAAAAAGGACCTTTCCTCGGCAAAAAAGTGGTATTGACGGGAAGTCTTTCCCATTACACAAGAAGCGAGGCGTCCAAAATTATCGAATCTCTCGGCGGAGAGGTGTCTTCCACCGTGTCAAAAACCGTTAACTTGGTTGTTGCCGGAGAAGACGCAGGCAGTAAGTTGCAAAAAGCGCAAAGTCTGGGAATAGAAATTATCGACGAACAACAATTTGACAGTATCGTAAAGGGGTAAAACGCATTATTTTACAGGTTTTACCCCTGTATTTTTGCAGGAAAACAAAGCAAGTGTAATTTGTATTGACAGCGTGTTTTTTTGTGTGTTTCAGTCAACTTTTCAGCCGCAAAAGGCTAGATTATGGCGAAAAACAACAAAACGCAGAACACTATTACAGACATAGTATCTGTTTTGTGGAAAAATATTGCTCTCAAAGTCGAAAGAAGCAGACGCTTCGGGTTGTGTGTCGATACAAATTGTGTTTCTTGTGCCTTATCTCGGTTGAAATGCTTCGTAATCTGATTGTCAAAATCTTTCACTGTGCATTCCAGCGGTCATTTTTGTTGTTTGACGGCAGAAATTTACGGTAATTTTGCATAGTATTTTTTTATTTATATTATTTAGTAATTGCTTAAATTTTTCTGTTGTGCTATAATACGTAGATAGGAATTGTCGGTGAAACATTTTCAGAATAATTGTGAATTTGGTGGTAATTTATGAAAAGCATGACCGGTTACGGCAAAGGTGTTTCCCTTCGTGACAACAGGGAACTTGTTGTGGAATTAAAAAGCGTCAATCATCGTTTTTTGGATATATCCACAAAAATGTCCCGCATGTTTTTGTTTGCGGAAGACATCGTGCGGAACATGATTTCTCAACAGGTTGCCCGTGGACATATTGACGTTTACGTCAATTACCGTCTGCTTGGAACAACGGACAAAGTAGTTACGGCAGATTTAGCCTTGGCAAAAGGTTACGTTGAAGCGGCAAGTAAACTCAGCAACGAGTTTCCGCAACTTCACGACGATTTTGCCCTTACTGCGCTTATGCGTTGCGGCGACGTGTTATCGGTGGAACAGGCTGTGGAAGACGAATCGGTTTTGCGTGACATGATGCAGGAGGCGTTGACGCAGGCGTTAGGTCAACTGAACGTCATGCGTGAGGAAGAAGGCAACAGACTGCGAGAGGATTTATTGAAAAAACTTGACGTCATGCAGCAACTTTTGCTCAAAATCAAAGAATTTGCCCCTGCCGTTGTGGAAAATTACCGTGAAAAACTGCGCCAGAGGGTGGAAAGTGCTTTGCAGGGCGTAGAAATCGATGAAGCAAAACTTGCCAACGAAGTGTGCTTCTTTGCAGACAAATGCTGCATCGACGAGGAAACTACACGTCTTGCCACTCACATTTTGCACGCAAAGGAAATTTTATCGACAGAACAACCTGTCGGAAAGAAACTGGATTTTTTGGTGCAGGAATTCAACCGTGAAGTAAACACCATTTGCAGTAAATCCAACAGCACCGATCTCACAAACATTGCGTTGGACATGAAAAACGAAGTGGAAAAAATGAGGGAACAGGTGCAGAACCTGGAATAATCACAAACACAAAAAAGAGGTACAATATGGAAGAAAGAAAAAAAGGTAAACTGATTATTTTGTCCGGCCCCAGCGGAGCAGGCAAAGGAACTATTTGTGCAGAACTGTTGCGTCTGATGCCCGACTTGGTGATATCACGTTCGGCAACGACACGTGCGCCACGTCCCAACGAAAGAAAGGACAGAAGTTACTTTTTCGTATCGACGGAAACCTTTTTGGAAATGGTGAAGAACAACGAACTTCTGGAATACGACCAGCATTTTGAAAACTACTACGGTACGCCCAAAAAATTTGTTGTGGATATGCTCAATTTCGGAAAGGACGTAATTTTGGAAATTGACGTTAAAGGCGCATTGCAGGTCAAGCAAAACTATCCCGACAGCATTTTGTTTTTCATAGAGGCGCCCAGCGAACAGGCTCTTTACGAAAGACTTGTTCAGCGTGGTTCGGAAACGCCGGACAAAATACAGATTCGTATGGCAAGAAACAAATTGGAACTGGCTCAGCGCAGCAAGTACGACTACTGCATTATGAACGACAACGTTGACAGAGCCGTAAACGAAATTATCGAAATTTTGAAGGAGAGAAGGAAATGATTACAAAACCCCCTATTGACGAATTGACGGCAAAAGCAGGCGACAAGTACGCTCTTTGTTGTGTTGTGGCAAAGCGTGCAAAGGAATTGAACAACAGCACGGAATTGCCTCAAAACATCAAACCCATCTCTTATGCGGCAAACGAGTTTGCCGAAGGAATTACGGAAATTAAAAAATAAACATGCTGACATTGAAAGGTAAAAACGTAGTTTTGGGCGTTACCGGAGGAATTGCCGTGTACAAGGCATGTCAGGTGGTGCGCGGACTGAAAAAACTCGGCGCAAACGTTGACGTCATAATGACGGAACACGCCACCCAATTCGTAACTCCGTTGACGTTTGAAACTTTGTCCAACCGACCTGTTACAACGGACATGTTTGCCCAAAAGAAACATTGGGAAGTAGAGCATATTTCCCTTGCTCAAAAGGCAGATTTGTTTTTGGTGTGTCCCGCAACGGCTAATATTGTAGGTAAATTTGCCAACGGCATTGCCGACGATATGCTTTCCACGACGCTTATGGCTACAACTGCGCCTGTGGTTATTTGTCCTGCAATGAACAAAAATATGTACCACAGCGACGCTTTTACGGAAAATTTGCAAAAGTTGCAAAAGCGTGGCGTTCACGTTGTACAGGCAGGGTGCGGATTTCTGGCGTGCGGCGACATTGGCGACGGCAGGTTGGCGGAACCGCAGGTAATTGTGGATTATTGCGAAAAACTGCTGTGTCCCGTGCAGGATTTGCAGGGTAAAAAAGTGGTAGTAACCTGTGGCGCAACGTTGGAAAAACTTGACGACGTGCGTTTTATCACCAATTTTTCCAGCGGTAAAATGGGGTGTGCGGTTGCCCAACGTGCTTTGGCACGTGGGGCGGAGGTAACGCTTGTGCTGGCAAGGCACACTGCGGAAGTCCCCCAAGGCGCAAATGTCGTAAATGTGGAGACAACGGAGCAGATGTACGAGGAAACGCTCCGCCACGTTGACGGAACGGACATTTTCGTTATGGCGGCAGCCCCCTGCGATTACAAACCCAAGCAGTTTTCCGAAAGCAAAATTAAAACG
This sequence comes from Corallococcus sp. CAG:1435, assembly GCA_000433775.1. Lineage (GTDB taxonomy): Bacteria > Bacillota > Clostridia > Christensenellales > CAG-314 > Fimimonas > Fimimonas gallinarum. The sequence goes on along the minus strand of HF998487.1, from coordinate 34,138 downwards.
CAAAACCTTGTTGTGGAATTTGTCAAAAATCCCGACATAGCCAAAGCGGTGGGCGAAGTTAAGAAAAACGCCTTCTTGTGCGTGTTTTCCGCCGAAACGGATCACGGAGAGGAGAACGCACGCAAAAAACTTGCGGAAAAGCATGCCGATCTTGCCGTGCTGAACGACGTTAAGCACAACAGCGTGTTCGGAAGCGACACAAACGTGGTTACGTTGTTGGACAAAAACGGAGAGAAGAAGTACCCCGAAATGTCCAAAGCCGACGTTGCCGACTTGATTTTGGACAGGGCTATCGGCAAATGATTTATTCCGTTATTGTAGATGTTTCCGCAAGCGAAGTGGACAGGATTTTCCATTACAAAGGGGAAAATTACGCAGTCGGAAGCAGAGTTCTGGTGAACTTTGCAAACAGAATCGTGGAGGGATTTATTGTCGGTCAGCAGGAAACAACCGATTACCCTTCGGAGAAAATCAAAGAGATAATAAGGCCTTTGGACGACTTCACGGCAGTTTCGCAAAACTTGTTGCAGTTGGGCGAATATATGCGCAAACAGTACAATCTGCGTTGGGTGGACGTTCTCAGGCTTTTTATTCCTGCACAAATGCGTGGCGGAAGGGTGAAATCGTTGTCCAAAAAGTTTGCGCAACTTGCCGTGCCTTCTTCCGAGGTTTTGCCTCAACTGAAACAAAACGCCGTAAAACAGCGTCAGTTGGCGGAGTATCTCCAAAAGGAAGGCGCAACCGCATGTGAAAAACTCAATGCAATGTTCGGCAACGCCGCATTGAATGCGCTGTGCAAAAAGGGTGTTGTTTCTGTTTTCGAAATGTCTGTCAACAGGACGCCTTACAGAAATTTGCCGTTGCAAACTGCCACCGCAAAAATTCTCACCGATGCACAACAGAAAGTAGTGGACACGTTGTTGCAGGACGGAAGCGGTAAGTATCTTCTTCACGGGGTTACCGGTTCCGGTAAAACAGAAGTTTATCTCACAGTTATCGACGCCATTGTCAGACAGGGAAAAACAGCGATAATGCTTGTGCCGGAAATTTCTCTCACTCCCAACATGTTGCGACAGTTGCGTGAGCGTTTCGGCAATGCAGTGGCTTTGCTTCACAGCGGACTTTCGGCGGGCGAACGCTACGACGAGTGGCTTCGTCTGAAAAAAGGCGAGGCACAAATTGCCATAGGTGCGAGAAGTGCCGTATTTGCTCCATTGGACAACATCGGCGCAATAATAGTGGATGAGGAACACGACGCAAGTTACGTTTCCGATTTCAATCCACGTTACGACGCCATTCAGGTGGCGTCATTCCGTGCGCAGCAGGAAAAGGCTTTGCTTATTTTGGGTAGTGCAACCCCCAGTCTTTCGGCATTTTACGATGCGCAACGTGGCAAACTCAAACTGTTGTCTTTGCCGGAAAGAATAAACAAAAAGCCGTTGCCCAAAGTGGAAATAGTCAACATGTCCAAGGAAGTGGCGGCAGGCCACCGTGGAATTTTTTCTCGTTTACTTTTGCAGGAACTGAAAGAAACTTTGGACAAGGGCAATCAGGCAATGATTTTCCTCAACAGAAGAGGGTACTCTTCCTTCCTTATGTGTACTAAGTGCGGGTATGTGGCAAAATGTTCCGACTGCGATGTAAGTTTGACTGTGCACCGAGAGGAAAATTTGCTTAAATGTCACTATTGCGGCAAAAAGTACTACATGTTGACAAAGTGTCCCAACTGCCACGAGGAAAGTTTCCGACAGGGAAGAATCGGCACTCAACAGATTGTTTCTTTGCTTCAACAGGCATTTCCCGGCGTAAAGATATTGCGTATGGACGCCGACACCACTCAGACGAAGGAAAGCCACGGCAAAATTTTGGAAGCGTTTGCCCGGGAAGAAGCGCAGATTCTTGTCGGCACGCAAATGATAGCCAAAGGACATGATTTTCCCAAGGTAACTTTGGTGGGAATACTTGACGGCGACCAAAGTTTGCATCACGACGATTACATGGCAAGCGAAAGAACTTTCCAACTTCTGACGCAGGTGGCAGGCCGTAGCGGCAGAAGCGTTGACGACGGAAAAGTAGTGTTGCAGACGTACACGCCCAATCACTACTGTCTGACGTTTGCCGCCAGACAGGACTACCTTGGATTTTACAAAAGGGAAATAGGCATACGTGAGGCGGCGGGATTTCCGCCCTTTACGGAAATAGTGAGAGTGCTTTTTCAGGGTGAGGACGAAAAACATTGCATAGATGAGTTGACGGCGCAGTTTGCAAAACTTTGTAATCTGCGTCAGCAAAAACCGCAGGCTTTTTTGTACCTTGACAAAATGCGCTGTCCGTTGAAACGTGCGGAAAAGAAGTATCGTTTTCAGATATTGATGAAACTTGACGAAAAATATGCGGAGGAAATTATTTCGGAAGTGTTTGACGTGGTAAACGCCAAACAGCGAAGTGACGTTTCCGTTTTTGCCGAACGCAATCCGCAAAACTTATCTTGAAAGGTGAATTTATGGCTAGAAGAAACATTGTTAAAATGGGAGACCCTCTTTTGAGGAAAATATCCAAACCTGTGGAAAATTTTGACAGTAAATTGCATCAGTTGTTGGACGACATGGCGGACACGCTGCATTTCGCCGAAGGGTTGGGACTTGCCGCCCCTCAGGTAGGCGTGTTGAAGCGTGTGTGCATTGTGGAATACGACGATGTGCTGTACGAATTGGTAAACCCCGTGTTGAAACACAGCGAAGGCAAATGCGTGGACAACGAGGGCTGTCTTTCCGTTGTCGGATTCCGTGGTTTGGTGGAACGTCCGGAAAAAATAGATGTGGAGTACTTTGACAGATACGGAGTAAAACACAAACAGCACGCCGAAGGTTACTTTGCAAGGGTATTCCTGCACGAAATGGACCATCTGGACGGTATTCTGTTTGCCGACAAAATGATAAAGAAAATTTTGGATTGAAAAGTCTGCGAAAGCATTTGACGTAAAAGGGCGTTTTTTCGGTGTTTGCGCAAATTGGAGGTAAAAATGGCGTTAAAGGTTATATTTTTAGGCACGCCCGATTTCGGCTTGCCTGCGTTGCAACGCATCTACGAAGAACATCAACTTATTGCATGCGTGTGTCAGCCCGACAAAGCGGGGGCAAGAGGAAAGACGGAATTTTCCCCCGTTAAAAAGTTTGCATTGCAACACAACGTGCCTCTTTTTCAGTTTGAAAAAATTTCCCGTGACGGTGTGGACACGTTGAAAGCGCTTAAACCGGATATTATGGTAACGGCGGCGTACGGTCAGATTTTGTCGCAGGAAATAATAGACATTCCGACACACGGCATAATCAACATACACGGTTCTCTTTTGCCAAAACTGCGTGGAGCGGCACCTATTCAGTACGCTGTGCTGACAGGCTTACAAAAAACGGGCATTACCATTTTGAAAACCGTGCGTCAGGTAGATGCGGGGGACATTATACTGCAAAAATCTTTGGACATTGCACCCCTTGAAACAAGCGGCGAACTTTTTGACAGAATGGCAGTGTTGGGGGCGGAGTGTGTTTCCGAGGCGTTGAAGCAAATTGAAAAGGGCACCGCCGTGTACACGCCGCAAGCGGAGGAAGAAGCGACATTTTCCGCAAAAATAACTGCCGAACAGGAAAAGATAGATTGGTCGCTGCCTGCACGGCAACTTGTAAATCTGGTCAGGGCGCTTTCTCCCGACATAGGCGGTTGGACGACATTGCATGGTGCTCATCTCAAAATATTTCAACTTATTCCCTGCGACAAAGCCTATCAGGGCAAGTGTGGAGAGGTAGTGGAAAGCGGCAAAAAATCTCTTGCCGTAATGTGCGGTGACGGTAACGCAGTGTATGTTACCAAACTTCAACTGCAAAACGCAAAGCGTCTGGACATTGTGAGTTTTCTGTGCGGAAAACGTATTGCCCTTGGCACGGTGTTGGGTGAGTAATGAACGTTGCATTTTTGAAAAGTTTTGAAACTTTGCGTCAGGTTTTCCAGCAGCGGGCGTTTTCCACTTTGGTTTTGAACAAAACTTTGCAAAGTTGTACCTCGCAGAACAGAGCGCTTATTACAAAAATCGTGTACGGTGTGCTGGATGAAGACATCAAATTGAAGTACATACTGTCAAAATACGTGCGCAAAATGCCCAAAGGGGACGTGCTTATTGTTTTTGAAATAGGTTTGTACTGTCTGCTTAATTTGTCGCTACCGGTGTACACAGTTGTCAACGACTGCGCCGAGTTGGCTAAAATTACCGAAGACAGACGTCAGGTGGGTTTTGTAAACGCTACGCTGAAAAAAATGTCCCTTTCGGTAAAACAGTTCGACGACTACCCAGAGGATGCCGTAACACGCCTTTCGGTGAAGTATTCCTACCCTGAGTGGGCGTTGCGCAAACTTATAAAAGATTACGGAACGGATGTCGCCGAAAAGATTGTTTCATTTGTACCTGACGGTAAGACGTCTGTGAGAATTGCCGAAGACAAGGCAAAGGAAAATTTTTCCGTACTTATTCCGACGGTTTTCCCCGACGCCTTTTTAACGGAAGGAAAACTGCCCGTGTCGGACGGTACCTTCACACCGCAAAGTCTGTCTTCCATGGCGGTAGCAAGGGCGGTAGCAAGCGCAAGCCCTGCCGAGGTGTTGGACTGTTGTTCGGCGCCTGGCGGAAAAGCGGTGTATGTCAAACAACTTTGTCCAAATGCGCATGTTGTAGCCTGTGACGTTCATGCACACAGGGTAGACTTGATACGCCAATATGCATCTCGCATGGGCGTACAGTTGGACACCTTTTGTGCGGATATGACGCAGTACAACGCAAAGTGGGAAAAAGGTTTCGACGCCGTGCTTTGCGATGTGCCTTGCAGCGGTTTCGGCGTGTTGGATTCCCGTCCCGACATTAAACTTTTCAGGGAAAACATCGACATTTCCAACCTCATGAAGTTGCAGTACTCAATTTTGGAAAACTGTTGTAACTACGTAAAGGTGGGCGGAAGACTCATTTATTCCACATGCACGGTGTTTGACAACGAAAACGGACAAAATATACGCAAATTTTTGAAGCGACATTGCGAATTTTCTCTCGGAACGATAGATATTCCGCAGTTACCGCAAACGCAGGGCAAAAGCACCTATCAATTTTTACCCTACAAAGACGGGATGCAGGGATTTTTCCTTGCGGCATTGGTGAGAAACAACTAGCATGAAAACAATTTTGAACGATTTTTCATTGGAAGAACTGACGCAGTTTGTAACTGCACAATTCGGCGCAAAACCTTTTGTCGCCAAGCAAATTTTCGGCTGGCTTACAAAGTGCGTTGATTTTGACTCAATGACAAATATTTCCAAAGATTTGCGTCAGAAACTTTCGGAAAATTGCGTAGCCGTTTCGGCAAAAATAATAAAAACACTGACGTCCTCCGACGGCACACAGAAATTTCTTTTTCAACTTACTGACGGAAACGTGGTGGAAGGCGTGTTGATGCGCTACAAGTACGGCAATACTTTGTGCGTGTCCAGCCAGGTGGGATGTCGCATGGGATGCAAATTTTGCGCCAGCACATTGGGCGGTCTTGTAAGGAATCTTACCGCAGGCGAAATTCTGGGCGAAGTGCTGAGCGTAAACGCATTGGGCGACGGTAACTCACGTTACGTTACAAACATTGTTATGATGGGAAGCGGCGAACCGCTGGACAATTTTGACAACGTTACAAAATTTTTGCATCTCGTTTCGCATCCTGACGGTATCAATATTTCCGAAAGAAACATTTCTCTTTCCACATGCGGAATTGTTCCTGCAATACGCAAACTGGCAGACATGGATTTTTCCGTAAATCTCACTTTAAGTTTGCACAATCCTTTTGACGAGCAACGCAGGCAAATCATGCCCATTGCCAACGCCTACGACGTATCGCAAACTATTGATGCGTGCAGGTACTACTTCGAAAAAACAGGCAGACGTGTAATAGTGGAATACACCCTCATTGACGGGCAGAACGATTCCTATTCGCACGCCGTGAAACTTGCCTCGCATTTGCGTGGAATGTCGGTGCATGTGAATGTGATTGCATTAAACCCTGTGAGAGAAACGGGTTTGAAAGGTACAAGCGAAAATAATCTGAAAAAATTTCTCTCCTACCTCGAAAAATTGGGCATTTCCGCCACACGTCGCCGTACAATGGGGCAGGACATCGAGGGGGCATGCGGGCAACTGCGCCGAAGGTATCTTGCGGAGGAAACAACAAATGAAAACTGACCTTTTGCGAGGTATTGTTACCAAGGGCGTCGGCGGTGTTTTTTCCGTACTGTGCGATGACAAAAAATACACCTGCTTTTCACCCAAAAAGTTGCGCTACAACGACTTTGACGTGGTGGTGGGCGACATTGTTCTCTTTGAAGATTTGCACCGTGGAAAAGGCAATATTGTGGAAATTCTTCTCAGAAAAAACAAGTTGACAAGGCCGGAAGTTGCGAATGTGGACGTGTGTTTGTTGGTTTTGGCGTGTCAGCCTCAGCCTGACCTCTATTTAGCAGACAAAGTGCTGATAAATTGTTTTCAACAGGGCATCGAGCCTGTAATTGTCGTCAACAAAGTGGACATAGACGACGGAACTGCATTGGAAATACGCAAAAATTACAATACTATTTGTGACATAGTATCAGTTTCCGCCTTTGACACACAATCCGTTGAGGTTTTGCGCCGTTTCATCGAGGGGAAAGTTGTGTGTTTTGCAGGACAATCGGCTGTAGGCAAAACTTCCATACTCAATGCGTTGTTGCCGGAATTTAACGGAAAAACAGGCGGATTGTCGGAAAAAACGGGGCGTGGAATGCACACGACACGGCACAGCAGTCTGCACAAAGTGTTGGGCGGTTTCATTGTCGATACGTGCGGATTTTCGCTGCTTACTTTGCAAAATATTCGTTCTGAGGAATTGCGTCTGTATCTTGACGATTTTGTGAAAATTTCTTCAGGGTGCAGATATCATTCCTGCACGCACACGGTCGAGCCAAATTGCGCAGTAAAGAAAGCCGTTGCGGATGGTAAACTTTGCAAGGAAAGATACGACCGTTACATTGAAGAATATGCCGAACTTGTTGAAGAGGAAAAACGGAAATACTAGCGTTTGTTTTGCTTGAAAAAGCATTTTAGGCTTTTCGCTTGAATTTGTGCAGATTTCCGATGTTTTACCTTTTCGCTTTCAAAGTACGGCAGAAAAATCGGAATTGCTTGTGGTGTAGTTCATTGCAAGCGTTCGGATTATTGCGCATGTTTGACGTTTTGAAAGTCAAAAGCGATTTATTGTTTGCTGAAAATGCCTGCGAAACGTCGGCATAAAACGTCGTTGAGAGGCAAAATCCGATTACAACAAATTTACTGAAAGGAGTTAATATGAAAATTCTCGTTAGCCCGTCTGTTTTGAATGCCGATTTCGGCAAACTTGCCGAGGAATGCGTTTCTTTGGAAAAAAGCGGAGCGGACTGGATTCATTGCGACGTTATGGACGGCGAATTCGTGCCCAATTTGTCTTTTGGTCTTCCCGTGGTGGAGGCAATAGACAAAGCGGTAACAATCCCTCTTGACGTTCACCTGATGATACGCCACCCGTTGCGTTACGTCAGTCGTTTCGCCGCTGTCGGGGCCGATTGGATTACCTTTCATCTGGAAAGCGACGACGATGTTGCTTCCACCTGCCGAGCGATAAAAGAATGCGGTTGCAAAGTGGGCATATCTTTGAAGCCTGCAACGGATGTGGAACAACTTTTGCCGTATTCCTCTTTGTTCGACATGATTTTGATTATGTCGGTAGAACCCGGCTTTGGCGGACAAAAATTTATTGCAAATTCCACGGAAAAAATTGCCAAGGCCAGAAGACTTTATCCTGACAAGTTAATTCAGGTGGACGGCGGAATCAATGCGGAAAATGCGCAAACCGTTGTGAACAGTGGTGCCGATGTGTTGGTGGTGGGTAGCGCCTTGTTGCACTGTGCGGACAGAAAAGCCATGATAAGCACCTTGAAGGCTTTGAAACGCAAATAATTTTTTTGTCGCATTTTGTAACGACATTGCATATAATTTACCAAAAACCTTGGAGAAGTGTATGAAAAACAAAATTGTCTGTTACAAATTGCCGTCTTTTTTGGGAAAGTTTCTACGATTGATTTTGGGAAAGTTTGTTGCGAAGAAACAGTAAAAAGATGTTTATGTGGATTGTGCTGAGCGCAGTCCACTTTATTTTGCCGTAAATGTTGACATGGGCGTAAAAGTAGTATATTCTTAAATCTGTGGTCAAAATTGTCGTTGTTTTGCAATATAATATTGCGGAGCAATGGATTGAAAGGAAAGTTTTTTTCACATATTATCGTTAACGTCGTTTTGGTAGCGCTTATTTTGTGTATTTCCGCAGTTAGTCTGTTCGGCTCGGCAGCCAACGTCTTTCACGGGCAGGATTATTCTCCCGTTTACCGAGGTCAAAGTTCCGACAAAGTGTGCCTGATGATAAACGTCTATTGGGGAACGGAATATTTGGACGGATTTTTGGAAATCTTTGAAAAGTACGGTGTAAAAGCCACGTTTTTTGTCGGCGGCGTTTGGGTGGCGGAAAATCCGCAGTATGTAATTAAAATACACGATGCCGGACACGAACTGGGAAATCACGGCTTTTACCACAAAATGCAAAGTCAACTTTCCTACGACGGGAACGTCGACGAAATAGTCAACTGTTCAAAACTTGTGTTTTCCGTGTGCGGTGTTTTTCCGACGTTGTTTGCCCCGCCAGGGGGCGACTTCAACGACGACACGCTGAAAGCCGCCTACGACAACGGCATGAAAACGGTGCTGTGGTCGAGGGACACTGTGGATTGGCGGGATAAGGACAGCAGTTTGGTGTACACCCGTGCAACAAAGGAAACGGAAGGCGGCGAACTTATTTTGATGCATCCCACTGCGCACACGTTGCGTGTGTTGGAAGACATAGTCAAGTACTATTTAGATAAAAATATACAACCTGTTACGGTTGGAGAAATGTTGGGAGTATAGATGGAATTTTACAAACAATACCCAAGCGGATTGCGTCTTGTGGCAAAGAAAACGGAAAACTGTTACACTGTCAGTCTGGGAGTGTATGTGGATGTAGGTTGTGTGAAAGAAAGTGAGAAGGAAAACGGCTACTCGCATTTTATAGAACACATGTTTTTCAAAGGTACAAAAAGAAGAAGCGCCAGGCAGATATCGGAAGAAATGGACGATATCGGTGCAAATCTCAATGCCTTCACTTCCAAGGACTGCACCTGCTACTACACAAAAAGCGTTTCAAGCGATTTGGAAAAGTGCGTGGATTTGCTTTCCGACTTGTACTTTTTCTCGGAGTTTGCCGAAGAAGAACTGGAACGTGAAAAAAGCGTAGTGATAGAGGAAATAAACATGAGCGAGGATACGCCCGACGATGTAAGCCAGGACGCAATATCCGCTGCGCTGTTCAAAAATCAGCCGTTAGGGCAAACTATTCTCGGTTTACCCGACAACATAAAATACTGTGACAGACATAGTATCAAAAATTACAAGGAAAAACATTACATTCCATACAACACAGTCATTTCCGTTGCGGGCAACTTTGACTTTGCAAAGTTGGACAAGTTGGTGGAAAATTATTTTGAAACGCACTTTGAAAGAATGGTTGCTGTTTTGCCTGAAACAGAACCGAAAGTGACCTACACGTCGGAATTCGTGCATCGGTTCAAAGACATTGAACAATGCCACTTGGAAGTTGCCGTCGGCGGTTGTGCCTTGAATTCTTCCGATAGATATGCCTTGAGTATTCTTTCCGGCATTCTGGGCGGAGCAACTTCCAGCAGACTTTTTCAGACAATACGTGAAAAACACGGTTTGGTGTATTCCGTCTATTCCTATCCTTCCTTCTATTCCAACTGTGGAATGTTGGAAATTTACGCCGCATTGAGCGGTTCCAACATAGAAAAGTATTGCGATTTGCTTAAAGCGGAATTGAATGAATTTTTGGACAAAGGCGTTACTCAGCAGGAACTTGTCCGTGCGCAGGTGCAGGCTGTAAACGGTTTGTACATGAGTTTGGAAAACAATATGACGCTTATGCGTTTGTTCGGAAGATGTCTGCTTAAAACTGGCACGGTGTACAATGCAGAAAATGAGGTGGAAAAATACCGTGCAGTTACCGTAAGAGAAGTAAACGACTTGGCACGTCGACTTTTTTCGCAGGGTTTTGCCAGTTCCTATGTGGGAAAACAACACAAAAATTTTGACAAAATTTCGCAACTGCACATTTAGGTTGCAAAAACATGCACACACAAAACGTATAAAATTCGAGATAATTTGAAAACGCCAAAACCTTTGGCGTTTTTTTACAATTTGAGTATCAACTTGACGGTTTTTGCTTAAACAACCGTCAACAACAACTGACAGTTTGCATGCGTAGTTAAATTCTGTATTTTCAAAACTAACGTTAATTTGCAATCACAGCAAAATTTTTTCAAAACTGGCGTTATCTTCGCAAATCAACGCTTAAACTTATCGGCTTTTTAAGATATCTATCATTTGTGCAGGGATGGCAGGAATTTTGTGTTTACTGGGCAATGTGAAAAAATCAGACTGCTTGGCATAGCGTAGCAAGAATCTGCCTTTGCATGCGACATTAACGTTTATCCTTGCAAAATCAATGTCTAATTTAACTCGGCGTTTTTAGTGTATTTTCATTTTAACGGCAAGTCTTTTGGCGTAGCCGACCGTGTAAAAAACGATAAAGTCTGGCACGACAAAATTTGGTCATCGCACGACGTGCTATTCGTGCGGCGTTTGAAAAAGTAAAAAAAATGTGTCACACTTTAATTTTGAAGTGTTGATTATTTGGTAAATATACTGTATAATATTACAAAATACGATTTGTCTTGTTTACAGTACCGTTTACGCACTGTAAACGGTTTTTTTGTTGGAGGTTGTTGGCATTATGGGCAAAAACATTACGACACAAAAGAAAATAGGGTGTTCCATTGCCGTTGCGATATCTGCATTGCTTATCATCTTTGCATTTTGCGGCAGGTTTTTCAACTCATGGCTGAAAGATGTCGCAAACTTTTTCGTGGGATGTTTCGGAATGGCGTTTTATGGGCTTATGATAGCCGTAATTGTGTGCTGTTCCTTTTTGCTTGCAGGCAAAACAATAAAAATTCCCTCCAAATACATTGCTCACTTCTGCATGCTTTTTGTTGAAATAGTGTTGCTTGTGCATATGTTCACTACAGTGTTTCTGTGCTACGGCGACGGCAGTATCATTCCTTTCGGGGAATACGCCTCGCTTGTGTACAACTACTATTCGGGAGTTCCTACCTTCGGCGGAATTGTCTTCGGAACGATAGTGTACGGATTGCAGCGAGTAATCACCATCTATGGGGCTTCGGTGGTTTTGTTCGGTTTGCTGGCGTGGTCGGTGATAGTCACCGGAGATTTCTTTTTCAGTTACTTCACAGGCAAAATTGCCCTTTCCAAACCTGTACAGAAGAATTCCCCTGCAGATTTGGTGCCTTCATCCACAACGAAGCAGGAAGAACACATCGAAGACGAGCGTGAAAGAGCCATCAAAATTTTGTTTTCCGGCAACGAAAGTTCTCTTGCAGGCGAAGACGTTACGACGTCGGAAGTGTACAAAACTGCAGATCAATCCACTTTGGATGCAAAATCCGAAGTGAGCAAACCTTCTGCCGAAGAAATTTTGTTTCCCCGTTCCGCTCCGCAGATGCAGGAGCCTTCATCGGGATTTTTCCGTCAGACCAAACAAAACAGTGTAGAGGACGACGACTTCCCCAACGACGACGAAATAGGTGTCAAAGGATTTTTCACACCTCAAACGCAACAGGAAGAACAGCCGAAAACCACGACTTCCGCAGACGGAGATTGGCGTGCCACTTCGCACGAAAGCGGATACGACCGTAAAAAGCCTGTTGTTACCGAGGGCGAGTGGATAATTCCCAAGCAGGAAGAATCTGCCCCCAAACAAGAGCCTGTCGTTGAGCAAAAAAGCGAGGAAAGCGAAACTTACAGCCCTGTGAGGGAAGAGGTGGACGTTACCGACGTGTTTGTGGAGCAAACTCCGCCTGTTGAAACGGCGTCTGAGGAAGACAACTCCGAGCCGTCCAAGGACAAACCCGTTACTGTCGATGAGAAAGACGACGAGAAAGAACTTGTGCCTGTCGACAAAGTAACGCCTGTTCCCGGTGGCATGCAGGTGGGGTACGATTTCCACACAAAGGAAGAAATACGCAAGGCAGAGGAAAAAATTCACAAATACCCCAAGTATGTTACTCCTCCTCTCGACTTGCTCAACGAAGCCACTGTGGTGGCAGAGGACGACTCCGAGTACCGTGAAAAGGCGGCGCAGGCTATCGTAAACAAACTTGCGGTGTTCGGAATCAAGATAGAATCCGCAGGGCAGGTTGTCGGACCGACTGTTACAAGGTACTTGTTCAGCGTAACTTCTCTTAAAACCAGAATGAGCGATTTCAAACAATATTCCGCCGATATAAAGGCTTGCTTGGAAGCGCAGGATGAAATCCGCATCGAAGCCCCCGTGCAAGGCACAAACTTGGTGGGTATCGAAGTTGCAAACAAGGTGCGTACACCTGTAATGCTGCGCACGCTGTTGGAATCCAAGGAATTCAGAGAGAAAAAGGGCGAACTTGTATTTGTTATCGGTCAGGAAATTTCCGGTGAAATAATCATTGCCGACCTTGCAAAGTTGCCTCACCTTCTGGTTGCGGGAACTACCGGTTCCGGAAAGAGCGTATTCCTCAACACAATGATTGTAAGCATGATGTACCGTTACGGACCGGAATATCTGCGTTTCGTTATGGTAGACCCCAAATTCGTGGAACTTTCCCGTTACAACGGCATTCCTCACATGCTCACAAGCGAAACAATCACCGTTGCCAACGACGCTTTGGCGGGCATGGACTACCTCATTTCCGAAATGGAATCACGTTATCAACTGTTCAGACAAAACGGCGTTGCCAACATTACAGAGTACAACGCAAAGATAAATCCCAAAATTACTCAGCGTTTGCCCTATCTGGTGCTTGTCGTGGACGAGTTGGCAGACCTGATGACTGTGTGTCAGAAGAATTTTGAAGCGAAACTTCAACGGTTAGCGCAAAAATCCAGAGCGGCAGGTATCCACATAGTGCTTGCCACACAGCGTCCCGACGTAAAGACAATCACAGGAACAATCAAAACCAACCTTCCCTGCCGTGTGGCGTTCAAAGTATCGTCGCCGCAGGACAGCATCACGATTCTCAACGTCGGCGGTGCGGAAAAGTTGTTGGGCTACGGCGATATGCTGTACATGAACCCCAGCAAGTCCGGTTTGTTGCGTGCGCAGGGTGCGCTCATAGAAAACGAAGAGATTGCCGAACTTGTGCAGTACATCTGCGCTCAAAACGAAGTGTATTACGACGAAAAAATTTCGCAAGAGATTTTTGTGTCCAAACAGCAGCCGCAGCAAGAACCCGAACAGGATGAATCGGGTGACGATAAAGAGGAAAAGTTGGACCCCTACTGCAAAAAAGCCTTGCGTTTCTGGCTGGAAAGACAGGGTGGCCGTGCTTCCATTGCGTCCATTCAGCGTTCGCTGAAAATTGGTTTTAACCGTGCCGGACGCATTATGGACAGTTTGCAGAAACTGCATTACGTCGAAGAACTTGCTTCCAACGAAACAAGCACAAAACCCGTGAGAGTGTTGGTGTCGCTTGAAGACCTCGACAATCTTTTCCCCGATATGGAAGACTGATATTTTATGAGTACAAAAGTAGGCGTCGTATCTTTGGGATGCGACAAAAACAGAGTAGATACCGAAGTTATGCTGGCAAACTTGCAGCGTGGTGGCTACGAAATTACCGCAGACGCTGCAAATGCCGACGTTATCATTGTCAATACCTGTGCATTTTTGGAATCTTCCCGAAAGGAAGCCATAGACACGGTAATGGAAATGTTCCACTACAAGGACAACGGCAGTTGCAAAAAACTTATCGTAACAGGGTGTCTCGGACAGAAGTTCGGCAAGGAAATTTTTGACGGACTGGACGAAGCGGACGCCGTGGTGGGTACCAACGAGTACCAAAACATTTGCGATATCGTTGCCGAAACGCTTGCAGGAAACAGAAAACTGTACAACCAAGGCAATCCCTGCAACATAACTTTCGGGGAAAGGGTGCTTACGACTCCGTCGCATTTTGCCTATTTGAAACTTGGCGACGGGTGCAACAACTTTTGTTCCTACTGTCTTATTCCGTACATACGTGGACGGTTTCGTTCCGTGCCGATGGAGCAGGTAGTGGAGCAGGCAACAAAGTTGGCTGCAGGTGGCGTAAAGGAACTCATTTTGGTAGCGCAGGACACCACAAAGTACGGTTCTGACCTGTACGGCGAACCAAAATTGGTGGAATTGTTACGGCAATTGAGCAAAATTGACGGAATCAAATGGTTGCGTCTGCTGTATTGCTACCCCGAACTTACGGACGAAAAATTGATCAGGGAAATTGAAACTAATCCCAAAATTGTCAAATACATCGACATACCTCTGCAACATGTGAACGGCGCAATGCTAAAAGCGATGAACAGACGTTCGACGGCGGAGGGTGTGCGTATCTTGTTTGACAGGTTGGAGAAATCAACCCCGAAAATACAAGTGCGTTCCACTTTTATTTGCGGTTTCCCGGGCGAAACGGAAGAAACGGTGCAAGAAGTTGCGCAGTTTTTACAAAAGTACCGTCTGCGAAACGTCGGTTTTTTTGCCTATTCACGTGAAGATGGCACTGTCGCCGCAAAAATGCCCAATCAGGTGCATGCGGCAAAGAAAAAAGCGTATGTAAAACAATTATACAAAGTACAGCACCGTGTTGTCGCACAACTGTTGCAAAACGATATCGGCAAAGTTTATGAGTGCGTTGTCGACCAATTTTCTAACAAAGAAGACAATTTTTACGTCTACAAGGGCAGGACGGAATTTATGTGTCCGGAAATAGACGGCGTGGTGTACATCTATTCGGCAAAACCGTTAAATGACGGCGATTTTGTAAACGTTAAAATGACTGACGTTTTGGAATATGATTTGATAGGAGAGGTTGTATCATGAATTTGCCAAATACTCTTTCCGTGGTAAGAATGTGCATGATACCGCTGTTTATCGTGGCATATTTTCTTTCGCCTGTATGGGCTGTCGTTGTGTTTGTTTTGGCGGCGTTCACCGATTTTTTGGACGGCTACATTGCCAGAAAATACAATATGGTAACGGATTTGGGCAAGTTGCTGGATCCGATGGCGGACAAAGTTTTGGTAACTGCTGCGCTGTTTTGCGTGGTTGGCACAAATCCGTTGCAGTACGGAATGGACGGAAATGCGTCGTCAATATTCCTTATTTGTTGTGCAACGGTGATTATTGCAAGAGAACTGCTTATAAGCGCCGTCCGTATGATTGCCGCATCAAAGGGAATTGTGGTGCAAGCAAACGTTTACGGAAAAATCAAAACGATTTTTCAGGATGTAAGTTTGCCGCTTTTGGTTTTCTGCAAAATAGGGGAAAGATATGTCCCTATATCCATGGAAAATTGGTGGCAATCGGCAGGAAGATACATTTGCATTGTTGCAAGCGCTTTGTTTGCCGTTGCGACATTGCTCACGATTGTTTCCGGTGTGATTTACCTCGTGCAAAACAGAAAAGTGTTTTCTGACGGCTCAAAGAAACAGTAAAAGACTAACAACGCAGGGTTGTTAGAGGATAATTGCTGTTGAGATTTGCCCCTCGTCATCTTGCAATTTTATGTCCTTCCCCGTTGTACGGCGCAGGCGATGTGTTAACAAAGCGCATCCCGTGTTGCCTGCTTCAACGTGAAAAGGCTTATCATCAGTTGTACCGAAATGAAGGGGTATTATTCTGAAACATAAATACAGTTAAATTTGAATTTTAAGGTAGTTCAAATGATAAGAATTTTAGCAAAAGAATATTCCAACGCCGTTGCGACGCTGTGCGCAAAGTTGGATAAAGAGGCGGCGCAGTACGACGTCTATTACACACGAAGCAGTAAGGCTTTAAGCGAATTGTTGGTAACATCGGTGGGGCTGACTTCCGTAATGCTGGTTGGCGACACGGGCAAATGGTGCAACACATTTGCACAGACATTTGAACTTGCCATGGTGTACGACAAGTTTGCCGAAAAAAACATAAGAGAATACTGCAAAATCTCCGGCGTGTCGGTGCCTGCGCAGTATCTGTTGGACAGGTATTGTATGTTACCGGAAACTTTTATCCACTGTGCTCCCGTGTACGGTTTTCAGTGCGGTTGCATAGGGGAATACGGCAAATGCCATGTGTACATTTTGCCAGACAACGGAAAAGAGTGCGAAGTCATTTTCGACACGTATATTTCCAAAGATTTATTCAGGGTTTCCTCAAAAGTACCAATCTACACCTACAAAATTTTCGGTCTTTCTCGCAGGGATCTTGAGGATAAACTGTCCCGTCTGAATGCAAAAATTGTTTCACAGCGCAGTGAAACAAACAGTTTGGACAGCAAAGTTACCCTCACTTTTTCACCCAACTGTGCAAAAAAAGTCATTACTGCCTACCTCGATGCTTTCGTCAAGGAATTTGGCGAAAAAATTTATGCCGACAGCGATGTTTCGCTTGCCGAAACCGTGGTGAAATTGCTCAACGAACGTTACAAAACGGTGGCTACTGCGGAATCCATAACAGGCGGAATGGTTGCATCGTCAATAGTGGACGTGCCCGGTGCAAGCAACGTTTTGCAGGAGGGGTGTGTTACCTATTCCGTCGAGGCAAAATGCCGCAGGTTGGGAATAAGCCCGCACCTTGTGGACGAATACGGAGTTGTTTCGGCGCAGGTTGCCAAGGAAATGGCTTTGGCTCAACTGGACAATGCCGATTATTCCGTGGCAACAACAGGCTACGCAGGGCCGCTTACCGACAGAGGAATGCCTGTAGGCTTGTGTTACATAGGCGTCGGGTGCAATACTGCACGGGGCAAGTCTGTGCGAGTGTACAAAAACGTTTTCGGTGGCGACAGAAATTCCATAAGACATCAAGTTACGAACACTGCCTTGTATCTTTTGATAAGGTCAATGGTAAATGCAGAGTTCTTTTCCGTTAAAAACAATTTAGGAGAATAATTACAATGAACGAAGACAAGAAAAAGGCGCTAGAACAAACGATAATGCAAATTGAAAAAGAGTTTGGCAAAGGCTCGATAATGAAGTTGGGCAGTTATGCCGCAACACGCAACATCGACGTTATTCCTACAGGCTGTCTGCCTTTGGACATTGCTTTGGGAGTAGGCGGTTTGCCTCGTGGAAGAATAATCGAAATCTACGGGCCGGAGGCTTCCGGTAAGACAACCGTAACGCTGCACGTAATTGCGCAGGTGCAAAAAATGGGTGGCACGGCAGCCTTTATCGATGCCGAGCAGGCGTTGGACCCTGTTTATGCCGCAAATTTGGGAATAAATCTTGACGAACTGTACATTTCACAGCCTGACAGTGGCGAACAGGCTTTGGATATTTTGGATTATCTGGTGCGCAGTAACGCCATCGACCTTATTGTCGTTGACTCAGTTGCCGCCCTCACCCCTAAGGCGGAATTGGAAGGGGACATGGGCGACAGTCACATGGGTGTTCAGGCAAGACTTATGTCGCAGTGCCTGCGCAAAATTATCGCCGTTGGCAACAAGTCAAACACCTGCATAATCTTTATCAACCAGTTGCGTGATAAAATCGGCGTTATGTTTGGCAATCCCGAAACGACAACGGGAGGCAAAGCACTGAAATTTTACGCCAGCGTGCGTTTGGACGTCAGAAAAATCGATCAGGTAAAGGACGGTTCGGAGATTGTAGGAAGCAAAACTCGTGTGAAAGTTGTTAAAAACAAGGTTGCTCCTCCTTTCAAAACAGCCGAATTTGAAATAATTTTCGGCAAAGGCATCTCCAACAGCGGTTGCGTGTTGGATTTGGCTGTGGCAAACGGCATCATTGAAAAGAGCGGTTCGTGGTTCTCCTACAACGGGGAACGTGTGGGGCAGGGCAGAGAAAATGCCAAAGCATGGTTGGAGAAGAACCCAGAGGTTATGTCTGCAATCGAAGCAAAGGTAAAAGAAGTGTTGCAACCCGCACCTGCCGAACAGCCCGTGTAACCTTTTGAATTAGTAAATTCTTTTTGAATACTGTATTACAAAAGACATCGCAAACAAGCGGTGTCTTTTTGCATTATTTAAGATGAAAACTAAGATTTTGTTTTTCCGCTGTTCCGACTGCTCAACACACAATTTGTGATTTTCTGCAATACAATTTGAGAAAAAGCCATATCTTTGCCAATCGTAAACATTGCCGTTGCAACAGTGATAAACGATTTTCAACTTTCAGAAAAGGAAATGTAATTTTATTTTGTTGTCTGCCCTGCGAAAATCGACGAACTACTTTGAAATTTAGTATTCTATAAAATACTATTACACACATAGTGGTTCGATTGTTGTTATTTTCAGACGAATTTTTATTATTGTTTCAGATTGTTTACAATCAAAAGGTCAATGTTTGCAACAATTTGCCATTTTAAGAATTGGAATATTGTATAATGCCGAAAAAATATTTCGTCAGTAGGGTGTTCCAAAAATATATACGTAACAACAAAATTTTGCGTTATTTCCGTACTCGATGTTGTAAACCTTTGTTTTGTACTATTTTTATGCCAAATTTTTGCATTTTATTTACCGATAGGTATTGACATATAGCTTTAAATTCATTAAAATAATATAGGTGAACTATGTGTTCACTGTAAATTAAGGAGGAATCAGATAATGACCACGTTATTGTTCTTCCTTGCTTCAACAGATTTATTTTCTTGGTTAATTCCCCTCGTTTGCGTTGTCTGCCTTGGCGGTGGCGGCGTTGCAGGAGCATTAGTTTATAGAAGTTACCGAAACAAACAAGTTGGCACAACTCAGAAGCAGGTGTCCGCAATGTTGGACGTTGCCAAAGAAGAAGCCAAAACGTTGAAAAAGGAAGCCATTGCAGAGGCAAGAGAAGAAACTCAAAAGTTAAAAAACGAACAAGAACGTCAGTTCAGAGAACGCAACAGCGAACTTCAGAAACAGGAAAACCGAATGCATCAAAAAGAAGAGGCATTGGACAAAAAAGAAGAAATGTTTTTGAAAAAGTTGGATCAGATAGACGTTCAGCAAAAGCAAATTACCGAAAAGCAGCAGGATTTGTCCAGACGCCAACAGGAATTGGAAAAATCCGAAGAAAAGAAGCGTCTGGAATTGGAAAGAGTTGCCGCCCTCACCCGTGAGGAAGCAAAGCAGATGCTTGTGGATATGATGGTTTCCGACGCTCGCAAAGACGCTGCCGGGCTGGTTCGCAAGATTGAAACCGAAGCCAAGGAAAACGGCGAGCAGAAAGCCCGTGAAATCATTGCTACGGCAATTCAGCGTTGTGCCAGCGAACAGGTAAGCGAAGCCACAGTAACAACGGTAGCCATTCCCAACGACGAAATGAAGGGACGCCTCATAGGACGTGAAGGACGAAACATTCGTGCTTTGGAAAATGCCACGGGTGTGGAACTTATCATTGACGACACCCCCGAAGTTGTCATCCTTTCGGGATTTGATCCGGTAAGACGTCAAATTGCCCGCATTGCCATCGAAAAACTCGTTGCCGACGGACGTATTCATCCGGCACGCATCGAGGAAATGGTGGAAAAAGTCAAACGTGACATTGACATCACCATTAAAGACGCAGGCGAAGCCGCATCTTTCGATACAGGGGTATTCGGCTTGCATCCCGAACTTATCAAATTGTTGGGCAGATTGAAGTACCGCACAAGTTACGGACAAAATGTTTTGAATCACTCTATTGAAGTGAGTTACATTGCAGGAATGCTTGCATCGGAACTCGGCTTGGACGTTGCCCTTGCAAAACGTGGCGCATTGCTTCACGACATAGGCAAAGCGGTGGACCAGGAAATCGAAGGCACACACATGCAAATAGGTGCCGACATTGCCAAAAAGTACAAAGAAAGCAAGGAAGTTGTCAACTGCATTGCATCTCACCACGGTGACGTAGAGCCGATGACGGTTGAGGCTGTGATTGTTGCTGCAGCCGACGCTATCAGCGGAGCAAGACCCGGAGCAAGGCGTGAATCGGTTGAAAACTACGTAAAACGTCTGGAAAAGTTGGAAGAAATTGCAAACTCTTTCAACGGCGTTCAGAAATCCTATGCCGTACAGGCGGGACGTGAAATTCGCATAATCGTAAAACCCGAAGTGGTCAACGACGAAACAACAGTGTTGCTGGCGCATGACATTGCAAGAAAAATCGAAAGCGAATTGGAATATCCAGGTCAAATCAAAGTCAACGTTATTCGTGAAACCCGCAGCGTAGACATTGCAAAATAGAATGGGAAAGTAAAAGAGCAGAGAAAAATCTCTGCTCTTTTATTTTGTTGTTTTACAATGTTTTTAAATTCAGATGAGTACAGTTTGCCTGTAGATAGAAACGGTATATAACAGTAATTTTATCAGTTAAGTTACTGCTTTTACATTGTTTGTTGGTTTGTCGATTGTCGGAAATTTCGTTTAATTGTCAAGTTGTTTTAAGTATTAAAAAATTACAGCAATTAGTTTCTGGTCTTCAATTTTTCTGCATCTAATATTGTACGTTGTAATGTAACCGTACAAACAAAAAAGCAGTCTGAAAACAGACTGCTTTTGGCAGGGGAGACGCGATTCGAACACGCAACCGACGGTTTTGGAGACCGTTGCTCTACCGTTGAGCCACTCCCCTAAATTTTTTGCAAATTCCGTTGCAAAATGCTAGCTTTCTTATTATAATAAAAGAAGAAAATAATGTCAAATAATTACAGCAAATTAGCGGTGAAAATATGAAAAAAGTAACAATCTACACAGACGGTGCTTGCTCTGGAAATCCCGGCGTCGGCGGTTGGGCGGCAGTGCTGGAATACAAAGGAAAACAAAAGGAAATCAGCGGCAGCGATGGCGAAACTACCAACAACAGAATGGAAATGTATGCTGTCATTCAGGCATTGCGAACTTTGAAAGAAAGTTGTCAATGTCTTGTGCACAGCGACTCGCAGTACGTTGTCGACGCATTCAATTCCGATTGGGTTACTTCATGGCAAAACAACGGTTGGCGAACGGCATCTAAAAGTCCGGTGAAAAACGTCGATTTGTGGAAAGCCTTGCTTTTTGAAATGGGAAAGCACAGCGTTACTTTTGTCAAAGTCAAGGGGCATGCCGACGACCTTTTAAACGAGCGGTGCGACAAACTTGCAAAAGCCGCTATCGAAGAGTATCAAAAGACGCATTCTGCAACCATTAAAAGCAACGAATAGTGGCAATGGTCATTTGATAAAAATATATGTTTAACATAGTAACGTCGTTGTCTTTGTATCAGCAATACAGCACATTGAAAGACGGAGCAAGAACTTTCTGACGTTAAAATTACGAAAGATGCCACAGAATGGGCAACCTTGCAAAAGATTGCAGTTTACTAGCCAATACTCTGAAAAGCGTTTACCGTTTACGAGGCAAAATAGTGGTAGACAGGGCAAGCTACAAATTGTTTCTTGCGTTGCAAGGGCGGCGTATTTGAGTAAAAAACATTGTTTGAGCAAACATAGTATTTCAAAATAATGCTTAAGCGTAATTATGCTGTAGAGTCATCAGGTTAGTTGGTGATGCACTCAACCTTCTTTTCGTAATTTCGAGAAATTTGACATTCTTTTCCTGCGATATAATCTTTTGCTTTTACCCAAAAATTGACATTAAAATAACCATGTGAAAGGTTATTCAGATTACAGTATGTCAAATTACACGTGCCATAAAAACGCATCATTAAAAAAAGTATCCGTGATTTACGGATACTTTTTTACATTAATTGTGTTTGTCAACAATTGCGTTTCGAACAGTGTGTTGAAATTGAAATCAGTACTTTTTGTAAAAGTAGTTGTAGATGCTGACGTAAACGGGAAGCAAAATGGCTATTCCCGTAGGAATGAGAATTTGTTTTGATACCGCAACATAGTTGTTGAGTTCTATTTTGGCAATAATGCTCAGTCCTATTGAAAACAAAACAATTATCGCCGCAAGGGTAGCCGTTGCCGTCAGAAACCGTCCGAACATAAACTTGGGTTTTTCCTTTCTGGACGGATCGTACAAAGCGTAAAAGGTAAGCGCTATCGGGAAAAGAGCCAACACGGCAAGAGTTATCAAAAACGGTTGCCAGTTGTTGTTGGCAATGGACGTGAAAATGAGTATTGCAAAGTATACGGCAGCCACGGCGAAAGTCAACCATGCCGTTTTGCACAAAATGCTTGCGTTTGGCATTAGCGTTTTTGACTTGTAGTTTGCGGAAGCATGGTTGTAGATGCGCATTCTTATTCCTTCTTTTGCCATGCTTTCTGCAACGTCTTCCAACGCAACAGGGTGATCGGTGTAGTACTTTTGCGCACCTTCCTGCTGTTCGTTGCTGAACTGCTGCATTTCGTCCAACTGATCGCCAACAACTTTCATCAATACATGTTGATAGTTTTCGCTGGATTCCGATTCGGGCGTTTCTCTGCTTGCGGAAACAGAGCGAGCGCGCTCTTCGAATTTCAGCAAAAAGTCTTCGGCATCGTCCTGGTTTACATCAAACTTGGATTTGTGGTCTTCCTTTTCTTCTACCGTTTCAACGGCAGTGGTGGCAACGACGGTTTCCTGCGGTTGAGGTGCAGGTTCTTCCTCAACATAAGCGGGGGCTTCCTGCTCTTCGTAGATTACCTGTTTTTCTTGTTGCTTAACGTCCGAATAAGGCTCCGACTCTTCCTGTGTTTTTCCTATCAGTGCGTCAAGTTGACGTGCAATTTCGTCCTGTTCGTCTATTGCTGCCGAACGGATTGGCTTTTGGGGTTTCTGTTTGTGTTTTTCGCCAAACAGTGGCGTTACGTCCTCCTGCGAAACTTCCAACGTGTTTTCGGATGTGTCCACAAGAGTGCTTAAAACTGTCTTGTGGTATTCCCATTCCGCCATAAACTGTTCGCAATCCCGTTTTCCTTTGGGTGTCAGTTTGTAGTAACGTCTGCGTCCGCCGTTGGACTCCGTGCCCCAATAGGATTCAATCTGTTGTTGCTGTTCCAAACGTTTAAGGTACGAATACAAAGTGGGTTGTTTGATTTCGTATTTATTGTCCGTGCGTTCCTTTATTTCTTTTGCAATTTCGTAGCCGTACTTATCGCCGCTTTTTCCGTCTTTTCCGTAAAGCGAGCACAATATAATGGTATTGATGTTGCCTTTAAGGAACGAAAAATCTCCGCTCATTATTCTGTGCCTCCTTGCAACAATTTTACGTTATTGCCAACGATTTGTCAATATCTAATAATACTATTTGTAACATAGTATCTGTATTTTTGTGAGTTTTTGTGATTTTCGGCAAAATTTTGCAAAACTTAGACAAAATTAAACACGCAAAATGTGATAAACAGAATGTTATGAAAGTAGTAGTCTGCCGAACTAACAAAAAAATATTTTCCATAAAGGTTGAAAAAGACGTCGTTAAGGTTACGGCTTTCAGAAAAATGACGTTGGAAGAAATTAAACAACGTGTTTCGGACAAACGTGAGTGGATAAATTCCCGAAGGAAAAGTTTTTCAAAGGAAAGTTGCAACGCAGGCAAAAGCCGAGTAAACAACCCCGACAGCGTTGTGGCACAGATGTTTTGCGGAAAAAAATGTTTGTTGGCAGGAAATACCTTTGAGGTGGTGCAAACAGCGGAAAGTCGGTGCTTTTTGGATGGCGACAAGGTGTGTGTGCCGGAAAAATACTACGCATCAAAGGAATTGCGGCTTAAAGCATTGCGATCATTTGTTAAAAAATTGTCATTGCAAAACATATCTACGGAAGTGTCCAAGTTCGGGTGCTTTGTTTCGTTGTGTCCCACAAAAATAGAATTCAAAAACCTGTCCAACGGATGGCTTAAATGTTCCAACCCTCGAGACAGAATAATTACCTTTGATTTTCGCATTTGTCAGTTGCCGGAAAATTTGCAACGCTACCTCATTGTGCATGCTTTTTGTCACTTCTTGTACGAAGGGCATGACGCATCTTTTTGGAATGCGGTTTCAAACCATATTCCGCAATACAGGCAGTATGTTGAAGCACTGGTTTACTACGACTTTCTGAAAGATATTTGATGCGCAGTTTTTTGTGGTAACAACAAAAATCATGCTCTATTTGCTGTTTGTAATATTGTAGTTGAAACAGTCTTTTTGTGTGTTGTACATCAGAATTACAGGTAGTATGTCTAGCACTGGCTTACTACGACTTTCTAAAAGATATTTGATGTACAGTTTTTTGTGGTAATAACAAAAATCATGCAGCATAAGCTGTTGTGTGAAATAAGGTAGTTGAAACAGTCCCTTTTCGTGTGTTGTACATCAGATTTAGCGTTACAAACAGGTTTTTTTACAATTTGCTTGCAAAAAATTTGTCGGGTACCGTACTTTCAGGTTTTAAGTTGCTGTTTTGGGCAGGTGGATGTTTGTCGTAAGAGTCAAAAGCAATAGTAAAGTAGTGATTTTTACTTGATTATTATTATATCTACTGCACTCACTCACAAAGTTACTGTTAGGAAGTAGCGGTGTCAAAACAATCGGTGCCAAGTAACGGCACAGTAATTTATAATCAAATTTATGCTGTTTGTTACAAACGCAACAGTTTGTGTTTTTTGCAAATCATTACGAAAAATTGTTATTGCTGAAATTTAATGCGTTTTTTGCAAGAATTACCGTGACCGACAAAAATGTCTTTGAGTATTTTGCTGCGACAGTCGGAAATAAGTTGTTTGACGGCAGGCAAAGCCTGTAAAGATTTTTTGAAACTTACGCAGTTTTTAGGCGTAAAATTGTTGTAGGCAATTTGGGACGTCAGCCGCTTTTGACAAGGTAGTGCGAGTAAAAGAATCGTGCGATAGAGCGCAACGGTTGCCATTGCACTTCAAACAAAGATTGCTTTGTACATTCGCAATGGCTTTATTAAAATTTCCGTTAATTCCATTAAGGGCAGACAAGTCCGTTTAGTTTTTGAAAGCAGATTGTCGCCAACTCTTCTGCGCTTTGTTTCATGCCGTAGTCTAGCCAGTAAATTATTGTGTTGACAATAGCGCCCGTCCACATAAGCCGTTCGAATTTTTCCGTTTCGGAACGTATGTGTTTGTTTGCAAGCACAATTTTATTGATAGTGTCAAGGTATTGATATTTGTCGGCGCTAAAAACAATTTTTACCGTATTGCGGTTTTCCGTCATTACGCTGAAAAAATGTAAATACCAGTTGTAATCTGTAACGGAAGAAAAGGGCGTGCCGACGGCGGAAATAAAGTCGCTGTTGAGGGTGGTTACAATGTGTTTGAAAAGTTCTTCTTTGGAAAGAAAGTTGCTGTAAAATGCCATACGGGAAACACCTGCTTTTTTGCAGATGTCTGTAACGGAAATTTCTTCAAATTTTTTCTTTTCCAAAAGTATAATAAGTGCTTCCTGCAAGCACTGTCTTGTGAGTTTTTTTGTATTTTCGTTGTGTAGGGTAAGCCCCGAAGTGTTGTGTTCGGACATTACAAATCCCCCCTTTTTGTAAACAACGTGATGTAAAATGTTTTCATAAATGTAATCTATGAGTATAATAATCACGGTCTTTACAGTTGTAATATCTGAATGATATCACACCGACTAATTTATGTAAAGTCAAATTTAGCGAAAGAGGTTGAAATGAAACAGTACAAACTTTTTATGGACGTATCGGGCGATGTTTTGCATGAAATTGCGGGGGACAGTGTCGGGCTGGTGCCTATGGAATTTATAATCGACGGCAAATCCTACCTCTACACCGATTCCGACGAAGGAATGAATCCGATAGAGTTTTACCAGTATGTAAAGCAGGGGATTGCAATCAAAACCAGTCAGATTACGCCTGCTTTTTACGAAAATTATTTTGACGAAACGCTTAAAAACGGATATTCAGTGTTGTATTTGTGCCTGTCAAGTAAATTGTCTTCCACCTATATGTCGGCATGTCATGCATCGGAAACGTTGAAGGAAAAGTATCCCGATGTGGACTTTATTCCTGTCGACTCGTTGCAGGCGACGGTAGGAATGGGGTTATTGTGTGAAAAGATGATTGAAAATCGTAACAATGGACTTTCCATTGAGCAAAACAAAGAAAGTTTGCTTGCCGCTCGCTCGCACATTACAACCACAGGCGTTGTAGACGACCTCAACGCTTTGAAACGTGGCGGCAGAATAAGCGCAACAGTTGCAGTAATAGGCGGTGTTCTCAATTTCAAACCGGTGATAGCCGTAAAAGAAGACGGTTCGTTGCAAATGAGTACGACCACGCACGGTATGAGGAAAGCGTTGAAATACTTTGTGGATTTGTTTACGGAAACACACGACGAAAACAGCAAAGCGGTGTACATTATGCATGCCGACGAAGATAAAAATTCTCTCGCTTTGCAGGATATGCTGTTGCTGGCATTTCCCGATTTGCAAATACGACGCCGTTTGCTTTCGCCAATCATTGGCGCTCACCTTGGAAAAGGGCTTGTCGGCTTGGCGTTTTACAAAAAGTAACAAAGGCGTTGAGCCTGGCAAACCAACGGTAACGCTCAAAAACTAGCGTAAATGTTCCAGAGTTTATTTTGTGTTTCGTGAATTTTACCGCAGACAGTTACAGAAAACTAAAAGCGACGCAAAGGCGTCGCTTTTTTGTAAAATTTGATTTTTATATTCAAACAAAAATCTATCTGACAAACAAATCTTTCAAAGTTGTTGTTTTTGCAAACAAAGTGTAACGAAAACAACGTTTCTGCATTGTAAAGTAGAGTAGTAATATCGGCGAATTCCATTACACCGAAAGTCCCAAACAGATTGCAGTGTAAGTAAAAGAGGAAACGCCCTTTTCAGTCGTCAAGCAATCGGCAAGAAAATTCACGCTGACAAAGTTTTCACGCTACGTAGTAGCAAACAAATTGCTGTGAAGTGCGTAATCGCAAAACTTTTGCGAAGTTTCAGAATTTTTTTATGCATCCGACAACTTTACCTATTATCGAAGGCGATTCGTCGGGGGTAATTACAATGTCTTCCATGCTGTCGTTTTCGGGATGCAGTACCAGATTGGGCGATATTTGCGCAATGCGTTTAATGGTGGCTTTTTCCTGCCACAAAACAACGGCAATTTCCCCCAAATCCACTTCGTTTTGTTGCCGTACAACTACGAAGTCGCCGTCGTCAATGCCGGCATTTATCATACTTTGACCTTCGACACGCAACAGATACAAGTCCTTTCCCGTAAACATGCTTTGGGGCAGAGGAATTTCCTCCTCGATGTTTTCCTGTGCCAAAATGCCTTTACCTGCGCTGACATTACCCACAAGCGGAACGAAGTTCGCTCCCGTGCGGTTGTTGCCGTTGATCACCACAGCACGTTTTTTGTTTTCTTCCTGCTGAATAACTCCGCTTTGTTTAAGTTTTTCCAAATAGTAGTGCACGGTGGAAGTGGATTTTATTCCGAATTTTGCGCCTATTTCCCTTACGGAAGGCGGAAAACCGTTTAAGGCGGAAAATTCTTTCAGAAAGTTGTAGATTGCATTAAGTTTTACGTCACCCTTTTTCATACAAGCATTATACAATATTCGCCCTGCCTTTGCAAGCGTTTTTGAAACTTTTGTTCTAAAAGAATGGGTTATTTTGCTTTATTGCGCTTGCAAACGGCATTTTGCAAAATACTATTTCAGACATACTATTGAATTTCTAAAAAAACGGCAACTAAAAGTTGTTGCCGTTTCAGTCGAATTTTAGGTATTCTCCAAACAGTGCCACGTATTTCCGTTTGACAGTAGCGCAAAAAACAGTACAGCAGTCTGTGTAATCGGTGGTAATTTTCACTGCATATTTCTGCAGTTTGGCTGCGATTTTTCCGCTGTCTGCGAATGGAACTTCCAATTTGATGTCGGCATACTGACGGTAAATTTCCTGCTTTATCATTTCCAAAAGTACATCCATGTTTTTGCCTGTAAGTGCAGAAACAAACACCGATTTGTGGTTGCCGGGCTTTACGGAGAATGTCGTTTTGTCACACTTGTTGTACACTCGTATTATTGGGGCGGTTACTCCGAGTTGTGCCAAAATTTCCTCGGTAACGGCAAGGTGATTTTCCACTTCGTCGGAGGAAACATCGCACACATTGAGAATAAGATCGGCGTAGGTTACTTCTTCCAAGGTCGATTTGAAAGCGTCAATAAGCAGCGTCGGCAGGTTCCTTATGAATCCTACGGTATCGCAAAACAGTACATCGAAGCAATCAAGAGAAACTTTCTTTACCGTAGTGTCAAGTGTGGCAAACAGCCTGTCGTCTGCGTACACGTGGTAGCCTGTAAGGCTGTTGAACATGGTGGACTTGCCTGCGTTGGTGTATCCTACCAGCGCAACGGTGAAAATTTCGTTGTCAAGGCGTTGTTTTCGTGTTGTAATTCGCTGTTTTGCTATTTCCTGCAACTCTTTACGCAAGCGATACATTTTTTCCCTTGCAATACGTTTGTCCGTTTCAAGTTGAGTTTCTCCCGGTCCTCTTGTGCCTATTCCGCCGCCCTGACGGGAAAAATCTTTGTCGCTGCGTGTTGCCAACGAGTAGGACAGTTGCGCCAACTCAACCTGTTTTTTGCCTTCGGCAGTAGTGGCACGCAATGCAAAAATGTCCAAAATAAGGTCAACAACGTCAATTACGGTTACGCCAAGCGCCTCCGTGAGATTTCTGCGCTGTAACGAATCGAGTTTTTGCGAAAAAATGACAACGTCTATCTGACAGTCGAGGTTTTGTACCGCAACTTTAATTTCTTCCACTTTGCCCGAACCTACCAGCGTTTTTGCGTCGGGGGTGTTTCGGCTTTGTTTGCAGAACAGTTTAACCTCACCGTGTGCCGAACGTATCAAATCGTACAGTTCCGATACTTCGTCGTCGTTGTGAGAAGGTTGCTCCAAATACACCAAAGCAACGTTTTGAATGTTATGTTTTGTTTCAGTCTTCATTGTTTTTTATATCTTCCGTTTCGCTGCGCAGAGCGACTTTTGTCGATGCGTTGCGCCTTATGTCGTCGGTAATGGCGGCGTAGTGCTTTTTTGTTGTGTTGACGTCTTTGTGTCCCAAAACATCCGCCACAACGTAAATGTCGCCTGTACTTCTGTAAAGTTGCGTGCCGAATGTGGAACGCAATTTGTGTGGGGTAATGTGTTTCAACGGCGTTGCCACCTGACTGTACTTTTTGACAATATTTTCTACTGCACGTGTTGTAATGCGCTTTTTTTGCAAGGACAAAAACAGTGCAGGCTCGTTTTTAAGCGATGTGTCGGCTTTCCGCATGCTGTAATAGTCGTACAGATACCCTGCAATTTCGTCGGAAAAGTACAAAATTACACGTGCGCCACCTTTTCGTGTTACTACAAAACTCAAATCGTCAAAATTGACGTCGTCAACATCAATTCCCACAAGTTCGCTGACACGGATTCCCGTTCCCAAAAACAGGCTTACTATTGCCAAATCACGTATTTTAGTGTTTTCCTGATACTTTTGCTGATGTGC
Organism: Corallococcus sp. CAG:1435; assembly: GCA_000433775.1. Taxonomy (GTDB): domain Bacteria; phylum Bacillota; class Clostridia; order Christensenellales; family CAG-314; genus Fimimonas; species Fimimonas gallinarum. The sequence goes on along the minus strand of HF998487.1, from coordinate 4,426 downwards.
CGAAAGCCCTTCGCCCGTTTCCACAACGTCCAGCATAGCACCGATTTCTTCGGTGTTAAGACGAATAATTTCTTTTTCGTGCAGTTTGGGCGTTTCCACCGAAGCGGTGGGGTTGAAACGCATTGCCTGTTTTTTTTCAAAGTACTTGACAAGCGATCGTATAGCCGAAAGTTTGCGACTTTTGCCACGCTCTCCGTTGCGTATCAGATTGCCCTCTTCGTCTTTGTAAATTTCAATGTAGTTGAGATATGCTTCAACCTCAAAGGGGGAAAGCGATTCCACATCGGCAGTAGTCAGTTCCTTTGTGCTTTTGCCCTTAAACCGACTGATTCGGCTGCACATGTACTTGAAAAAAGTGCGTATGTCGTAGGCGTAATTCAAACGGGTAAGCGCACTGGTGGAAGTGGAAATACCGACAAAATATTCTCGGCAAAATTCCGGCAAATCTTCATCCAGAATCTTTTCGGTGCGCTGTACGTTTATTAAATCTCTGTTGTTAAAGTAGGTTTTTGACATATTTGCATTTTATCATACTTTTACGGTAAAAACAAGATTTTGCGAATAAATACATATTGTTTTTGCGAATAAATAGCGGTCGTGGAGTAAAATTTTGCACTTTTTCGGCAGTGGTAGTGGCATTTTCTATAAAATAAGGCTTTGAAACAGCCTGCGGATTTGCTGTGCAGACTCAAACAAAAGAGGGCTAAATGTTATTGTTGAGTTTACAGGGCGTTTAATAAGACCCGAAACTAAACTATTATAGAGTTTTTGCGCAGCAGCAGACCATATACATACAGATAACGCAGACGTAGACACACAGCAGTAGCAGTATAAGAGTCCATAAAGCACCCCGTGCCGTGCTTTTTTAATGCTATCGCACCCGTCGACGCAACGGGCGTTTGTCGGCTGAACCGCATTGCACAAACCGCCCTTTTTAGTGCCTTTAAGGTAGGACTACAAACTACAATAGCTCCCCGCTCTGCTGTCCAGTGTTTACAAACAACACCGCCAAACCCAACCAAGCAGGTGGGCGACGATAAGGTTACATAAAAGGACCTTTTGCTGATTACGGGGAAAAGGGCAAGCCTTTTCCCTGTGTGCTCAGGGTGGTGGCGGTAGCCGTGGCAGTCAAGTTTTGCCCGTCAAGCGTAATGTCCGCAAGCAGCTGCCTTGCCGTTCTTCCTTGAATGCCACTTTGTTGGCTGCGGAAGGCGTTGTTTTTGTTTTCCACCTGTGTGGCGGAAGTGGCGGCGTAACTCGTACGCTTCCTTTGCACCTACGGGTTTTGAATTACGGGTTTTGAATTAACGCCCTGTCGGGCGGTGATAGCCTGTTTTGTTGGCTTTTGTAGGGCGTTTTTGACGTGTGGTAAGCGGTTTTCTTTGCAGATATACAGTAAATTACATTAACATATCTCTTCGCAAAAGGTGTATTTTGCTACCCTTTCCGCAATTCAAAGAGTAGTTCGCTGTCGAAATACCTTGCTGTTACCTTGTAGCCCTCTTTTTCAAAGTGGTGTACAAGTGCCAAAAATAGCCCCTCAAACTTGGCGCAATCTTCGTGCTTTTTTCGGCAAGCCGTTTCGTGCCGTGCCGTTTCGGTGGGGCTTTTGAAAGTTCGTCCGCAGACTTCGCACTTCCAAACTACCTTGGTAGTTTTAATCACACTCAAAACCTTCCTTTTGCTTGGCTTTGGCTTTACGTCCAATACTAATTTCTTGCCGATGACGTAAGTAGTATCGTCTACTTATTGCGTTTACTTTGTCCCGATGCGTTTCCCTGTATTTCTTACTATATAGTGCAATGCGTTCTTTATTCTTTTGGTAATATTCTTTAGATTTCGACCGCAATTCTTCTCGATGCGTTTCACGATATTTCTTTTTTGCTAAATTTGTACGTTGCAAAAAGTCAATATCGTTTTTATGTAACTCCCTATAATTTGCAGAACGAACACGATAAATATTGCGGACTTTTTCCAAATTCCTCAAATAAAAATTTTTTCGATATTGTCTTACTTTATCGGGGTTATTTTTTTCCCAATTCCTCTTATACGCAATAAAATAAGAACGATTTTCAGAGCGGTAATTACGAACAGCATTTTTCTTATCAATAGTACGCTGAATATATTTTGAAGTATCAATATCAAAATCAATTTCAGCAAGTAACTTATCAATATCAATATTAAACGGCAAATACTTGCTTATATGCTTTATCATATAACCCCCGAAAAGCAACGCAATCAAACGCATATGCAATTAAAATATCTTTTTGCAAATTTGTTAATTGAGTTTGAGCGGCAACGATTTCAACAACTTTGCGGTTTTCTTCGTCAAATTCAAATTCGTAGTTATCTTTTGTACTCAACACGTCCGCAAGAGTTAAACCGTCCCCAATACTATACTCAAAACTAATAGTGTAAATTTTTTTGAAAGTAGTAGTTTTGAAAGTTTGCAATATACATCGATAGAAAGTTAAGCAGTTTGTATAATCGTAATATTGCAAATCAATGTATATTTGCAATAAAACATCTTCGACAAAATCCATTTTGTAACAGTTTCGACATAAACGATTTACTATTCTACGAAACTTAGGCAAATTATCAAAATAAACTTTATCAATAGTTTTTCTATCATCACGCCTTATTTGCTCAATTTGTTGTAATGTTATTGCCCAGTGCCAACACTCGGGAGTATCGGGGGTGGTTGTGCGGTCTTTACTGCTCATAATAACACTCCCCCAAAATATTAAAAAGTAAAGTGCCGAAAATGTCGGTTGCTTTCCTGTTTCCGTCTACTCGGAGGGGAATTTCTTTCCCCTCGATTTCAACGGCAAGTTTTAGGTGTACGGCTTTGTCGTCTGCATGGTAGCGTATGCGCAAAGGAAAGCGCACACGCTGAACTTTGCCAAAGCCGATAGGGTTGCACATCTGACCTTTTTTTGCGTTTCCGCTTGCAAAGCCGAAATCTACCTCGGGCAAACCTGTTTCTTCGTAATCGTCCTCGGGCAGTTCTTCGGGAGCGTAAACGCCAAAACTTGAAATTTTATGCCGTTTCATTGCTGTTGCCCCCTTTGAAATATGTTGCAAGCAACTGTCTGCCGGTGTTGTCCCTTGCTTGCAAAGCTACCTTGACGCCCATTACCTCGACAGTCAATGCCACGTACTCGATTTTACGACCGTCTTTTGAGGTAAATTGCCTTGTTTGTCCTGTCAATGTGAGTTGCTTTACGTTTTTGTTTTGTTCCATATCGTTTTCCCCTTTGCCGTCTGTGGCTGTAATAATTTAGCAATATCTTGCTACGGCTTATTATAATAGCAAGATGTTGCTATGTCAATACCTTTTAGCAATATTTTGCTAAAATATTTCAAAAGGGGGACTTGACTATGTATGGAAAAGAAATCAGAAGCGCACGCATAGCAAATGGTAAAACGCAAACAGACGTTGCAAAGGCTACGGGAATACCTCAAAACACATTAAGTTGGATTGAACTTGATAAAGGACTTGCGAACATACAGCAATGTGTTTTACTTGCCGACTTTTACGGCATTACTCTTGACGAACTTATTGGAAGAGATTTTCAACAAAGTGGTGGGAGCGGTAATTCTCACAACAAAAGATAACGCCCC
>HF998487.1:0-777 GCA_000433775.1 Corallococcus sp. CAG:1435 | reverse complement strand
GGAAAAGGTGGGAGCGTTTCGGCTGTTTAGTCCTGCCGTGGCTCTTGCACGTTACAAAGACCTTGCCTTTGTCCGTGTAGTGGTGTACGCTGTAAGCGACAGCGTACGAACGCAAACGCCTTAAAAAGGGTCGTTTTCGTCGTGCACCAAAAACGTGCCTTTAGGCGTTTCCTGTTGCTGTATGTCAAGTGCAACTTCTTTGAACTGTGAGTAATGGTAGAGCAGTTCCCTGCCGTAGATTTTGACAAGTTCCCTCAATGGTTTCCCTTGTAAGATGTCATTAAGTATCAATATAGTGTTATCCTCGTCTTTTTCGTCGTTTTTAAAATAGTCAATGTTGTTGCTGAAAATTTCTGTTTCGCTGTACTGGTACTTGTCGGGTTGGTTGGAGTGAGTGAAGTACTCAAAAATTGCCTTGTTGCTTCGTGTAGGCTGTCCGAAACAGTTGCCAGCATTTGAGGTTATATCTGTAAAGCGGTGGCAAATCTGTTGCGCTGTCCTTGCAGAGTTCAAACACAATGCAAGATGTACATGCAACGGCTTTGCCGAGCCGTCTTGCAACGTGTCTTTGTCGTGGACGATAAACGCATAATAGCGCACATTTTCGTTTGCACAAAGCCGTTGCAACAATTCCTGTTTGGTCAAATAGCATACAAGAGACCAATTTCGGGAGCGTGGATTTTTTTGCATTTTTGCCCCCTTTGTCCTTTTGGACGTTTCCGCCTTTGGGCGGTGGTTGTGTTGTGTTGTGTTGTTCCGCCGTGTGGCGGAAATGGC
>HF998486.1:13648-17916 GCA_000433775.1 Corallococcus sp. CAG:1435 | reverse complement strand
ACTTTTGTTTTTTACTGCCCGAAGCACTGTTTTCACGGCAACAAGTCCCGAAAAAAACGCCGCAAGCGTTCCCGTTGCTGTTGTCAGCCAAGAAATTTGCATGCCTGTTTTCACTGCTTCCCAAATTTCCACCACGCCGCTTGCCAAAATTATCGGAATGGAAAGCAAAAAGGAAAATTCCGCAGCGTCGGAGGCGTTTACGCCGAAAAATTTCATTACGGAAATTGTGGCGCCGCTTCGGGAAAGACCGGGAAACACGGCAATCCCCTGCGCCACACCCGTTACAATGGCGGGAAGGAAGCCGCATTGCGAAAGGCGAAGTTGCGGTTTGTACAGTTTCTGCGACAAAACAATCAGCACGATGGTCAGCGTAAATCCCACGGGAAGCAGTTTTTCCATCAGAGTTTCGGGAACAAACAACTTAACAAGCAACGCCAGCGCAAAAGTGGGCACGCTTGCCAGCACCAACAACAGCAGTTTGTTGTCCGATACGGGATGACGGATTGTTTGCCACAGGCTTTTTCGTAGCGCAATCACCACGGCAAACAGCGTGCCTACGTGAAGCATCACGTCGAAAAAGAGATTTCCTTCGATGCCGAACAGTTTTTGCGCCAAAATGAGATGTCCGCTGCTGGAAACGGGCAAAAATTCCGTGAACCCCTGCAACAATCCCAAAAATATACTTTGCAGAACAGTCATATTTTTTCCTTTTTAATTTACATTTTGCAGATAATATAGTAAAATAATGCAAGAATACCGTACAGTTATTTGCTAAAAGTGTACGCAATTTTTTACCTTTTTAGACCGAGGTGTACAATGAAACTTGGAGTTGTAGGCTTGCCTAACGTAGGAAAAAGCACTCTGTTCAACGCCATTACGCAGGCGGGAGCGGAAATTGCCAACTATCCTTTTTGCACAATAGAACCAAACGTGGGCGTTGTGGCTGTGCCGGACGAAAGACTGGAAAAACTTGCCGCCCTGTACAACAGCAAAAAAATCACCCCCACCTATCTCAAATTCGTGGATATTGCCGGACTTGTCAAGGGGGCGTCCCACGGCGAAGGTTTGGGCAACAAATTTTTGTCGCACATAAGGGAAGTGGACGCAATAGTGCATGTGGTGCGCTGTTTCGAAGACAGCAACATCACTCACGTCAGCGACAAAATCGATCCCGTTTCCGACATAGAAACAATAAACATGGAACTTATCCTTGCCGACATAGAAACGGTCAACGCCCGTCTTGCCAAGGCAGTCAACATGCAAAAAACGGGAGATAAAAAGTACAAGGTGGAAGCGGAGTTGCTTTCCCGAGTGTTGCAACATCTTGAAAGCGAAAAGCCCGTGCGCACAATGCAGTTGGACGAAGAGGAACTTCCCGTTGTGGAAGAAATGTTTTTGCTGACGGCAAAACCGGTAATTTATGCCGCAAACATTTCCGAAGCCGACATAGGCAACCCCTCCAACAAATTTGTTGAAGCGGTGCAGAAAAAAGCGCAGGAAGAAAACGCCGAAACGCTTGTCATCTGCGCAAAGGTGGAAGAAGAACTTTCCGCTTTGGACGAAGAGGACAAGAAAATGTTTCTGGAAAGTTACGGAATCACGGAAAGCGGACTTTCCCGCCTGGTGAAAAAGTGCTACAAGTTGTTGCATCTTGTAAGTTACCTCACCGCAGGCGAAAAGGAAACACGTGCATGGACGGTTACGGAAGGAACAAAAGCGCCGCAGGCGGCAGGAAAAATCCACTCCGACTTTGAAAAAGGTTTCATCCGTGCGGAAATAGTGCCCTACGAAACAATGCTGGAATACGGAGGCTACAATCAAGCCAAGGAACACGGCAAAGTGCGCAGCGAAGGCAAAGACTACGTCATCAAGGACGGCGACGTGGTGCTTTTCCGTTTCAATGTGTAACAAACAATGCTGAAAACACAAGGAGAGAGTATGAGCGGACAAAACTCGAAGGTTGCAACGGCAACAAAGGTAAAGTTGGGCAACAAGTTGGCTTTTGCATGCGCAGACATTTTCGGCGGCGGCAGTTTCAACATAATCAACTTTTTGTTCACCCCGTTCCTGACTTTGGTGGTGGGTATTCCCATGATTTACCTCACCCCCATTTTGCTTTTCACCAAAATCTGGGACGGCATCATCGACCCTTTCATCGGGCAGATTACCGACGGAAAAAAGCCGGGAAAGTTTGGCAAACGCCGTTACTTTATGCTTATTTGCGCACCGTTGGTGCTTATAGGACTGGTGTTGCTGTTTTTCCCGTGGAATCTGGTAACGCAAAGCGTTGCGCTTAAATGCGTGTTTGTGGTGCTTGTGTACATGTTGTATGCCACTGCGCAAAGTTTTGTGCTTATTCCCTACTACTCCCACGCAAGCGAAATGACGGACGACTTCAACGAACGCAACAACACAAATGCGGTGCGTCTGGCTTTCAGCATAATGTCCAGCACCGTCTGTGTGGCGGTACCCGGCATGATTGCTTCGCCCACCAAGGGGGACAACGGCGTCAGTTACATTGTGATGGCTGCCATTTTCGGTTTCATTTTCATGGCGTCAATTCTGATAACTGCGCTGTTCAGCCGTGAACAGATTGTAACGCCCGCCGTAAAGGTGAAAATTCGCCTGCGTGAGTATGTGCGTCCTCTCAAAATGAAAACATACCGTCAGTACCTCGGCATGCAGATGTGCACTTCCATGGGCATGGCGGTAATGTCAAGTTTCTTTTTCACCTTTTGCGATTTCTACCTCAGGCGTCTTTCCTACGAGCAGGTAACCGTCAATTCGCAACTGTCCCGTTTCCCCATTGCCACGATAGCCGCCGCAATGATGTTTGTAGCGCAGATTTTCGCTCTTCCCTTCTACCTTAAACTCATTCGTATGCGTTCCAAACGTTTTGCCTACCTCACAGGCGCATTCATTTGGATAGGGGTTGCGGTGCTTATGCTGTTTTTGCCTGCCGAAACAGGCTACACTCTAAGCGGCAACTCCGTTGTTTCCACGCAAGGCACCCCTGATTGGCTTCTGATAATGTTTGGGCTGGCATTGGGCTTCGGTATCGGCGGTACGGTATTTGTGCCGCACAGCACGTTCGGTGACGTGTGCGACGTGGGCGAACTGTACTTCGGTCAACGCACCGAAGGGGCATTTTCCGGTTTGACAAACTTTCTTAACACCACGGCGCAGGCAATCGGACTTGCCATTCCTCCCCTCATCATCGGGCTTGCAGGCTATGTCGAAACACAGTACGTAACCACTGCGGAATTTCAGTCCATGTTGGGCATTTCGGCGGAAGAGTTTGCCTCTTTGCCCGCCACGGGTATTTACGAAACATTCAAGTACACTGTGGGTAACGGCTCGGTACAGTTGTTGCCTCTGGAACAATCCGATTCCGCTCAACTTGCGATAAGACTTTCCTTCATTGTTCTGCCCATTGCAATAATGATTATCGGGGCAATAATTGCTTTCCGCTACAAACTTACCAAAGATTTGCAAAGCAAGATTGTGGAAGCAAATTCCCGCACCGACAAGGAAAGCGAAGATTTCGCCGACGTCAGAAAAGATTTGCTTTCCCGCCTGTAATTTTATTGTTACAAACGTATTGTAAAAATCCGCCTTCACGGCGGATTTTTTGTTGCACGGTTGTCTCCACTCAAGTGTTGCCGACGTTTTACACATTCTGCTATCTGCCTGCAGTATCCCTTTGGCGCAGGAAACCGCAACAAGGTGTTGCCGAGGTTTCTTGTTTTTTTCGGGTTTTATCACGGGAAAAAGTCAACGGTGTACTTTTCCGTTTGACAACATGCAACCTTTACGTTGCAATTCAAAAAGGCTTATTTCCTGTTTTTTTCCTTTACAACAAAAAAATTTCTGCACAACATCAGCCGTGTACGCAATTTGTGCAACCGTTTGGTGTTTTTTGTCAATTTGGCAAAATTGCAATGCAGATGCGGAAAAATTTTGTTTGCGATGTTTGCCGTGCAAGAGAGAAAAACCACAAAATCCCCCTTTCATGGCGTTTATTTGCGTAAAATCAACACATTTGACGGTAAATATGGTATAATAATCGTTATGATAAAAATTATTCCGCTGTTTTCCGGCAGTAAGGGAAACAGCACATTGATACAAACGGAAAACACCTTGCTTTTGTTGGACGTGGGCTATTCCTACCGTGCCACTTTGGAAAAATTCAAAGCGTTGGGCATTTCCCCCAAGGACGTGGATGCCGTCGTGATAACGCACGAACATGCCGACCACGTGTGTGCTCT
>HF998486.1:0-13626 GCA_000433775.1 Corallococcus sp. CAG:1435 | reverse complement strand
TCTTCCCATGTGGACGAAAAATTTTCACACCAAGGTGTATGCGCCGCAGGCAACGGTAAACTACCTCATGCAACGCTGTTTTTACAGCGACATTGCAGCAGTTGAAGGACCTTTCGACGTCAAGGATATCCGTGCCGACGTGTTTCGCTGTTCGCACGACGCAAGGGAGTGCCTCGGCTACCGTTTTTCCGACGGAAAAGAAAGCGTGGCTTGCGTTACCGATACGGGCATTGCCACCTTGCGGTTGGTGGACTTTCTTGCCCCATGCAAATCCATCATGCTGGAAAGCAATCACGATTCGGAAATGTTGCAACACGGAGCCTATCCCTATCTGCTTAAACGGCGTATCGCTTCGGAGTTGGGACATCTTTCCAACAGACAGGCGTCCCTCGTTTTGGAAAAACTTATCGGTTCAAATGTCAGAAACGTGGTGCTGGCGCACCTTTCACAGCAAAACAACACCAAACAGTTGGCAATGGGTTGCGCCGTGGACATGTATTCCAAGCACAACGTACAGGTGGGCAAGGACGTGTTTGTGTACGTTGCCGACCAAAAGGAAAACGGGGTGGAAATATGAGAATTTCCTACGATAAAAACGATTTCGGCAAAAGTTTTGCCCTCGCCGTGGCGGTAATGCTGATAGCGTCGGTGGTGTGGGGAAGCGTTTTTGCCTTTTTCACCGATGCCGAAACGGGACAAATGCCTGATTGGGCTTATTGGACAATGCAGGCGTTGTATTCCGTAACAGTGGGATGCACGGCGCTTTTGTACGCATTTGTTACCAAAACGCAGTTGCCCTCTGCAACGGGACTCAACAAAAAACCTCCCCTGACGCACATTTTGTGGGGATGTCTTTCGGCAGTGTTTCTTATTGCCCTTATGCTTCCCGTAAACGAATGGCTTTTGGACGCAATCGAGCAGGCGGGGTTAACACGTCCGTCGGTGGATTTGCCCTTGCAGTTTTTCCCTCTGCTTTTGGTTGGCACGCTGATTCCTTCCTTTACGGAAGAAATTGTCTTTCGTGGAACAGTGGCGCAAAGTCTTGCCGGACAGCGCACCTTGCCTGCCGTGCTGGCTTCCGGCGCATTGTTTTCGCTGTTTCATCTCAATGCGGCGCAAACATTGCATCAGTTTGTATTGGGTGCGTTTTTGGCATTATTGATGTTGCGCAGCGGCAGCGTGTGGACGTGCGTTGCGGTGCATTTTTTCAACAATTTCGTGGCTGTGGTGCTGTCCTTTGTACCCATTGAAGAGCAGTTGTTCACGGCAATGTCCCCGTGGCTTGCGGCGGTGGGCGCAGTGGGCTTTGCCCTGTGCGTTTTCGGCTACCTGAAAACAACTTCCGACTGTCGCAAAGGCACTGCCGCTGACGACGTCAACGACCTTCCGATGCAACGCAATTCCGTGTTTTATCTGTTTGTATCGGTGTTTGTGTGCGTCGGATTGTGGATAATGAATCTTCTTGCGTTATGATCAGGTACAAAATTGTTGCCGTCGGCAAAATAAAGGAAAACTATCTCAAAGAGGCGATTTCCGAGTACGCCAAACGCATTTCACGTTTTGCCGCAATGGAAATTGTCGAAGTGGAGGAAACTTTTTTCAACGGTGAACCGTCGGAAAAGGAAAAGGAAAAAATATTGCAGGAAGAGGGCAAACGAATTCTTGCCAAGGTTGAAGGGTGTGTTGTAGCGTTGGACATTGACGGCACGCAACTGACAAGCACGCAGTTGTCCCAACGGTTGGAAGCCTTGCAACAAAACTTTTCCTGCCTGACGTTTGTTGTGGGCGGAAGTTACGGACTTTCCCAAGAGGTGAAAAAGGCCGCACAACTGCGGTTGTCCTTCGGAAAGATAACTTTGCCTCACCAACTGTGCAGGGTGGTGCTTGCCGAGCAACTGTACCGAGCCTGCACAATACGCAACAATGTGCCTTATCACAAGTAACGGCGCATTGACAAAATTTTTTCTTGTGGTAAAATTGGTGTGTAAGCAAAACACCAACTGTGCAGTAACAGCATTTTTGCAGCAAATCAGGGTGAAATATGGAAAAAATACTCACATCAACAGCCTTATGGCAGGATTTTGACGCCACAGCCGAACCGCTGGACAGCAACTTGCTCACTTCGGTGGAGAAGGACGGGCTTGTCTTTCGCTCGCTGTATTTCACGGGGCGGAGCGTAGCCGACGGAAAAACACGTGTGTTTGCCAAGTTGTGCAGCAAAGCGGGCAAAAACAGCAAAAAGGCGCTTCTGCTCATTGACGACTACACCAAAAGGATAGACGACGAGGAACTTGCTTTTTGGGCAAAAAACGATTTTTTGGTAATGGCAATCGACTTTGCGGGACGTCGTCCCAAAGGCCCTGCCACGCTGTATCCTGAATCTCTTTTCTACTGCAACTCCGAAAGTGCAATGGGGTACTTTGAAGTAGGTGAAACGGTGCGTGAAACCAAAATATACGAATACGCCCTCAACTGTATGCGTGCCGTAACCTACCTGTTGCAGGCGGAACGTGCAAAAAGCATTTCGGTGGTAACGGTAAAAAAAGGCGCACGTGTAGGCGTTGTGGTGTTGGGTACCGACCCCCGTGTTACAAACGGCACGGTGGTGTTCAACAGTTTCTACCGAGATTATCCTGCCTATCAGGGTAAGGCGGGGAAAAACGGCAAGTGGGACGGTTCGGCATTGCAAAAACGTCTTGACTACGAAGACACACGGCAAAAGTGGCTTTCGGGCATTGCTCCGCAATCTTACGCAATACAGGCAAAAATGCCGGTGTATCTCATTGTGTCCGCAAACAGTCCCTACGACGACGCTACCAATGCCAACAAAATGTTTTTGCGGCTTAACAAAAACAGTAAATTTTTGTTGCTTCCCATGGTGATGGATTGTTTGCCGGACGAATACGTGGACGGCATTGTGCGTTGGTGCAAGGGCAACTACGCCGACGAAGACATTGCTTTGCAACAATTTCCCACCGAACGTGGCGACAATTTCGTGAAGGTTACAACTTCCGTTGCGCCTTCCAAAGTTTCCGTGTGGTATTCCCGCAATGTAAACGGCTGCGCCCGCAACTGGGTGAAAGCACCCATAAAAAAGACGGAAGAGTGTTACGTTGCGCAGTTGGACGTGTACCAACAGCAATGCGACCTCATCGCCTTTGCACTTGTCAAAGGCACGGTAAGCGTGTCTTCCACCTTGTGCGAAGTAAAGGTTAAAAATCCGTCGTCCGTCAAAATCCCCACACGAATTTTGTACGTAGGTAAAAGCGACGGACATCTCATTCCCTTCACCAAGTCGGACAGGTGGCACAGTACCCTCAATCAGGTGCAGTACTGCAAGGGCTACCTCAACATAGTGGGCGCAAAGGGCAAAGGTCTTGCCACATTTGCCATCAACGACCCCGGCGTGCGTCGCAACGAAATTTTCACGGTGAGTTTCGATATCAGCAGCAACGTCAAACAAAAACTCAATGTGTATGCTATGTCTAACATAGGCAAGTCCAACACCATGTTTGTGCAGTCGGTGCAACTGGTGGGGGACGGCAAATGGCAAAGGGTAACTGTGGACGGCGTCAACTTCCACATGGTAAAGGAAGGCTACCAGATGTCGGAAGACGAAAATGTGGAAATGTTGGCTTTCGAAGCGGAAAGCGAATTTATGATAAACAACATTTTTTTGGTATGATAAATTTTACTGTTGGCGACACTGTAACAACACGCAAAGCGCATGTTTGCGGTTGCAACACCTGGCAAATTGTGCGCACCGGCGCCGATTACAAACTGAAATGTTCAAAATGCGGACATATTGTTTTGATGTCGGCGGAAAAATTTCGCAAGGCGGTAAAGCAAAGTGAACAATGCAGATAACAGCGATTTTGCAAGCGAAGTAGAGCAGTTGTCGGAAAACACTTCTTCCGATGCGCAACAAAAGCAGGCTTTGCGGGCAAAACGGGACAAAATCCTCACACGGGTACTTGTTGCAATGATAATTTTACTTGTACTTGTGGTGAGTTTGCGCATATTTGTCGTCAACGGAATTGTCGTTTCGGGCGAATCCATGATGCCAAACTTTACCGACGGCACGGTGGTGTGGGTAAACAAATGCGCCACCCCCAAACGTGGCGACGTTGTGGTGTTCTACCGCAACGACGTCAACAAGTTTCAGGCGGAATTTGCCATCGGCAACGACGACGACCGTTACGAAAAACTGATTAAACGTGTTGTGGCTTTGGAAGGGGACAAACTGTGGGTGGAAACCCGTGGCAACGACCTCATTTTGAAAATTCAAACGACGGACGGCGTAATTACGGAAAACTACTACACCGTAAAGGGGGAAAAAGCCTCTTTTTACGACGCAAACGGCAACATTACCGACATTCCCTATTTGGGGTTTGCAGGCAATCTCAAAGGCACTACGCAGGAAAATCCCTTTGTCGTTTCGGAAAATTGCTTCTATGTAATGGGCGACAACCGTCACAACAGCAACGATTCCCGTCTTTTGGGACAATTTCCCCTCTCACGTTTGTACGGCGTGGTCATAGGAAATTGATTGTCCGCCTTGTTGTAACGGCACATCCGTTTGCAGCATCTTTCGGCTAAACTGAATTCATGGTATATTACAAAACTTCCCTTTTGAGGGAAGTTTTTTTTGTTGAAAACACAGTTAGCGTTTCAAAAATGCCCTTTTAACTTTACCCTAAAAGCCATTTTGAGTTTTTTACATTGAAAATTCATGTTTGGAAAAATATTTTTGTTTATCTGCATTGTAAACTTGCTAATATTAGAGGCAATTTGTTGTTTTACGGCAATTGTGTTCACGCCGATGTGTGAAAGTTACATTCTGCCTTTTGAGTTTGTTTACGCTGTAAGGTTATTTTGAAAGTAAATTTTTTTATCTGCCGAAAAATTTTGACGGGTAATATCGGCGGTGTGAAGTGCGACATTCTTCTTGTGCGTTGCGTTTTTTTTTGTAATTTTGTTTGTCCGTGGCAAACTGTCATTTGTTTTGCAACTGTTCTGTTTTTTTTGTTGTTTTGTACACAAAATTTTGCACCGTTGTGGCAAATTGTGTACAAACGCACGGGTGTTCGGGTAGATTTTGCTTCAATTTGTCAAAGAAATCGGCTGTTTTTTGTATATTTTCCCTTGCAAAATGCAAAAATTTTCGTATGAAGTACCTACAAAAATTGCAAAAAATGTATTTTCGGCAAGACGACTATCTGGAAAGAAAGGTTTCCTGCGGAAAAACCGTGTATGTGGTCAGTCTTGACACCATGTGCGACGCCAACAAGGTGAGCGAGTTTGTTTTGAAACCTCTCACCTACCTCAAAGACGTTTCCTGTCTGGACGACATTTTGGTGAAACTCGTTTCCGGCGTAAATGTACGCAAAACGCCCAACTTTGAAGCGCTTTTACAGGATTTTTCCAACGGTTACACCTTGCTTTTCGTAGATGGCGAGGAAGGCTGCATTGCGGTGGACACACGCACGGCGCTGGGGCGTTCCGTTGCCGAACCTCCCACTTCCATGGTTATGCGAGGTCCACGTGAAGGTTTTGTGGAGGACATCAAAGCCAACATCACGTTGCTTCGCAAGCGTCTGAAAACAAACTGTTTCAAAACAATCAATCTCAACGTGGGCAAGTACACAAACACGGCGGTGGCGGTGTGCTACATCGACGGCATTGCCGACATGGACATTGTCAACAGAATAGTTCAGCAGTTGCAAAGCGTCAACATCGACGGCGTGCTGGACAGCAGTTACCTTGCACGTTACCTGGACAAAGAACGCACATTTTTGTTCAGACGTATCGGCACTACGGAAAAACCCGACGTTGCCGTGGGCAAAATGTTGGAGGGGCGCATTGCAGTGGTTACCGACGGTTCGCCCATGGTACTCACCGTGCCCTATCTGTACATTGAAGAGTTGCAGTCGCCCGGCGACTACTACGAAAATTCCGTCGTAACAAGCGTCAACCGTGTGCTGAGGTTTGTCAGCGTGCTGGTTTCGGTGCTGTTGCCGTCGCTGTACGTGTGTTTGCAAATGTACAACTATCAGATAATACCGTTGAAGTTTCTCATCACCATTCTCAACGCCATCGACCCTATTCCCTTTTCGCCGTTGTCGGAAATGCTGTTGGTAATAATAATTTTCGACATATTGCGTGAAGCTAATTTGCGCATGCCTTCGGCGGTGGGAATCACCCTTTCCCTTGTGGGAGCGATAGTGCTGGGGGACGCCGCCGTCAAAGCGGGGCTTATCGGCGCTCCCGCCGTCATGATTGGCGCACTCAGCGGAATCGGACTTTTCACCATGCCCGACGACACCCTGATTTTGTCCATGCTTCGCATAGGCATAACGCTCATCGGCGGACTTATGGGAATAATGGGCGTCATGCTTTCGGTGTTGCTGATATTGTTGTATCTGACGTCGCTGGGACAGTACAAAACGCCCTTTCTTGCCCCCTTTGCGCCCGATGTGGACAACGACAGACAGGACGCCGTTTTACAGAAACCTCTTCAAAAGCAGGTGCGCCGTCCGCAATCCATTTCGCACAAAAACGACAAAAGGAGGTAGTTTGCATTGTTGAAAAACAAAGTCAGCGTGTCGCAACTTGCGCTGTTGATTCTGCTTGTGATGATGGGGGGCAAATTTTTGACATTGCCTTCCATTTTGGCTGAGGACGTGGGGCACGACAGTTGGTTGGTGATTTGTTTCGCCTTTTTGTGGGACGCAATCTGCCTGGCATTTTTGCTGTGGGCGGTGAAAATAAACACAAGCAACCTTTCCTTTGACAGCGTGGTCAATCTCACTCTTTCCAAGTGGGCGTGCAAGCCGATACTGATAGTGTTTTTTGTGCTGTTTGTCAGCAAAATCATCGTATTGCTGGATTCCTGCTACAAAACTTTTGCCGTAACCTTCGACGTCAACACAAACTGGATTTTGTTTGTAATACCCATCATGGCGGTGGCGGGGTTTGCCATCTATCGGGGGTTCAACTCCATTGCAAGGGTAAGTCAGGTGCTGTTTGCGCTGATAATTTTGTCCATAATCGCCATTCTCATCTATCCGATAACAAAAACGCAGTTTGCTTCCCTCACGCCGATTGGAGAGGCAGGTTGGGGAAATATTGTAGGCACCGCCTTCAACCACAGTTTTTGGTTCAGCGACTACATCTTCATCTACTTCGTATTTGGCGACATCAAGCGTTCCAAAAAACTTTTTTCTCCCGTTTTTGTAAGTTTTTCCGTGGGGGTGGCAATGACGGTGTTGCTCAATGCTGTTTTTGTTGCGCTGTTCGGCAGTTTTGCACCCAACGTGGACATTGCAATGAGTAAAATAGGGCTGTTTGCACTTTCCACTTCCAGCGTGGGCAGGTGGGACTGGCTGACCTTCACGGTGTGGCTGACGTCTGTGATAATAAAGGTGATTGTGTACACCTTTTGTGCCTACCGTTGCATAGAAAAGTTGTTTGAAAGGTATTTCGGAGGCGTCAACCTCTTTGTGATGGGGGCATTGACGTTGTTGCTTATGTTGCCTATGTTTATTTCCGCAACAACCTTTGTTCAGACTTTTGTGCAGTGGTGTATCCTGCCTTTTGCGCTTGTTCAGTATCTGTTGCCTTTGTTGATGCCGCTGCTCACCGGGATAGCCACGAAAAAATCGCAAAAAGAGGTGGTAACCAATGAACAATCTTAAAAGAATAGCCATTGTGCTGGTGGCATTTTCCCTGCTTATCGTGCTTTCCCTCAACTACACAGGCAACGACGTGCTGAAAAGAGCCATTGTGTTGGGGATAGGCGTGGATTTGGAGGGCAGACAGGTGCGTGTAACGGTGGAAATAGTAAGCCCCGGAAACGGAAGCGAACAGGTGGGAATGTACAGCAAAACGGTGTCCTCAACGGGCAAAACGGTTGCCGACGCTCTGCAAACGATTGCGGAAAAAAGCGGAAAGGAAACGTCACTGGGGCAGTGCGTTTTGTTGGTGTACGGCGAAAGCCTTATTGACGTGGACTTTTCCAGCATAACCGACTACTTTGTCAAGTCGGACAGTTTCAAAAGCAGTGCCGTGGTGTGCTGTTGCGAGGGCAGTGCGGAGGATTTTCTCAACAAGGGCGACGCCTTGCTTAAAAGCGTGTCTTTGTCGGTAGCCGACAAGTTGAAATCGCAATCGGGCGACGTGGCGTTGCCTGTGGGCGATTTGCTTACCTTTGCACGCAGTCAGCAGGAACTGTACCGCACGGGATTTCTCAATTACGTGCAGTTTGAAGCCACGCCCAACACCGATTCGCAAAATCCCGATCAGGAACAGGGCTTTTTCCTGTGCAACAGGGTGGCGGTTTTTCGCAGTAACAAGTTGTTGTGCGTGCTTTCCGAAGAGGAAACTGAAGGCTTTGCCCTTTTGGAAAGCAACGTTGCCGGCAACACCTTTTCGGTAACGGAGGATGACAAAGTCGTTACCTTGCGTGCCGGAAACAAAAAACTTGACATAAAACAGCAAAACAACGTGGTAACGATAGATTTGCAACTTTTTGTCAGGTTGGCAAGGGCGGACAGTTTTGGCGCAGGCGACAGTTTTTCCGCCAAAACGGACAGCGAAATTACCGAAAGTCAGAAACAGCAGGTGAAACAGCAGGCGGTGCAGTTGGCAACAGACTTTTTGCAAAAGCAGGCGGAGTGGGAATTTGACCTGATAGGCATACACGAACTGTTCCGCCGACAGTACGGCACTACGGAAGATGTCAACAACATTCCCATGAGTCAACTGCAATTTGACCTTTCCGTGTCCGTAAGCGAAAAGTAGCGTTTTGCACCGACAACAGTGTTTTGAAAAAGTTTCTGTTTCAAAACGGCGACGGTAAAGGCGATTCATTTTCCCTTTCCGTCAAAACACGACGTGCAAAAGGGGCGTCCGTCAGGCAAAGTTTTGTCGGTTGGAAGCAATTTCAAAAAATTACACCGTTTCACCAAACGGTGTTTTTTTTGTGCATTGACTTATCGGGGGTATTGTGGTACAATTTTCCCGTTAAAGTCAGAAGTTTTTTCGGAGGCGGCAATGGACATTTTTACCTTTCTCAACGAAAGTTACACGGCGTATCACGCTGTGAAAAACATTTGCGATTTACTGACAAAAAACGGCTTTGAAAGGCTGGATGTGGGGGAAAAATGGTCCTTCAAAGAAGGCGGACGGTACTTCACCACGCAAAACGGCAGTTCCGTTGTGGCTTTCAAAGTGGGCAAAAACAGGGTTTTCAACATTTGCGAAAGTCACACCGACAGTCCCTGTCTGAAAATAAAGGGGGACAAGGTAGCCGACGGCGACATAAAACGGCTCAACACGGAAAAGTACGGCTCTGCCCTGCTGTATTCCTTTTTTGACCGTCCCTTGAAGGTGGCAGGCAGGCTTTTCGTGCAGGATGACGGAGTAAAAGAGCAACTTGTTGCAAGCAGTTACAACGTGGTTATTCCTTCCCTTGCAATACACCACAATCCCACGGCAAACGACGGTTTTGCCGTAAATACCCAGCGAGATTTGCCGATATTTTCCCAAAGCGAAAAAAGCGTGTATCAAACGCTCACACGGCAAAAAGTGCTGGACGGCGACCTTTACGTCGTGCCGGACAGCAAAGCGTTTGTTGCCGGCGCAAAGGGAGAATTTTTGTGTTCGCCACGGCTGGACAATCTTCTGAGCGTCTATTGCTGTATAAATGCGCTTTTGCAATGTCAAACGGACAACATTGCCCTTGCTGCCTGTCTGGACAACGAGGAAACGGGCAGCGGCACACGTCAGGGAAGTCCGATATTTTTGCAGACGGTTGTGGAAAAAGTGCAACATTCTCTGCAAATGGATTGCGATGAAGTCAGCCGTTCGCAAAGGGACGGAATGGTGCTTTCGGTGGACAACGGACATGCCAATCACCCCTCCTATGCGGAAAAAAGCGATGTGGCAAACGTAGTGAAACTCAACGGCGGAGTGGTGATAAAGCACAATCCCAACTACGCAACCGACGGTCTGACGTCGGCGTTGGTGAAAAATGTCCTCACAAAAGGCAACGTGCCTTTTCAGGATTACTACAACCGAAGCGACGTAAGGTGCGGTTCCACCTTGGGACTTGCAACCTCACGAACGTTGCAAATGAAAACCTGCGACATAGGGTGCGCTCAACTTGCCATGCATTCCGCATGCGAAACAGTGGGCGTTGAAGACGTCGAAAACATGCAAAAGTGCATCACTTTGTTTTTGCAGGCAGATTTTTCCTCCAAAACATTGCAGGACGGCGAAAAATGAAAGGTTGGCTTGTGGTAAACGGTTTTCTCAAAAGTGCAAAATTTGAGGAAATCTACAATTTTCTTTCGGAAAGCGCCCAAAAACTCAACATACAGTTACACAGGGTTTATTCGCACCAACTGCTTTTTACCGGCAGTTTTCTTTCTCAAATGGACAAACCCGATTTTGTGCTGTTTTGGGACAAGGACGTGGCGCTTGCCAAACGCTTGGAAAACGCCGGTTTCCGCCTTTTCAACAGTGCCGACGGTGTGGCAATCTGCGACAACAAAATTCTCACTACGCTGGCTTTGGAAAATACCGTCGCCATGCCCAAAACGTTGTTTTCACCCAAAACCTTCCCCGGCGTCGGCTACGACGATTTGTCCTTTGTCAGTCAGGCGGTAAGTCAACTGGGGTTGCCTCTTGTAATAAAGGAAGCGTGCGGCTCCTTCGGTCAACAGGTGTACCTTGCCGAAACTTTGCAACAGGCGCAGGAAACAGTGTTGTCCTTGCAGGGCAAAGATTTTTTGTTTCAGCAGTTTGTTGCCGAAAGCCGTGGCAAGGACGTGCGTGTAAACGTTGTGGGAGGCAAGGCGGTAAACGCCATTTTGCGTCAGTCGGAAAGGGACTTTCGTTCCAACCTTACGTTGGGCGGAAAAATGCAACGGCACACGCTTTCCGATGCGGAAGCGGAAATTGCCGAAACGGCGTGCAGAAAAATAGGACTGGATTTTGCCGGCGTGGACATGCTTTTTGGCAAAGACGGTCCCGTTTTGTGCGAAGTCAATTCCAATCCGCATTTCAAAACCACCCTTGTTTGCACGGGATTGGATTTGAGCAGAAACATTTTGCAACACATCAAAGACTGTTTGAACTAGGCTGTAATCGGTGAGGCGAAAATTCACCGTAAAGGAGATATCTATGGCAGATTACAAACAACAATATCAACTGTGGCTGGAAAAGGCAGTGGACGAAAGCGTCCGTGAAAGCCTTTTGAAAATGCAGGACAACGACGAAAATATGCAGGACGCATTCTACAAGGACATAGAATTCGGCACTGCAGGCATGCGTGGAATAATGGAAGCAGGCACAAACCGCATCAACGTGTACACGCTGTTTCGTGCCACCACGGGTGTGGCATTGTACATGAAAAGGTACAACATGACCTCTTGCGCCATCACCTACGATTCACGCAACAATTCCCGTATGTTTTCGCAGGTGGTATCGGCAACGTTGGCATCTCACGGAATAAAGGTGTACTTCACAAGAGAGTGTATGCCCACGCCCCACCTTTCTTTCATGGTGCGCAACTACCACACCGACATGGGCATCAACATCACGGCAAGCCACAACGCATCCCCCTACAACGGATACAAGGTGTACGACAGCGAAGGCTGCCAACTCACCGACGACGCCGCCAACGAACTGACGGCGGTAATTGAAGGCGTTGACCCCTTCCAAAGTCCCATTCCCCGTTTTGCCGACTACGAAAACGGACTTATTGTGTATTCCGACGAGGAAATGGAAGAAAGGTACAAACAAAGCGTCATTGCACAGGGGCTGAACTCAGCCGAAGGAATAAAGGCGGTGTATTCGCCTTTGAACGGTGCAGGATACAGGGTGGTGCCGGAAGTTCTGAAACGTGTCGGCTTGGACGGTTTGACGGTGGTGCCGGAACAGGCATATCCCGACGGCAACTTCCCCACATGTCCCTATCCCAACCCGGAAAAGAAAGAGGCACTGACTTTGGCTCTCAATCTGGCAAACAGTCATGTTGCCGACGTCGTTTTTGCCAACGACCCGGATTGCGACAGATTGGGCGTTGCAGTGTACGACGGCGAAAAGTACGTCATTCTGACGGGTAACGAAGTGGGCGTGCTTTTGTGCGACTATATTCTCACTTTCATGAAACAGCAAGGCAAGTTGCCGCAAAATCCCGTAGTGGTAAAGACCATCGTAACAACCCTTATGATAGACGCTTTGTGCAGCAAACGTGGCGCACAGGTCATAGACGTGCTGACGGGATTCAAGTACATCGGCAACACCATCAAAAAATTGGAAGACAAGGGCGAGGAAAACAGGTTTGTGTTTGGATTTGAGGAAAGTTGCGGCTACCTCAAAGGCAGTTACGTTCGGGACAAGGACGGCGTCGTTGCGGCAATGCTGTTGTGTCAGTGCGTGGCTTACTACAAAAAACAGGGCAAAACCCTTGTGCAGCGTTTGCAGGAATTGCGTGAGGAATTGGGCAATTTCGTACAGCAAACGGTAAGTTACACTTTCAGCGGCGTGGAAGGCGCACAGCGCAAGGAACAACTGTTTGTGCAGTTGCGCAAAACGCCTTTGGAAAGTGTCGGTAACGGCAAAGTGGTGGCTTGTTGCGATTTCCTGACGCAAACGCAGTACGATTTGCCCAAATCCAATGTGTTGCGGTACAACAGCGACGACGGCAGTCAACTCATTTTGCGTCCCAGCGGAACGGAACCTCTCATCAAATGTTACATTTCCGTGCGTGGAACGGACAGCGAAGTTTCGGAAAAACTTGCCGCAATCAAAAAACAGTTGGACGGTATTTTCGGTGAGTAGATTGAAAAACAAAACATTCACAACGCTCAACACGGTAACCACGGCAATGCTTGCGGCTTTTGCCGTGGTTCTTTCAGGCGTTTTTCACAACCTTGTGGCGGATTTTGCCACGCTGTTTTCCCCCATGCACCTGCCTGTATTTTTGGCAGGTATTTTGTGCGGACAATGGCTGGGGCTTATTTGCGGACTTGTAACGCCGATACTGTCCTTTTTGTCCACGGGCAGACCTCCATTTCCCAACGGTATCATTCCCATGGTGTTCGAACTTGCCTGCTACGGTTTTCTTTCGGGACTTTTTCGCAATCTGTTTGTCAAAAATCCCAAAACGAAAAAACTTTCCTCTTTGTTTGCAGTGGCGTTGGCTATGATTGCGGGACGTGCCGTCAATGCCGTGGCGGGTGCAGCGTTGCTTGCAGTGAACAACGCTCCATTTTTCCCTTCGCTTGTAACAAAATTTCTGGGAAACTTCACTTCCACATGGGCGGGAATTGTTTTGCAACTTGTGCTGGTGCCTTCGTTGGTGTTTGCCTTGCAAAAAAGCGGCGTGTTGGCTCGCTACCTGCCTCCCCAAGAAAAGAGTGCGGATATTTCTCAAAGCGAAAGTGAAGGGCAAAGGGATTTGCCCGACGCTACACACCTACAAAACACCGACGGCTGAAAACAGAGATTAAAACCTGTACTCGCAGTACAACACAGCCTTTTCAACACCCGACAAATTTTGCGCAGTTTTTGTAGCAAGGTGTTTTCCCGAAAGTCGTAGCGGTAGTGTGCAGAAGT
>HF998485.1:32587-35045 GCA_000433775.1 Corallococcus sp. CAG:1435 | reverse complement strand
TTTTCTTACCTACGGTAGCAAAAACATTGCACAAACTCTAGTGTAAAAAACTGCCTGCGTGTTGCAAGCAGTTTTTATCTACGCCAGAATGGCGCTGTCGTTTACGGTTGTCCCGCTGTTTTCAAACATTCTCAACAGGTCTTCGACGGTCAGTTTTTCTTTTTCTGCGCCGCTGATGTCGGCAATAATTTTGCCCTCATTCATCATTATCAGTCTGTTTCCGTGTGCAATGGCGTCCTTCATGTTGTGAGTAATCATTATTGTCGTCAAATTCTTTTCCGAAACGATTCTGTCGGTAATCTCCAAAACTTTTGCCGCAGTTTTGGGGTCGAGAGCGGCGGTGTGCTCATCCAAAAGAAGCAGTTTGGGTTTTTGCAAAGTTGCCATAAGCAACGTCAACGCCTGCCTTTGTCCGCCGGAAAGCAATCCCACTTTGCTTGTAAGACGGTTTTCCAATCCCAAATCAAGTTGGGCGAGCAGCGTCTGATAGGTTGCCTTTTCCTGCTTTTTCATTCCCCACCGCAGCGTGCGTCTTTTGCCTCTGCGGTTGGCAATAGCAAGGTTTTCGGCAATTTCCATTTCCCCTGCCGTGCCCATCATTGGGTCCTGAAACACTCTTCCCAAAAATTTGGCTCTTTTGTAGTCCGCCATGTTTGTTATGTTTATTCCGTCAAGCAAAATTTTGCCTGCGTCGATGTTCCACGCTCCGCAAATGGCATTGAGCAGAGTGCTTTTTCCTGCGCCGTTTCCGCCAATCACCGTGACGAAATCGCCTTCCTTCAAAGTGAGATTTATGTGGTCCAACGCTATTTTTTCGTTTATTGTGTTTTTGTTGAATGTTTTGCTCAGGTTGCTAATTTCCAGCATTTTGTGTCGCCTCCTTCTTGATGCGGCTTTTTGCCGTGATTTTTTCTTTAAGGTGCGGTATCGTGAGGAACAAAGCAACAACAAGCGCTGTAAGCAGTTTCAGGTCGTTTGTGTCCAGTCCGAGTTGCAACACCACCTGAATTACAAGGTAGTATATCACTGCCCCCAACACAACCGCCAAAAGGCGCAGTGCAAAATTGAGGAAAATCTTGCTGAAAATCACCTCTCCGATTATTACTGCCGCAAGCCCGATAACTATTGCGCCACGTCCCATGTTGACGTCGGCAAACCCCTGAAATTGGGAAAGCAATGCTCCGCTCAAAGCCACAAGGCCGTTGGAAAGCATAAGCCCCAACACAATGTTTCTGTTGGTGTTTATGCCTTGCGACTTTGCCATGTTTATGTTGCATCCCGTTGCACGCAACGCACTGCCCGTTTCCGTGCCGAAAAACCAGTACAAAAGGGCAATCAGTACAGCCAGAAACAACAAAACTACGGGAATGGGATTTTGTACCGACAACATTTTGACGTAGCGTGCCGAAAGAACAAGTTGGTACTTATCCACGCTTACGGACAGGTTTGCCGCCCTGTCCATAACACGCAAATTGACGGAATAAAGAGCCAACTGCGTAAGTATTCCCGCCAAAATCACGGGAATACCGCAAGTGGTGTGCAGAAAGCCGGTAATCAGTCCTGCAAGCAGTCCCGCAACAATTGCTACCGCCACAGCGAGATAGGCGTTGCAACCTGCACGGATAAGCGTTACGCACACTGCACCGCCAAGGGCAAGGGTGCCGTCCACGGTAAGGTCGGCAACACCCAAAATGCGATAGGTAATAAAAACTCCCACAGCCATTATTCCCCAAATAAGTCCTTGTGCCAAAGCACTTGGAAGGGAATTTGCCAGATCCACGAAAAATGACATTGTAAACCTCAAAAAGCGTTATTCATTATCACGGTTGCCCGTTACATGGCTTCGTATCCGTCGGGAACGGTAATGCCGAGTTGACGGCAGTTTTCGGCGTTGTACAGTTTTGTAACTTCGGGGGCAAACTGAATGGGCATTTCACGGATGTCCTTTTCGCCCAAAAGCACCTGCGCCGCCATGAGCCCTGTTTGGTAGCCGATGTCGTAGTAACTTATGGAAAGCGTAGCAACGCCACATCCCTGACAAATTCCCGATTCGCCTGCAATTACAGGCACTTTTTCCGCAAGCACAACGTTGGCAATAGCTTCGGTGTTGGAAGCGCAAGTGTTGTCGGTTGGGATGTAAATAACGTCGGAGTAGTCGCAGGCGAGTTGCGCCACGCTGTTAACTTCGTTGGTGTCCGCAAAGGAAAATTCCCTTGTTTCAATACCTTTTTCGGCAAGATACTTTTGCATTTCCGTAGATTGGTACTTGCTGTTTGGCTCTCCCGAGCAGTACAGTATGCCAACTTTCTTGGTATCGGGGAACATTTCCACAATCATGTCCGCTTGCTGGTCAAGAGGGGCAAGGTCGCTTGTGCCGGAAATGTTGTTTCCCACAGTCCCCGTCCAGTTGTCAATTTCCAATGCCGTTGCGTAGTCGGTAATGGAAGTACCCAACACG
>HF998485.1:24604-32569 GCA_000433775.1 Corallococcus sp. CAG:1435 | reverse complement strand
GGTGGCAGTTGCAGCCGCAGCAGCCTGCAACGGACTTGTGGCGTTTGCAAGAATCAGGTCGACGTCTTTTGCCACAAAACCGGAAACTATGGTTGTGCAAATGGTGGGTTCGTTGGAAGCGTTTTGTTCGTCAAATTCCACCGTTCTGCCCTTTTCTGCAAGAGCCGTTTGCAATGCTTCTTTGAAACCTCTTGTGGCTTCGTCCAAAGCGGCGTGTTGCGTAAGTTGGCAGATACCCACAACGTAATGTTCCTTGTCGGGGTTCACCTTTATTTCCCCTGTTTCGCAGGCAACAAGACCCACGCACATTATTATTGCCAGTAAAAGACAAGTTAAGGTAGCAACAATTTTTTTCATAGTTTTTCCTCCCTATTCAAGGCGAATTGTATCGCCTGAAATAACTTTGTTTTTGCCGTTTGCCTGCTTTTGGTACAAATATTGCAATACGGTAGTGTTTTTTTTGTACCTCATTAAATTTACGTCTATTATTGACCGACAGATGAGGCAAAGCCTGTTTCACACTGTTATTCCACCTGTGCCTGTTGCGCTGTCGTAAATCACGCAAAACAGCAAATGACATTTCCGTGTGTGTACATTTTGAAGCGGTGGCAGTTTAGAGGGTGGCGTCAAAATTTTTGTGCAAGTATCCGGGGATTTTCACACGCAGTGAAGTTTGTCGGTATTCTTTCAACGTCGCCTGTCTGTGTTTTGACCGTCAGTCGCCAGGACACTGCACTCAACAGACTTAAACCCTGAAAAATGTAACAAAAAAACTCTTCCGATTACCGAAAGAGTTTTGTTTGTAAAAATATAAAGGTGTACTTTTTACCAACTAAATTCCATCAGCAATCGCTACATTACGTTTCGTAAAGTAGTAAAAGTAAAAGTATGCCGATGCAAATACGAAGTTGGTCATGGTAGTTTCCTTGTTTCTTTTTTTGCATTATAAAGGCTTGTCGTGCAAGTTGTCAACAATTTTTCTGCAATTTTCCGCAAAATTTGCAAAATTGCCTTTCATTTGTGGCAAATGCACCTATTCGGACATTAAAACGTCGAAAAATATTTTTTGCATAGCCGTGGTGAAGTGTTTGTACCGAAGTTACATTCCGTCGTACGGTAAATTGCCCCTCTTGTTCGCCGTCGGTTTTACAGGTGTTGCCAAAGGCTTTGTAATGTGCCTGAATTACGATTTGGCCGTTAAAAGCGTGTGTCGGTGCAAAAATTGCTATTTGTCCTCTATGAGAGGGGCGGACATTTCCTGCAATGTTGTTCCGTATTTAGCACCGTATTTGAGCCAGTATTTTTTTGCTTGCCTGATAAATGCCCTTTGCGAAAGGGGCATGGTTACGCTGTATTCGGCGCATTTGCCTGTCGTTACGCTGCGTGCAAACCGTCGCATCGCTATTTTAACCGATATGCGAAAAATTGTGTTGAGAATTGCTTCTCCGCCGCCTATTTTAAGAGAGCAGCAAAACATGTAACCGTTTTGCAAACAAAACAGTTTCAGCTGTTCTATTGCAGTTCCGTTTTGCGAGTATTCCAGAAATCCGCAGTTTACAACTGCCGAAATTTGCAATTTGTTTTGTGACGGTTTTTCTTGCAGTTTTTTCAGGAAGGTTACCAGCGTTGCGGGAATGCTGTCGGCATAAAGGGGAAAAATAAGCACTAAATGTTGGCAATTTTGTGCATCGGTTGCAAGTTTGTCAATGTCTGTGCGAATAACTTCTCTGTACAAACAATCCTCGCAGCAGTTGCCGAAAAGTTCCGCAAGTTTTTTGAAATTTGATTTTGGAGCCCGTGGGCTGGCATTCACAATCAAGATTTTTTCCATTTTCCAACTCCTTGTTTACAATTTCCTCCAGGTCCTTTTCCTGTGCGAAAATCACCTCAAAACGGGAAAAATTCATATTTTTGGCATTGCGTGCCACGATTTTTTCAAACAGTCGTTTTTCCTCGTCGCCGATATTGCCGTATGCAACAATTTTGGCATTTTTTGCAGCAACGGCTCTTTGCAAATGGTGCGTTTCTCCGTCTACTATGCGAATAAACGCCTGTTGAATGGGTATCGCCCTTTCCAGCATGCGCTTCATTACAACGTCGTAGCCTCCGTATATTATTTTGCTTACGTAAATGACGTTGTCGCTTTTGGCAATGATGGGGTAAACTTTAACGGCATCGTCTCGCAGTACGCATTTGCCCGGCGTTTTTACCCAACATCCGAAACATCCGATACAGTTGGCAATTTTCATCGAAGCCAGATTGAAATACGCAACATCATAGCTCAACGGTGCAAGATTAAGTTGTTTGTCGCTCAAAATAAGTTTCATTTTTGACGGTATTCCTAAAAATTAGTTGTAAAAAAGTTTGCACTTTTTTGATTTCTTTTATTCCTTAATCCCTGCACACGTAATTACGTACTGCAATTTTTTGCACTTTTTTACGGGTGCAATATGCGACTTTGTTACGCCGTCGTACAAAGTGTACAAGGCAGCGTATGTTGTGTTTGTTGCATGTTGTGTCTGTTGCGCCGATAGCCACAGGCGAGGCTTTGCAAGTTTCAAAAAAGTATCATACAGCGCAAATGCATTAAAGACAGCAAAAGTTGTTTCAACCTGAAAAAATACAAGTTGCGAATGGTGATTGTTTTCTAAAAGCGAAGAACCTTTTTGTTTGTAGGGCAGAGTGGTGCAAACCTGTTGAGGTGTTGTAAAAAATACACATTATTTTATTGCGAAAATAAAAGTTGTCTGTTCGGCACAGACGTTTGTTGCTGTGAAAAATTGTTGCGTTGTTTTGCGCTCAAGTTAGCGGAACATTAAGGCGACGCACGCACACGGAGCAACAAAAAAGGCGTGCGTCTTTGCACGTCTTTTGGGTGCGACCTTAACGTAGTCGCCGCATGTGGTGGAGCGGTAGTAATCTAAAACGAACTTTGATTATCTCCGTTACAACTTACAAGCCACATAACCATTTTAATATTGTTTTAAAATGGAAAATCGTCCCATTGATATTTTTCTTTTATTAGTTTCAACTCATCCGCAAAAGGGACTTCTTCATTGAACAAATATTCCTTCAAAGTCTTATGTAATCTGAATTCACGAGCATTCCCATGACTTGTAAAATCAGATGCATATACTAATTTATTTTCTATAAAGAATTGAAGACAACCACCATAATTTGCAGACAACTTATTTTGCAATGAATTCTTACTTTCCCATTGCCGGATATCTTGAATCTGCATTTCTGCCATCCATCTAGCACCAAAAGCAACAATTTTTTCTTCCATAACATAAGATAAGAAAAGTTTGATTTCATCGGTACATTTATCGGCAGCCCAAAGACGCAGAAAAACCTGCTTACTTGGCTTATAATGGGGCATCAGCTTTGCACCCATATCTTGCATGAATTTCGGGGACTTCGAGGTGATGGACCTAAATAGCTTTAAGTCTAGCGAGAAATTCCCTTCTTCATCAATTTTCCCTTTATTACTTTGAACTAATAAATTAATGCCATTTGCAGCATCAATGTCGTAGATTTCGTATGTTTCCAACCATGAATTTATTTCATCTATTCTTGTTTTGATTTTTTTGTGTCTCCATATATAGTATAAAACTGCAGCTTCATCATCGGTCAACATATTAGAGTTGAAGATTTCTGTAGTCAGTTCGTCTACATCCCGGTTTTTAATTAACTCCTTATAACGATTCACTAATTTATCTATTTCACGGTTGACTATGGAAGCACTGTATTTCAAATCATACTGGGCGCAAATTATATCGTAGATTCCTGACACATCTGATGAAACATCTAACCGGCGCAATTTGCTATTATGGTCAATAAAACCAACCATATTTCTCTCGTTAATTTCAGGCAGTGCGATAATAATTTGTTGTGTATCTAAAAACCAAATCACACCTTCTTCATTCAAACAGTATGAGCTTTTGTAATAGTCTTCCGAAAGAAAAATGATATTTATATCACTCTTTCCTAAATTCTCTTTGATCTCGGCATCTATTTTGCTTTTTACATCATTGCCCGGAAGAGAAGAGCAAAAAATCGCATCCGAAGGCACGCCAACCATTTTTAGGAAATCCACAAAAATATCTACAATATTTTTATCCGTGCTTCTATGGCTAATAAAAATCATTAATTTTGCCTCCATTATAATTGCGATAGGTTAAATTTAACGCACACCGTATTTCCTGCTTGTTTATATTGTTCTCGCTGGGGAACGGTGGTGGGGAATGTGAAGCTCGGCGGGAAGCCTTGCAGAGCCAAACATTCCATAGGTGTGATGCGGCGAATGCCGAACTCGTCCTTGATGACGGGGACACGGTTGGGGTATGTCCCCATATTTGCTTTGAGTGTGAACGATATGCCGTTCTTGCTTGATTGCACGCCGTAATCGGAAAACCGGTAGATTTGCCGATCGTCCTTTATTGCCTCTTTCATTCTATCATATCCGTAGTCGTCCGGATGAAGATAAAACGAATCGTCCGCTTTTTTCGTAAAGTCGAGGACATCACGGATTTGTTTTGTGAGCGGTCGTTTCTCAGGAAATCTAAACCGCTCGCACTTTTCTTTGTCACTAAATGCCAACAGATAGGTGCGGGTGCGGTGTTGCGGCACATCGGCATACTCACAGGCATCTGCCACAAGATAACGGAGATAATAGTCTCGCCCCGCAAGTTCTTTGTGAATGATGTCGAATGTTCTTCCGCCGTCGTGTTCGATCAGATTTGCCACATTCTCCAAAAACACAACGGGCGGGCGTTTTGCGTCTATCGTATTGCCTATCTCGAAAAACAAATTGCCGCACGGGTCGGCAAAGCCCTTTCCTTTTCCGCAAACCGAAAACGGTTGACACGGGAACCCCGCGGCAAGAATATCGAAGTCGGGAATGGCGGTTTTGTCTATGTCACGAATATCACCCTCGACGAGCGTGACATGCGGAAAATTATGCCGATAAGTCATGCAGGCAAACTTGTCTTTATCGTTTGCCCACACAACCGTGTGTCCGGCTTTTTCGAGCATCAGATCGATGCCGCCGATACCGCAAAAGAGGCTGCATACTTTCATATCAGCGAGTAACAGAACCGAATCTTACGGATATGTTGAGCGGAAGATAATATTCGCCGTCGATTTTGACGATATATCCCCAATTATACTTATCCGCACTCACATACTCAAAGTAAGTATTCCTGTAAAGATAGTCACGGAATGACTCTCTGTCGTTCGAATGATAACAAATTACATCGCCGTCATCCATGACAACTATATAACCACCGTTCACTTGTTCTTTGCCGTCCCATTTGCTGCCGGCGGTCATTCCCGTGAATCCTGCAATGAGGAAATCTTTGATAGCCTTTTCGTAATAAATATCGGGGTTCCCCACGCCGAGCGGATTTGCGGCGGCCATGCGTTCCACGGTCTCCTTTACGCGGTGTTCGGGTTCTCCCGCGAGCAGCCTGTCATGCACACACCATGCCATGATCCGCGCCATCGATTCTCTGACGAGGTATAGGTTCTCGCCATATATTGGATATTGAGTGCGTGCAAATTCCGTCCCTATGCGATGTGAGCGCAAATATTGCACGCAACAGCCCCAAGCACGCCCGCCTTTGCCGTCGGTGATACCGTTGAATTTCTTCATAATCGTATCGTCGCATCCCGACAGCCTAAACAGATATTGCGAAGAAGACCCTGCATTGAACAATGTAGGGTTATGTCCGAATTTGGATTTGATCGAAAACCCCATTACGGAAACGATTGCCGTTTGTCCGTCGCGCACCTCGATAAAAATATCGTTTTTGCCGCCGAATTGCCTTTTCAACGCCTTAACGGCAGGGGCTTTCGGCTTCCCGACATAGATCACCTTTGCAAATTCGCACACCGAATCGGGAGCGGCGACAGACATCCCCTTTGCGTGCTTTATTCCCTGAAACAATGTAGTAGCACATTTCTCAAACTCCGTCATGGGAATCGTGGCGAGAACCGTTTCGGCACCTTGCGGCTTAACTATTACGGAGGAATCATCCCGATCGACTATGTATTCCAAAACTTGGGTTTCGTATTCCTGACGAATAATCTTCAAGACATCGAGATAGCTATCAAGTTTCTTTTTCAATTTGTTATCGGCGGCATACAGTTTGCCTTCTCCGAGCAACTTGAGCATTACATAAAATTCCGCCCATTCGCCTTTATTCAAAGTCTTTCCGACGATCGATTCAACCATTATCCAAAACCTCCCTTATCTTTTGTGCTATGGCTTTGATAACGGGTACCGTGACGCTGTTGCCGAACTGCTTGTAGAGGTGCACATCCGCAAGAGGCAAAACAAAGTCATCGGGGAACCCTTGCAAGCGCGCCCATTCGCGAGGAGTCATCTTGCGAATTCCCTCTTTGTTTATCTCTCCTTTGATATGCGTGACGGGCGTGAGATCTTTTTGCCGCTTGTCCACGATAAGATTCCGTTCGCGTCCCATACCTCCGCAAACTATGGCTCCCGCGACATCGTCAAGAGAACGCACCTCATAGCCGAATCCGTGCCCGAGTGCCTCATGATGTGCTTTATGACGGCGCAGTGTCTCCAAATAACAATTACTCAGATAATAGCGCGCCGAGACGGGTTTTTCTTCTATGATGTCTCCGATGGTTTTCGAGGAATCGGTAGGCGCGGGAAACACAAACTCTTTCGGAGCTATATCATTGCGGAATGCCACTATATAGATCCGCTCACGATTTTGCGGAACGCCGAAATCCTTGCTGTTCAACACCTGCTCAAACGGGGTGTAGCCTATTTCGCGCAATGTGTTTTTAATGATATCGAATGTCCGTCCCTTATCGTGGATTGTTAGTCCCTTTACATTTTCACAAAAGATGACCTTCGGCTGTTTTTTCTCGCATATGCGCGCGACATCAAAGAAGAGAGTGCCGCGAGACATGCCTTTATAATCATCGGCAAACCCTTTGCGCTGTCCTGCCAGGCTGAACGCCTGACACGGGAAGCCCGCAAGGCAAATATCGAAATCGGGAATGTCGTTTTCGTCTATTTTGGTGATATCACCGGCGATTTCAAACGAATCGCGGAAGTTCGCTTTATATGTTTTTTGAGCGAATTCATCCCATTCGCTGACGAACACCGTTTCGATCTCTTCGCCGAATGCCTGATCGAATCCGAGCCTGATTCCACCGATCCCCGCGAACAAGTCTATTGATCGCAATACATTCATCTTTCTTCACCTCTCACGCTCTCGTTGTAAGCTTCTTCTATTTTATCCGCGCACAACGCAACATCATTTTTAATTTCAAAGTCCCAAAAGCGTAGCACCGTCCAGCCCTGTTCGGTCAATACCTCCGTCACTTCTCGATCGCGTTCCATGTTTCTTTCTATCTTCGGGATCCAAAAGTCACGATGGCTTTTAAAATCCGACTTTTGATGTTCCCAATCATATCCGTGCCACATCTTGCCGTCCACGAACACGGCGATCCGTGCACGGAGGAAAACCAAGTCCGGCTTCCCCTCGAGAGGCTTGTAATTCTTGCGATAACGCAAACCGCGCCCCCACAGCTCTTTGCGCAACATCAGCTCCGGCTTTGTGTCCTTACACTTATTACTGCGCATATTGCGCGCCACCGCCTCACGCGATTTAGACTTCATTGTCATTGAACTTTATACCGTTCTGTTCGCAGAACACGGAAATGGCTTTTTTTGCCTTAATATTAGGCTCGCTTTTTCCCGTTTCCCATCTGCACACGGTAACGGTGTTGACGCCGAGCCGTTCCGCCACTTCGCCCTGTGTGAGAAACAATTTCTCTCGTGCATATTTCAATTTTTCGGGATATGTCATCCTATCACCTCAATTAGCATTCGATTAACAACATTTTAGCAAATTTTTCTGTTAAAGTCAATAAATATATGAGGCTCGAGTAGCCAAATATGGCACTATGGCGGGTGCTTGAATA
>HF998485.1:15529-24502 GCA_000433775.1 Corallococcus sp. CAG:1435 | reverse complement strand
CGGGAACGGGCGGTCGCCGCTAAACCGCTTGGCGATCCGCCCGTATTCTCCGTGCGGCACAATTTGAGTTTTATAGCATTATTGTTTTCTGTCGGTATTTGTATATCGTCGGTTTTTCTTTGAATAACGCCAAAATAGTGGCTGAAAAGTATCTGATAAGAGTAGGTCTGCAACAAAAAAAAGAAAAAAAGAAAAAACCTAAAACTGTTCTCTCAAAAGGAGTTCGTTTTAGGTTTGGACTGGTGGAGCTAAGGGGATTCGTCCCGCTTGGCGGGTAAGCGAAACGCAGTGGAGCGCTACGTTATTTCGTGTTCACATTAGCGGAACTTTAAGGCGACGCACGCACACGGAGCAACAAAAAAGGCGTGCGTCTTTGCACGTCTTTTGGGTGCGACCTTAACGCAGTCGCCGCATGTGGTGGAGCTAAGGGGATTCGAACCCCTGACCTTTTGAATGCCATTCAAACGCGCTACCAACTGCGCCATAACCCCAAATTTGCAGTGTGTACACAAATCATTTGTGCTTGCACATTATAAAACAAAAACCACCGTTTGTCAACATTGTAGCGACAAAATTTGTATGGAATAACGGTATTGCAGTTATTTTTTACTTTGTCCGTTGTAAAAAACACAAAATGTGTAAATATCTGCCCTAAAAAAGCATTTTTCGGAACTTGCAACAACCTTGTAAAATGCAAGCGACAAATTGCGGATGAAAACGCAACGGAATGTCTGATTCTCTTCAGACGGAAATTTGCTGTGAGAAATGCAGCGTCGGTAATTTTTTGGCATTGGCGCAACAATGTTACACTTGGTGCATTCGGTGGCGCAACAATGTTTCACCAGGCGCATTCGGTGGAGATAACGGGGCGTGAGGAGCGTAGCGACGGAATAGGGATTGAGAAACAATCCCGTCACATATTACATTCTGCATTTGTTGAAGCATTAAAAGGCAAAACATTGCCTTGAATTTGCGAAAACAAATGCGCAAGTATCCGTGACCTATGCGTTGCGTGCGAGGAGCGAAGCGACGACACCTAGCGATTTTCTTGAAATCGCGTACTAGCGAGCGTGGCGATGCGTGAGCAACGAAAAAGGCTTGGAACAAGTCCAAGCCACCATTATGGTGGAGATAACGGGATTCGAACCCGTGACCTATGCGTTGCGAACGCATCGCTCTACCATCTGAGCCATATCCCCACAAAATGCTTTTATTGTACGACAGCAAATCTCGGGGGTGCGATTCTGCTGTCGTAGTAAAAGCGTAATTGCTCGTAAAAGAGCCGTTTTGAAAATAAAGCACCCCGAAAAACGAGGTGCTGTGGTGCGAGATGTGAGACTTGAACTCACACGGTCTCCCACACGCCCCTTAAACGTGCGCGTCTGCCGATTCCGCCAATCTCGCATTGCTACATAATAATAGTGTAAAGTTGAAAATTTGTCAAATGTTTTTAGAAACTTTTTTGAAAAAGCGTCAAAAACGATTGCATGTTTTTCAGAGCGTCTGTGTTGCAGGCAGTTGACGGCAAAATTATGCAACTGATTTGTAACTGTTTGCAAACTTCACTTAACTGCTGAAAAAATCATACCTCGGCATCCAACTCAATTTGTTTTTGAATTTCTACAGGCTGTCGGCGGTTACCTTTGACATTTTGATTGTTAAAAACTCGAAAACCATTTTGCTCATTGTCTTTTGAGTGTATTATCTGACTTGTACCTGTTTTTCACTACCGTATGTAAGTTTTTTGTCCTAAAACACTATTAAAATGCCTTTTTGAACTGTGCGGAAAGTTTTTGCTTACCTGAAAACAACGACCGCAAGTACTGTCGTTTGCTGTAAATTTTGCAAAATTACAGCGGTAGTTACTCTTTTTTACACAGTGATAGGATTGAAACGAAACTTGTTATGTATTTTCACCTTATTAAGGTACCTCGCTGTTGTTGTTAGCGTTTTTAACTGTCTTGCACCTGTTTTCAACTACCGTATGTGCGTTTATTGTCCTCAT
This sequence comes from Corallococcus sp. CAG:1435, assembly GCA_000433775.1. Taxonomy (GTDB): domain Bacteria; phylum Bacillota; class Clostridia; order Christensenellales; family CAG-314; genus Fimimonas; species Fimimonas gallinarum. Next base: position 22,497 of record HF998485.1, on the reverse strand, counting down.
TCACTGTTATTGTCCTCAAACACTGTTAAAATGCCTTTTTGAACTGCTCGGAAAGTTTTTTACTCGCCTGAAAACAACAACCGCAAGCCCTGTCGTATGCTGTAAATTTTCCAAAATTACAGCGGTAGTTATTCTTTTTTACACATTGATAGGCTTGGACCGAAACTTGTTGTGTGTTGTGCCACAATTCGTAAATCTTGCCTGCTGTGATGATGCAAGTGTCTGTATCGGCAGTGCAATGTAAAACCAGACGCATTGTACAATCACGCCTATGTCGCAAATATTTGCAACCGTATGCATATTTTTGCGACATGAAAATGGTTTTCCCCACAAAAAAAACCCGCAAAAGCGGGCTAGCAAAGTGGTGTTGTCAGTCAATAAGAGTGTCGGAAATTTTACTGTAAACGGATGGCGCTTTGTCCTGCCAGGTGCGTTCGATGTACTTGGCGATACTGCGTGTCATCACGTTAAGACGCACTTCCAGCGTCGTTTTGGTGGGCTCGATAATTTTCAAAATCACGTCGTAACTGCCGTCGGGGCATTTGGTGTAGGTTGCGACGTAGTCCTGTCTGCGACGGTACTCGATGCGTTTTGTTTTTATGTCTTCGGAAATAAGTTGTCGCACGCTGGAAGGAATACGTGTGTAAAAGTTTTTAAGGCACCAACGTCCTTCCGCCGTCAAATCGTAGAAGCAGTCGCCCGTAGCGTTTTGACTTTTGTACACAAAACCGTTGTCCACAACGTCAAGCAGGGTTTGTTTGCAGTTGGTAAAATCTATCCAGTTGTTTTTGTAGCAACACAAGTCCAAAATGGTGCTTTCCGTCAAAGCCGTTTCCATTTTGTCGAATACAAACAGAAGTATCAACTTGTTTGTTGTGCTGTCTTGTGTGATACCTGCCTGCATACTTTCCTCTCCTTGTGATAGTGTCATTCATTATACAACATTTTTCCGTTTGAAACAACAGTTTTTGCCCCTTTTTGGCAAAAATACTTCCAATAATTTGCGTGATATGATATAATTTTTGCAACGAAACTTTGTGGCAAAGAGAGGTTTCCCGATGAAAAACGAACTCGCCTACTTTACGGATACCGTCAACAGGCTTATTGAAGGCAAACTCATTTTGGTGGACAAAAACATTGCTTCGGTGTTGAAGTGCGTCGCCAACGTGCCTGCGCTGTACAAATGCCTGTCCGATTCGTTGCGTTCCATTTCCTACGTTACGGAATTTTCCCGTGCAAAGGTGTCTTGGACACGTCCCGACGGCACAGTGGAGGCTCGTTTGAAACTGCCTGCAGAGCGCAACCGCATTTTTGCTTTTGTAGTGTGTCTGCTCACCGAAGTGGACAGCGGCAGACGCAATTTTTTGGACTTTTTGAAGGAATACTACGACGAAACGGATAGTAACAGAGGTTACGAAAAGTTTGTAAACGAAGTGCTGCGCCCATTCAAGCGTGCAGGCGAAAGCATATTGCAATCCGTCGACCCCGACAGTGTAAATGCCGAGTGGTCGTCATCGGCGGAAAGGTTTTTTGACGTGGAAAAGACGTACATTTCCAGCGCAACTTCCTCGGCGTTGTTGCAACAGGTGCAACAGGTGGTAAATCTGTTTTATGCGGCAGGCGACAGCGCACAAAAACACTACGACACAATTATGTTGGTTTGTGAATATTTCACCAACGCCCTCCGCCTCAAAAACCCAAAAATACTTTGTATCTGTTGGATTGCTCTCAAAAGTATTTTGGAAATGTATCCTTTTGCACAGGAATGTCTGCAAAACATGACCGTGCTTATGGCACAGGTATCGCTGTAAAACTTTGGCGTTTGAACAAAACGCCTTTTGTTTTGTAAAAATTCCTGCCCTGCAAATTTTACCTGCCGTGCCGTGTTTCCCGTTTGCGGAAAAGTTGCGGTTGCAGAATTTCAACGTTTTGCGTCGCATTTTGCAAGGTAAAAGACGAAAAATGTCCGCAGTGTGTGGACACGCAATACTTTTTTTGATATAATATCTTTTGCGTCGGGCTTAAACCCTGTCGGCAGTTTATTTGTTGCGTAAACTTGCCTAAAACGACGCTGTTGCAAATTCCGCAAGGAGGGTACACAATGGACTACCGCAAAATTCAACTGGTTGGTGAAGGAAAAACAAAGCGTCTTTGGACTACCAACGACGACAGGTTGCTCATTGCAGAGTATTCCGACGACGCCATGATGTATCACGGCAAACAGAAGTTGTATTTTGAAGGCAAAGGGCATTACTGCGCCGAAATTGCGGCGTTGCTTATGACGCAACTGCACGACAACAACATACCCACCGACTTTGTGCAGACAATATCTTCCAACTGTCTGCTTGTCAAAAAGGCGGAAATGATACCCATCGAAGTAGTTGTGCGCAACTATGCCGCAGGTAGCATGTGTAAACGTCTTGGTTTGGAACCGGGCAAAAAACTCAAATCTCCTGTTTTGGAATTCTGCTACAAAAACGACAGTCTCAACGACCCCGTAATAAACGAGTACCACGTTTACGCAATGGAATTGTGCAAGCCGGAAGAACTTTCCGTAATGTGCTACCAGGCTTCACGCACCAACAAGGTACTGACAAACCTGATGAGCAAAATAGGCGTGGTGGTTGCCGACTTTAAGCTGGAATTCGGCAGAGTAAACGGCAGGCTGGTGGTTGCCGACGAAATAAGTCCCAACGTCGCACGTTTCTGGGACGAAAACACCATGCACCGTTTTGAAAAGGACGGCGACCCCTCCTACGAATACAAGGTGATTCTGGAAAGGCTCAAAAAAGTTTGCGAATAGGTGAAAAATGAAGTGTATGTATTGTGGCTGTGAAGACAGCAAAGTTATCGATTCCCGTTCCACCGACGACGGAAAAAGTATACGCAGGCGCAGAGAGTGCACCAACTGCGGAAGGCGTTTTACCACATTCGAAACCATCGAAAGCGTGCCTTTTCTGGTAGTAAAAAAGGACGGAACACGGCAGTCTTACGACAGGGAAAAACTCAAAAAAGGCATAATCCGTGCCTGTGAAAAACGTCCCATATCCATGGCGCAAATCGACTCCGCCGTGGACAGAATAGAAAAGACGTTGTACAACAGTCTGGAACAGGAAGTAACTTCCCTTAAAATAGGCGAACTTGTAATGCAGGAACTCAAAGACATCGACGAAGTTGCCTACATCAGGTTTGCCGCCGTCTACTACGAATTTCAGGATTGCGAAGCCTTTTTCATGGAACTTGTGAAAATCCGCAACAAGAAAAAGACAACCGCCAAAAAAGCGTCGGCGAAAAGCAATGAAAAGTAATTTTGCCGCAGTTGAGCGAGCGTATGCCGCAATAGACAAATTGATTGAGCAAGGCAAAAGACATGTAATTGTGGGCATAGACGGAAGGTGCGGTGCAGGTAAAACAACTTTGGCGTCGGAAATATCGCAAAAGTACCAGGCAACAACGGTGCATTGCGACGATTTCTTTTTGCCCGACAGTCTTAAAACGCCGTCACGTCTTGAAGCCGTCGGCGGAAACATACATTTTGAAAGGTTGCTACAAGTGTTGGAAAACATTTGCGGATGCCAACCTTTTTTCTATGAAAAGTACAATTGCCACACCAAACAGTTTGTGTCGGAGAAGTACACTCCGTCAAACGTTGTCGTTGTGGAAGGAAGTTATGCCTTTTCCAACGGAATGGAAAGGTTTTACGACGTGAAAATTTTTGTTACGACAGATAAAAACACGCAACAATCACGGCTTAAAGAGCGTGAGGGAAGCAATTTTTCCGCCTATAAAACAAAGTGGATTCCTCTGGAAGAAAGATACATTGCAAACCTGCCCTTGCAAAACTGCATTATTGCGGAAACTTGACAATATGAAAAATTTCGAACAGGAACTTAAACTGCAACTTGACGAGAGGGAATTTTCCCTTTTGGGGTGTCTTGCGGATTCAAAACCGCAGTTGCAAACCAATTATTATTTTACAATGCAAAACATGTCGTCGGAAGTTATGGTACGTCTGCGTGAAAAAGGCGGAAACTATCTCTTGTGCTACAAAAGCCGACTTTCCCAACGAGAGGGAGTATCGGTGTGCGACGAAAGGGAATGCGAGGTGGACGGAGCCTTTGCCGACAGCATGATTAAGCGTGGCATTTTGCCCGACGAGATAAACGGCATGTTAAAGACGCATTTTGACCAAACGTTGCACTGTGCGGGAAACCTGCAAACCTACCGCACGGCGTTCACATTGGGCGAGTGGAAGTTGGAACTTGACAAAAACGTGTATTTGGGAAGGTGCGACTACGAGTTGGAGTGCGAAAGCGACGACGTGGAGGCGCTGGAAAAACTGAAACTGTTTTTGTTTTACAACTACGGAATTTCCCCACGCTATTCCCGTCCCAAAAGTCAACGTTTTTTCGAGGCATTGAATGAAAAAGTATAAGTACATTATTTTTGACTTTGACGGCACAATAAACGATACTTCGCAGGGAATCTATCACACATTCAAAAAAGTGCTTGACATTTTGGGCATAAACTACGACGGCGTGGATTTTTCCCGCCACATAGGTCCCCCGTTGGAGTTCAGTTACACGGAGTTGACAGGCAAAAAACTGTGTCAGCGTGCAATAGAATTGCACCGTCAGGTGTTTGCGCAGGACAACGCCGTGGAGATGAGCCGTTTGTACGACGGAATAACGGACACATTGCAAAAGTTGACGGACAGCGGTTTTGTGCTGTCCATTGCCTCTTCCAAGTATCAGCCGCATGCTTTGGCTTCGGTGGAAAAGTTCGGACTGGGCAAATTTTTCCGTTGCGTGTACGGGCAAAACGAAAAAAGAGGTTTCAAAAGCGAAGTTTTGCGACAGTTGCTTGCCGACAACGGTTGGGAAAAGGACAAATGTCTTATGATTGGCGACACCGTCTACGATGTGGAAGGGGCGCACAGCAACGGCATCGACGCCATGGCTGTTACCTACGGTTTCGGCAACGAAAAGGATTTGAAAAATGCAAATGCGGAATTAACTGCGCATTCCCCTGCGGAAATAGCACAGATACTGACAGGTGAAAAATGAAAGAGAAGTACAGGTATTATTTGAAAAACGTAACGGCTCCCGTGCTTGTGTACGGAGCATTCACCGGACTGCTTGTGGGTACTGTTGTGTACTTTTTCAAGTTGGGCGCCGAGTGGCTTTCGGAAAAATCCGCCGAAATCTACCATGCCGCACAGGCAAATCCGTGGCTTATTTTCGCCGTAATAGGAGGAGCGGTGGTTTTGGCTGTCGCAGCCTACTTTCTGCAACTGTGGGCAAGTGAAACAAAGGGAGGAGGCATTCCCCGTGCCGAAGGCGTGTTGCGTGGCGTGCTGACATTCCGATGGTTCCGCACGGCTGTCGCAGTGTTTGTAAACAGTTGGATAAGTTTCTTTGCAGGACTTCCTTTGGGAAGCGAAGGTCCCAGCGTGTTGTTGGGTACCGCTATCGGCGGCGGCACAAGCAAACTTCCCCTTTCCCACGACAGTTGGAACAGATACATTATGACGGGAGGCGCATGCGCAGGCTTTGCCGTGGCAACCGTTGCCCCCGTTACAGGTATTTTGTTTGCTTTGGAAGAGGCCCACAAGCGTTTCACCCCGATGATTTTCCTCATGTCCGTTTCTTCCGTGGTGTTTGGCGTAGCCGCTTCCTACCTTTGGGGTATGGCTTTGGAACATCCGGTAACGGCATTGTTCAACGTGTCGCAGTACATGGGACAGTTTGAAATGAAGGACATTTGGGTTCCCCTTTTGCTGGGCGTGTTCGTGGCGGCAGTGGCATGTGGCTACAACCTTTTTGTGTTCAAGGTGGGACACGTCTACGACACAAAACTGAAAAAAGTTCCCCAATGGGCCAAACTCATTGTTGTGTTTGTGCTTACGGCGGTTATCGGTCTTGTAGCAGTGGGCAACTTCAACGGTACCGACGCTTTGTACGGCGGTGGCGGACTCATTTCCAAACTTGCCGCCAACAGCGGAAAAACCATTGTATGGACGGTAATTCTGGCGTTGTTTCTGATACGTTTCTTCACGATAGCATTTGCGACAGGTTCCGGTGCAACGGGAGGCGTATTCATTCCCATGCTTTCAATAGGTGCGTTGCTCGGTGCGCTTTGCGCCGAATTGTTTGTGGCAATGGGTATGGATTCCGCACTGTACGGCACGGTAGTGATGCTTTGCATGACTTCCTTTATGGGGGCGGCAACAAGGGCTCCCCTCACGGCGTTGGTGTTTATGGTGGAATGTACGTGGAGTTTTTCCAACCTGTTTTACGTTGCGATAACGGTGTTTGTGTCCTATCTGCTGTGCGAAATAGTCAAGGTTGAACCGCTGTACGACGTACTGCTGGAAAGAATGGTGGAAAAGCAAAACGAAGGCAAAACGCACAAAATTGTCAGGGCAAACTTTGTCGTTGCACCCGACGCCTTTGCCGTTTCCAAGAGCGTCAGGGATATTTTGTGGCCTGCCAACACCAAAGTAGGTGAAATCGTCGCTTCCGACAGCGTCAAGCGTATGGACGACGACGGCGAAAAGAAACTGCATGCAGGCGACACGCTGACAGTTGTGGTGCAAACCTACGACCAGAAGGCAACCTTTGCCGAGTTGGAGCAGATTTTGGGCAAACAGCCTACTGAGCCACAGGCGGAAGTGTTTTTCGATTCGGGTGAAACACAGCCTGCTTCACAAGAGTAAAACCAACAAAAGGGTTGACGTTGCGTCAGCCCTTTCAACATTTTTTGGCAGGTCAACAACTAAACCTTTTCAGGCAGGTTTGAATTTTTGCGGTGTATATGTGCGTTTGCGTTACAAAGGCAAACATGCACGACAGCGTTTTTGCCTCGTTTTAAGGCAACGGATGCGTTTTTTGCAGGCGGTTTCCAACGTTAATTTGTCGGTTGCAGGCGTGTTGGCAATGTTCGTTGAACGGTGCGACGGCTGCGCC
>HF998485.1:12041-15522 GCA_000433775.1 Corallococcus sp. CAG:1435 | reverse complement strand
GACGGCTGCGCCGACATTGTCAAAAAGAAAATTGTTTGCACGCATTGTGTCACAATGTGCTGAAAAACAGTAGACAAAAATTTTTTTCGGGCGTATAATTGAATCAACCCAAAAAAGGAGAATATCACTATGGCTCACAAAATCAGCAACGATTGTATTGGATGTGAAAATTGCATTGGTGTTTGCCCGTGCGACGCAATCAGCAAAGTTGGCGACAAGTGCGAAATTTCCGCAGACCTCTGTGTAGATTGCGGTGCTTGTGCTGCTCAATGTCCTGTTAGCGCTATCGAAGAAGCGTAAACACAAACCATTTTCGCCCACGCAAAAGCGTGGGCTTTTTTTGTTTTCTCTGTAAGTTTTCAACATTTTTCGGCACCGTTGGTGTGCAATAGAATTTTTGACAGTCGACGGTTTTGTAATTTACATTTTGCGTTTAGAACAACAAATTTGTTTGGCAATTTTTTTGCACGTCAACCTGCACCTGCGTATTTTTCAGGTGAAGTCCGGTTGTTGCAACAATATCAACCGTGCCCTGAAACTTTCTGTAACGCAAATTTGCATGAACCTCTTTCCGTATCAAAACGGATCGTTTCACAACGTAGTGGCAAGTATCGGCAGGCAATTCGTGTCTGTTTGAAGTCGGCATTTGCAGTAACAAGGCAACAAACTTTGTTTGGAAATTTTTTTGCACGTCAGTCTGCAACTGCGTGTTTTTCAGGTGAAGTATGGTTGTTGCAACAATATCAACCGTGCCCTGAAACTTTCGGTAACGCAATTTTTGTGAGCCTATTTCCGTATCAAAAGGAATATTTTCACAACGTCGTTGCAAGTATCGGCAGGCAATTCGTGTCTGTTTGAAGTCGGCATTTGCAGTAACAAGGCAACAAACTTTGTTTGACTTCAGACTGCGTAAACAAAGCACAAATTTTAACGTCTGCACATGAAAATGCCGCAGTTGTTGTATCAGTTGGTTCTAAATAGTTAAGATATTTTTTATGCAATTTTAGTTATATAAAATTATTTTATGATAAAATCGAAAAATCCGTGGGCGGTTTTTATCTATACGACCATAAAAACTCGGTATGTCAAAGCGGTGTTGTTTTGTTTGACACAAACTTTTGCCTTTTCTATAATGGGTTTGGCTGAAAAGCCAAATACTGAAAAAAGGAGAAAAAGTATGAAAAAACATGCAAAATTGTTGGTCGTTTTGCTCGCTCTTGTCATGGTGCTGTCCGTTGTTGTTTTGACGGCGTGCAACAAACAAAAGACAAAAAACGCCTACGGTCTTGTGCACGGAAAAGGTTATGTTTGCCAGGCAACCGTTGTGGTTACCGGAAACAGTTTAGTATCCGCTGATTTAGTAGAGGCATGTCTGCCCACCTATGTTACCGCCCAAACCCCCATTCAGGGTTACACGGTGGAGGGAACGTACAACAGTCACGGTTCCGCACGAACGGCAAATTTCTACAAAACAATTAAGTTTGCCGATGTAACAATGGTGTACGATGCCACTCTCGTCGACGGTTATTCCAAGGGCTACATGGTGGGAACGCAAACCATGTTGCAGTTCTTTGAAAATGAAGCAAATTGCGAAAAGTATTTCAAAGCAGTTTCCGAAAACAAGGTGTCGGTAGTTCTTGCTAACGGCGAAAAAACCGACATTCTCAACGCCAAAGCATTGTTGAAAACTCAAAACGGCTATTGGGGAACACCCGCTCAAAACGCTTTGGGTTGGACGGCAAACGTAAAGGCAACCTGCGACTACGTTGTGGCGCACGGTTTTGACGGAGCCTCCTCCGCCACGGACTTTACGCAGGCAGACCACAGTTCTACCAACCCCAAGTTGGACAACGAATTTGTGGACAAAAACGGCGTTAGCACCGGCGCAACATGGACGGACATGTGGGATTATTTCAGTCTGTTGAAAAAAGCCTACCAAAAGTAAGACAGTTTTCATTTTTCAACTCCATAAAAAGATTGACGTCGCTTTTGCGGCGTCTTTCTTTTTGTGTTTAAGTTTTACGAAAAGTCGGATTTTACCGAGAGCATTGTCCATACACTTGCCGTTGTCGGTAACACAATAGGCTGACTGTTGTTGCAAAGCGTGCAAGGCTGTTGCACGTGTTGTGCTTTTGGGGAAAAAGTGCGTTTGACTGTAAGAAAACTGTTTTGCGTGCAGATTTGTCACAAGTTTTTTCGTTGTGTTTTCGTTAGACAACTGCTTTTAACATACACGCCCCGAAAAGACGGTAATTTTTCGTGCAGGAAAAAGTTGTTTTGCACGTTTTCAGCGTACAAATTCAACACTTTGCTTTTGCGTGATGCAATGTATGCCGACGGTTTTTGCAGTGCAATTGAAAGTAATTTTTCACATTCCTTTACAGTTGGTTGTATATGTAGTAAAATAACGTCATGCAAGTACAACTCAAACCTACGGAAAAACTTGAAGATTTGCAATGCGACGGACTGCAACTGATACAAAGCAGCGCAGAGTACCGTTTCACGACGGATGCGGTGTTGCTTGCCAACTTTTGCAAAGACATGACAGGCAAAAGGTGTGTGGATTTGTGCGCAGGAAGCGGCGTAATCAGTCTGTTGCTTGCTCGCAAAAAACATCCTGCAAGCGTTGTCGGTGTGGAAATTCAACCGCAGTTGGCGGACATGATGTTGCGCAGCGTGCAGTACAATGGTTTGCAGGACGTCGTGTCGGTAGTAAATGCCGACCTCAAAGACTACGGCGAACGCAACAAAAACTGCGCCGACGTGGTAGTGTGCAATCCGCCCTACCGCAAGGCAGGTTCGGGCGAACGTCAACTTGCGCAAAACATTGCCTTGTGCAGGCATGAAATTGCCGCCACGCTAAACGACGTTGTGCGGTGTGCTTCAATGTTGCTCAACAACAGGGGAAGTTTCTATCTCGTGCATCAAAGCAACCGACTTGCGGAAATTACCGTCAGTTGCGCCCGCAATAACCTTGCCGTAAAGGAAATATTGCCTGTTTGTCCCAAACCCGACAAGCAACCCAACGTGGTGCTTGTAAGGGCGGTTAAGGGGGGCGGTGCCGATTGCATTTTGCACAGTCCCATGTACGTTTGCGACGAAAAGGGTAACTACACGCCGCAGGCAAAAGCCTGGTACGGCTTGCCAAACAATTAAGCGGTCAGGTTTACACATTCAAGGAGAAATACATGGTCTATTTTGTAGCCACGCCGATAGGCAATTTGTCGGAAATCACATTCCGAGCAGTGCAGGTATTAAAAAGCGTTTCGGCAATTTTCTGCGAAGACACCCGTCATTCGCAAATATTGCTTAACAACTATCAGATTTCCAAGCCTTTGTACAGTTACCACAAATTCAACGAAAAAAAGAGTCTGGATTTTGTGCTGTCCTTTTGTCAGAAGCAACAGGACATTGCCGTCATTTCCGATGCAGGCATGCCGGGAATCAACGACCCGGGCAATATTCTGGTAAACGCTTTGAA
>HF998485.1:0-12000 GCA_000433775.1 Corallococcus sp. CAG:1435 | reverse complement strand
GGTGGTCAGCGGTGCAAGCGCTTTTGTAAACGCTTTTGTAATGTCGGGGTATCAACCGCCCTTCACCTACTACGGTTTTTTGCCGGAAAAAACTTCCGACAGGGAAGCGTTGTTGGACGGCAGCGTAGGCGTCGGCATTTTCTATCTTTCCGTGCATGACATCAAGGAAAACATGCGTTATCTTTGCAAGCGTTTGGGCAACCGTCCCTGCTGTTTGGTAAAGGAACTTTCCAAAACGCACGAAAAGGCGGTGTTTTGTCATTTGGGGGACGAAATCGACGACGACAAGGGGGAATTCGTGCTTGTGGTGGACAGGCAAAGCGAACAAAATCCGCTTTGCAACCTGACGGTGCAGGAGCATATAAACTACTACGTCAGTGGCGGAATGACCAAAAACGATGCAATCAAGGCAGTGGCGAAAGACCGCAACCTTCCCAAAAACGAAATTTACAGGCAATCGCTTAAATAAACGCAAGCCACCGACAAACAGTAGCATTTAATATCTGTTTCTTTGTGTAAAGTCATTTCCAAACACACCCTGCGATAGTTCATGTTTGTGCAGGAAAAACACGGTACACGCCGTCTGACGTAGCAGTGAAGCGTCTAACAGATATTCACATCAATTACAATTCAACACGGTGTTGCATTGCAAGTAAATTGCAAAACGGAATTTTACAAGCAGTGCCGTTGCAAAAGTGCAACACAAAGTACAATTCAAGGCAATCGGATAAATCAACAAACAAAGGTTCGACAAGGTGTACCCTGGTTGAACCTTTAACAACGTCGGAAGAATATTTTTCAGGAAAATATCAAAATTGCAAAAAAAATTTAAAAATTATTGCGTTGCTTGCGATAAAACGCATTGTTTGTGCGTTATTTTTACGAAAAGAGGAGAGAGAATGCAGTTACAAAAAGCAGTAAAGCCACGTTCGGCAGATATAGAACGTTGTATTTTGGAAATAGCGGAAAACAAGCCGAACGCCTTGGAACAACTTTACGGTTTGGTAAGCAGTGCGGTGTACGCATACGCATTGACGGTTACAAAAAACACATTTGACGCAATGGACGTAATGCAGGAATGCATCGTCAAGGTGTACGAATCGGCAGGCAACTACCGTTCACGGGGCAAACCCATGGCATGGATACTGACGATAGCCAAAAACCTGTGTTATTCCAAATTCCGTTTGCAGGCGCACACATGCGAAATGACGGACGAGCAGTTGGAAAAGCAATTTGCCGACAACGAAAAAATGTCTGTTGAAGACAGGCTTGTGGTAGCAAAGTGTCTGGAAATGCTTTCCGCCCAGGAACGCACCGTGGTGGTACTGCACGCAATGTCGGGGTTACGCCACACGGATATTGCCAAACTTTTGCAACTTCCTCTTTCAACGGTACTTTCAAAGTACAATCGTGCCATAAAAAAACTGAAAAATATTTTATCGGAGGAGAATTTATGAAAAAGATTGAAAAAAAGGTCAATCGCAGTTTCACCAACGCCACCCCCGACGTTTTGGACAAAGTAAAAGAAAATTGCAACACGGCGCAGTTTTCGTCGGTGTCGGCAAGGGCAAAACGTCCTCAAAACCTGATGTGGAAAGTTGCCACATGCGCCTTGGCATTTGTGCTTATTGCCGTGTTGGTGGTGGGAAGCGTCGGACTGTACGGCGAATACGCTTCGGCGGCAACGGTTTCGTTGGACGTCAACCCCAGTATCGAAATTAAACTCAACAACAAACAAAAGGTCGTTTCCGTAACTCCGTTGAACACCGACGGCGAAATAATTCTCGGCACCATGGATTTGCGTGGAAGCAATCTCGACGTGGTAATAAACGCTCTCATCGGTTCCATGCTTCGCAACGGCTATCTTTCCGATTTGTCCAATTCCGTGCTTGTAAGCGTGGATTCTTCTAAATCGGTGTACGACAGCATCGTTCAGAAGGTTACCGACGAAATAACGGTAATGCTCAGCGACAATCAGATTTCCGCATCCGTGCTTACGCAATGGATTCAGTCCAACGATGCCGTAAACGCTCTTGCAAAACAGTACGGAATTTCCGTAGGAAAAGCGCAACTCATTCACAATATCGCATCCAAAAGCACGCTGTACACCGAAGAGCAACTTGTTTCTCTCACGGTAAACGAATTGGGCATTATTCTCGGCAATCTCAACATAACCGACGGCAACCTCAGCCAAAGCGGTTCGTCCAGCGAAAAATCCTACATCGGCAGCGACGCCGCCCTTGCAATAGCCCTCAACAAGTTGGGTATGGACGGACTCACCGCCACATCCGAAGGTTTGTGGGTTAAGGAAAACAAACTGGACTTCGATGACGGAGTAATGGTGTACGAAGTGGAATTTGTGTACGGCAAAGGCTGCTACGAGGCCAAGATAGGGGCAATCAGCGGACAACTTGTTTCCTTTGAATGTTCGCTCAACGACGACTACACGCCGGGTGCAAACGCAACCAAACTGACGCAACAGCAAATTGAAAATGTTGCGCTTGCCAACGCAAACGTTCCGTCGGATTCGGCAGTGGAAGTAACAAGTCAACTGTGCGGATACTTCCGCATCGAAGCGTACAACGTGTGGTTCGAATACGGCGACTACTGCTACAACTACGAAATAGACGTGTACGGAAACATCCTTTCCTCCTACAGCAGAAAATTGACGGCAAGCGAAGCCGACCAATATCTCAAACGCAGCGACGTGGAAAGTTACTTCCTTGCAAACAACACCGACGGTTTCACCTTTCTCACCGATTTGTATCGTTTGCGTGTTCAGTGCAAAAACCTCACTGAAACAAGCACCGACGGCGACGGCAACACGGTAACTACGCAGAAATTCGTGTATCAACTTTCCTTTGTCAACGGCGACGTGCAGTACGTGTACGAAATTGACGCCCTTGACAAAACAATCAAATTGGTAAGTAGTGAAGCATACACCGACGTAGTGGATGACGCCTATCAGCAAGCCTACCCCAACGGCGGACAGTGGCACAACTGGGAAGACTTGTGGAACAGTTGGCACGGCCATGGCGACGGACCGGAATTCGGTAGTGAATTCGGCGGACAACACAACGGTGGCGGAAACGGACAGGGCGGCAGTCAGGGTTCCAACAGACTCACCCAAGAAGAAGTCAAATCCATCGTCTTCCAATACGCAGGTGTAAACGAAGCAGACGTTACCCGTTTGCAAATGGAATTCGAACAGGAACACGGAATGTGCTACTACGATGTGGAATTCAGATGTGGCAACTACGAGTACGAAGTTGAAGTAAACGCCAACACAGGTTCCATCATCAAGTTTGAAAAGGAATTTGACAGATAGTAACTATCAGGCAACAAAACCGTCCGACGGCAGTCGGGCGGTTTTTCTTTGTCTTGTCGTAAATGTCTGACCGCAATGGGCGTTGTTTTGTTTACTTTCGCTGAAATTTTTGCCGTTGAAACGCATTACAAGGCAAATGCTTTTCAAATGTTTTCAACGGTAAGGGCGGTTTCAACGGTAAATTTTTTGCTATGTCGAGGGATATTCAGGCAGGCAGATTTTTGTTTATTGAAGTTTCAGGCTTTCAGTTGCGCTAAAAGCGGTGGGTTTTCGCTGAATAGCAACGATTTTTTTGATTGAAACGCATTACAAGGCAAATGTGTTTGTATGTTTTCAACGGAAAGGGTGGTTTCAACGGTAAATTTTTTGCTATGTCGAGGGATATTCAGGCAGGCAGTTTTTTGTTTGTTTATTGAAACTGCAAATTTTCAGTTGCGCTAAAAGCGGTGTAGTTTTGCTGAATAGCAACTATTTTCTAATTGAAACACTTTCAAAGGCATTTGCGTTGAAGGGGGGGGGATTTTCTCGCAAAACTATATTTGTCAAGGTGTAACTTGTGGGACTACATGCAGGCAAACAGGATAGTTTGTTTTTTCAAATTGACGCAGTTTTTTTATACGTATCAGCAAAATCGGTACACATTGCGGTTTTGTTTTTTTGTCTTATTTGTAGTTTGCCGTTGGTTACTTTCTCTTTCAGTTTCTGCAATCTGTTTTTTGTATCGACAGACGTCAAGTTCAAACAAAAAGATGACAGCAAAGGTTGCAATGCCTTTTGGGTGTGTAGTACACTGTATTTGCAACCGAGAGGTGTTTTCACGGGACTGCCCAAGTAGGTTGCGTCGAAATTCCGGGACTGTATTTCAGATTAAAACAGGAGAAATACATCTATTATGGATTTTGAAACCTTTGTAAAGTCGCTTCTTTCCTACATCAAGGATGGCGACAATGTCTACTTTCTGGTTTACGCCGTGGCGACATGTCTACTGACACAACTTGTCAAAAAACTGTTTCTCAACAAAACCAAGGTGGAAGTTATGCACAAATTCGATTTTGCCGAGATACTTCCTTTTCTTTTTGGCGTTGTTTTTGCCGTGGTTGATATGGTTTTCATTCACCCTGTGCAATTTTCCGCACAGTTCGTTACTCAACTTGTAATCACCGCCGCCACAATAGGGGCTTTGGCTACGGTAATTTTCAAGTTTGTGTCCTCCCTATCGGGGAAAAGCATGAAAAGCCTGCTGAAAGACGACGTTTTCGGCGTTTTTTACACTCAACTTTTGTATTGCGGCAATTTGCGTCAGCAACTGTTGAAGGGGGAAATAACTCTGGAAAATTTTATTTCACAGGTAAAATCGTTGTCGCAAAGTGCGTCGGAAATCTACGGTACGCAGCAAACGGCAGAAGAAAAAAAGGCGCAACTGCGTCAACTGCTGGAAAACGTACTAGGCGAAGACGCTGACGACTGCGTAAACGTATTGGACAAGGCTTTACAAGCATTTTCATCGGAAAAGTAGCAAAATTGTGGCGTTTGCATTTGCAAACGCCCTTTTTTGTGGCTGACGCAGTTTTCTGTGCCGTCCGAAACTCTTCTTACGCAACAATTTTGTCTTTTCTCACTTGGCAAATTTGAAAAGCACCGCAACGGTGGACCTTTTCAACAGCGTTCGGTGTCGCTGCCTGTTTTGTGTTTGTCGAAACGCCGTTGCAATTGCCAAAAGTTTCCGTATCGTCAGTAATTGCAGATATTTACATGTTTTGTCTTGCTGTCAAAATAATTTTCAACACTTTTTGTCGGTAAAGCGGTGCGAGTTTGTTTTCCACGCAAATTCAAAAAAGGTTTGCACAAACAAATGTAGTAATTTTTTGCTAATGTTGACTTTTCGTATTTGAAAGGCTATACTTGTACCATAAACAAAGAAATGAGGTAATGCTTGTGAGAACCTATCTAAACGACGGCTGGAAGTTTTTTCCGCAGTGGTCGGAAAGCGTATTCGATTCCGACAGGGGAGAAGAGGTGCGTCTGCCGCACACCAACGTGCAAACGCCCTTCAACTGTTTTGACGAAAGTGTGTATCAGTTTGTCAGCGGTTACAGACGTATTTTGCATGCCGACAATTTGCAGAGCAGGTACATTCTCACTTTTGAGGGAGTGGCGCATTATTGCGAAGTTTTTGTCAACGGCGCAATCGTCGGCAAACACAGTTGCGGTTACACGGCTTTTTCCGTTGACGTTACGGAATTTCTGCACAAAGGCGACAATGTACTCGTCGTCAAGGTGGACAGCCGTGAATCTCTCAATCAGCCTCCTTTCGGCTTTGTGATAGACTATCTCACCTACGGCGGCATCTACCGTGACGTGTACCTGGACGTGTACCAAAGCGCCTACGTTGCCGACGCCTTTGTCAGGACGGAAACGGAAGGTAAGTTGCAAATAGATGTCGAATTGCACAATTTTTTGCAACCGTGTGATGTTTTTGCGGACATATCGCAAAACGGCGCAGAGGTTGCCCGATTGCAATACAGGGCGGAAAATGCCCGTTTCACACTGTGCCAAGACCTTCAACTCAAACGTTGGGACATCGACAGTCCCAATGTGTACGACCTGAAACTAACTGTGGACGGCAACGTCTACACAACAACGTTCGGCGTGCGCACGGCGAAATTCACACCGCACGGTTTCTACCTCAACGGCAGACGTGTTAAAATAGTGGGACTCAACCGTCACCAAAGTTTTCCCTATGTAGGCTACGCCATGCCGGAAAGCATGCAACGGCGAGATGCACAAATTCTCAAAAACAAACTGTGTGTAAACGCAGTGCGTACCTCTCACTACCCGCAGTCTCAATACTTCCTTGACGAGTGCGACAGGCTGGGGCTGTTGGTGTTTACGGAAATTCCCGGGTGGCAACACATAGGCGACGAAAAATGGCAGGAAATTGCCTTGCAAAACGTAAAAGAAATGATTTTGCAAAACCGCAATCACCCGTCGGTGGTGCTGTGGGGCGTGCGCATCAACGAATCGTTGGATTGCGACACACTGTATCAAAAAACAAATGCGCTTGCGCACCATTTGGACGGTACACGGCAGACGGGCGGCGTGCGCTATCTGGCACATTCGCATCTGTTGGAAGACGTGTACACCTACAACGACTTCAACCGCAACGGCGCTACAAACCGCAAGTTGATTTGCGACAAGGACGCCCCCTACCTCGTGTCGGAGTACAACGGACACATGTTTCCCACCAAAAGTTTCGACGATTTTCCGCACAGGCGTTTGCACATGTTGCGCTACGCCAAAATGCTGGACGGCGTGTTTGCCGACGACGACACATGCGGTGCGTTCGGTTGGTGCATGTTCGACTACAACACCCACAAAGATTTCGGTAGCGGGGACAGAATTTGTTACCACGGTGTAACGGATATGTTCCGCAATGCCAAAATGGCTGCGGGCGTTTTCTCTTCACAGGGTAAGCAACCTTTCCTGCAACTGTGTTTCGCCACGGACATAGGCGACTACCCCGAAGGGTACGTTGGCGACATGTATTGTCTTACCAATGCCGATTACGTCGAAGTGTACAAAGGGGGAATTTTCATCAAAAAGTACACGCATTCCGACAGCCCTTTCAAACATCTTCCCAATGCGCCGATACTGATTGACGACCTCATCGGCGACAGACTCATGCTGGAAGACAACATTGCCCCCAAGTACGCCGCAATGATAAAACAGGTCATTGCCGACATAAAAAAGTACGGGTTAAACTTTTTGCCCGTCAAATCCAAACTGAAAATAGCGCGGATAATGTCGGGGACAAAACTGCCGTTGGAAAAACTTGTGCAGTTGTACAACAAGTACGACAGCAATTGGGGAAGCGAGGCAAGCGACATAACCGTTAAGGCATTCAAAAAGGGCGTTGAGGTTGCACGGCAAAAGGCGTCGTTTGTACAGAAAGTGCAGTTGACTGCGGAAGTGTCTTCACACCTGTTGCACGAAAACACATCCTACGATGTTGCTGCGGTAAACATTGTCGCACGTGATCAGAACGGCAACGTAGTGCCCTACATTTGCAGGGCGGTGCATTTGCGCACCGAAGGCGTAATTCAACTGGTGGGGGAATCGGTGGTGCCGCTGCAAGGCGGAATGACGGGAACCTACGTCAAAACCGTTGGAAAAAAGGGCAAAGGCAAACTGTTCGTAGACGACCTCACGGTGGAATTCGAAGTGGTGTAAAACAACGCCTGCCGTGAAATAATGCCGGACATCACGGCAAATGGTTAACTGTTGCAACGCAGGGCTGACTGCTGTGCAGTTTATTGCCGCAAACAACCTGCTTTCAGGCTGACCGTCTTCACGTTTTTGCCCAATGGGAAGAGGGTACACTTTCCTGCTTTACATTCTGACAGGCATTTCCCAAATGGTGCAGGTTTCAATTCGAAAACTCAAATGTAACACGTTTTTCTACACAAAGTTTGCGGTGCTCAACACCTTGCAATTTGAACAAGTTGCTTTCAATGCTAATCACGCAAAACGCTTTTGAGAAAAACAGCGTATTGCTGTCGTAATGTAATTTCCAATTGCGGTAGCAAGCAATGCTTTTTTCCTTTTGCAGAGGAAAGTGCAATTCGCTTAAAGTAGTTTCTTTCGGGTGTTCAATCTGTTTTACAATTTATCGCCACAACGAAAAAACGGCAACATGCAGTTGCCGTTTTGTTTTTAATGCCGTTTGCCGTATTCTTGCGTTTTGTAGTAAAGTTGTGCAACTCTGTTTCATTACGGACTTTTAAGAACTTCTTATAAGTGTAGCATTTAAGTGTTGTGCCTGAAAGCATAATTCACCCCACAACGAAAAAACGGCAACATACAGTTGCCGTTTTGTTTGTAATGCCGTTTGCCGTAGGTTTACGTTTGGCGAGGTAAATTACAGCCAATCTTTAAGATTTTCAAATTTTCCCTCTTCGTACCGCAGAAGTTGCTTTTGCAATGTCTGCACGTCGGGGTGTACGCCCTCTTCCTTTGCAAGGCGGTACAAATCGATTATGCCGTTCAGCGTCCCCTGCAACATAATTTTTGCAATGTGTGTGGAACTTCTGTCGGCAAGCATTTTGGCTTTAAGCGCCATGTTGGACATCCACACAACGGATTTCGGCACAGGCGTGGGTTCAAACTTAAAAACTTCCCCCGTCGTGCCTATTTGTTCGATGTAGGAATCGTACTGTTCCACCTGTTTGTGCAGTGCCTTTGTCAAAGCCTGCTCTTCCACGTAGGGCAAAAGAGTTTTTATGCAGTTTTGCGCCATGGTGGCATTTTTGTACAGGTCGGAAATTACCTGCAAATTTTTTTCTTCGTCAAAAGTAACTTCTTTGTTCTTTTTGCTGTCAGTCGTCATCGTCTTCTCCCGTTTCAAATGTCTGGTAGTAGTCCAAAGTGTAATCTTCGTCCTGCTCGTCGACGTCGTACATGTCGAACCATGCGTTGCGACACGTTTCGTAGTTTGCGTAGTATTCGTGGTTTATTTGTCTGCTTTTAGCCATAACAATTCCCCCTTTTTTGTAGTTAGTATTTGCAATTTGCAACAAAATAAACATTGTCGGCGTATTCGTCGGTAAAATGTCGGTAACGGACGAATGTTTAATTGAAAATTGAAGAAAAAACTGTCTTTTTTCCGTGCAAAACATCTTTCAATCGTTTGACAAAACCTTGCGTTTTTCGTAAAATAGTAACAGCCGCTTAAAAAGGGTTATTTTGTCAAGCACCGAAACAGTCGGTCACCTTTGTTTAGCGAGACTCTGATACGGGAGGTTAAGTACATGTACGCAATTGTTAAGACGGGCGGAAAACAGTACAAAGTTACCGAAGGACTTGTTTTTGAAACGGAACTTTTGAACGCCGAAGTTAATTCCGCTGTTGAACTTGAAGTTGTTTTGGCTGCCGACGAAAACAAAGTTTACACAGGCAGTGAAGCAAAAGCAGTGAAGGTTCTCGCAACTGTTGTAGAACACGGAAAGGGCAAGAAATTGCACATTTTCACCTACAAGGCAAAGAAGAACGTTCGTAAACGTCAAGGTCACAGACAACCCTACACGAAATTGAAAGTAAACACAATTTCCATCGGCTAATGACAGACATCACAATCAAAAAAGAAGGAAATTCCGTCATTGAAGTAGTGGCAAGCGGCCACACAGGCTACGGCGAAGCAGGCGAAGACATTGTCTGCGCAGGCGTATCCACACTGTTGCAATCGGCATTGTTGGGATTGTTGCAGGTGGTGGGCATCAACGTCAGTTACTCCGTCAATGAGGAAACAGGCTCACTCAGGTTTACTTTGCCAAAAAATCTCACGCCGCAGGAAAGGCACGACGCCGACATAGTGTTGGGAACGTTGCTGTGCGGTTTGCAGGATTTTTACACAGAGTATTCCGATTATATCAATTTGGAGGTAATTTGAAATGTTTATTAAGTTGCAGTTGTTCGCTCACAAAAAAGGTATGGGCAGCACCAAAAACGGACGTGAAAGCGAAAGCAAACGTTTGGGTGCAAAACGTGCCGACGGTCAATTTGCACAGGCAGGAAACATTCTCGTAAGACAGCGTGGCACGCACTTCCATCCCGGAAACAACGTGGGAATCGGCAAGGACGACACATTGTTTGCTCTCATTGACGGTATCGTCAAGTTTGAAAGCAAAGACAAGACGAGAAGACAGGTTTCCGTCTATCCCGTTGCAAAATAACTAACAAGTACATTGAAAAGGAAGTCGCATTCAGTGACTTCCTTTTTGATAGGAGGCTTATGCAACAGTTTACCACAGACAAAGACTGCTTCAACGTGGCGGACACGTTGGAGTGCGGTCAGATTTTCCGATACGAAAAACTTTCCGACGGCAGTTACGCCGTGTTCTCTCGGGATAAGTACGCCCGTTTGGTAACGGAAGAAGATGTTGTGCGTGTCTTCACCGACGACGTTGACTATTTTCGTCATTTTCTGGATTTGGACACAAACTATGCCCAAAAGGTGCAACGCATTTCCGCCATTTCCCCGTTGATGAAGCAGGCGTGCGCCTGCGGCAAAGGTATACACATTCTCAATCAGGATCTGACGGAAATGATAATTTCCTTCATCATTTCCGCAAACAACAACATCAAGCGTATTCAGTTGATAATACGCCGTCTGTGCGATGCGCTTGGCGAAGACACACCCTACGGAAAGGCTTTCCCCACGGTGGAAAAGATGGCGCAGGCGCCCCTTTCGCTGTACACTTCGATAGGCGCAGGCTACCGAGACGTCTATTTGAAGGAAACGGCGCAACGACTTGTAAATTACGACCTTTCCCGCCTCACTCAGGCGGACACGGCTTCCGCACGCAAAGAGTTGCTTTCCTTCAAAGGCGTGGGACCGAAAGTCGCCGATTGCATATTGCTTTTCGGTTTGCGCCGAGGCGATGTTTTTCCCGTGGACACATGGCTTAAAAAGGTGTATCACGCCTATTTCGAGCAGGGACACAAGGACAGTGAGATTTCGACATTTTTCTGCAATTTGTTCGGTCAGGACGCAGGACTTTGCCAACAATATTTGTTTTATTTTCAAAGAAAGTATGGACAAACGGCGTCAAATACTGTAAAATAAAACTGTTTAACACAGTGTAAAATGTCTGTCGCAATGCGATAGAATTGCCAGGAGGTAGGAAAATGCTTCACGACAGAAAGATTGCTTTTTTCATTGATGTGGACAACGCCGTTATGGAATCCGTTCATTATCAAAACGTCATCGGACAGTTGCGAGAAATGGGCGAGATTGTGTACGGCGCAGTGTACGGCGTCAGCGAAAGAAAGCACAAGCAGGTAATAGAAGATGCCAAAAACTGCGGTTACGCAATACATTTGCAAATGCGCAATCGCCGCCGTGTACGCAAAGTTTTTGACAGCAGAATTTTCGTGGACGTTGCCGACCTTGTGGCTGGCAATCCCCTTGTGGACACGGTAGCGGTGGTATCCGCACCCGACGACTTGGTGTACCTGTTCAGTCATCTTCACCGCAAGGGCAAGATGGTTGTTTCCACCGACAATCTGGACGAGGCAAGCGCTTCTTTGGTGGACGCAACGGTGGATCTCGGAAAAGTGCACACCGTCAAATTGCCTGCAAACAAGGCAAAGACACCCAAAAAAGAGCAACAGCCTGCACCCGTGCAAAGTCAGCCTGCGGAAAACGTGCAGGAAGACAGGACAACAGCGTTGCTGCGTGAAATAGAGCGTCTGCGTCAGGACTACGACGCTCCATCGGAGCAACCAATTTCGCAACCTTCTCAAAGCGACGTGGCATCTTTGGAACAAACGCAAAAATTGATGAAAGAAATTGCTTCTTTGCAACAGGAAACGCCTGTGCAAAGTCAGCCCGAAACGGTATCCGTAGAGGCACAGCCCGCTGTTGAAGACACTGCAGTTTCGGAAGAGCAACAAACACCGGTAACAAACGACGACGGCGACCTCATCAAAAAGATTGAGGACCTGCGTCAGAGTAACGGCGGCGACAGCGACGATCTTGTTGCCGAAATCAAAAAGTTGTTGGACGGTTTGGAATGATTTTTCACAACCGTATGTAAGTTTTTTGTACCAAATTGCAAAGCGTTCCCATTTCAGGAACGCTTTTTTGTACCCTCTTTACTCTTTTTGAACCGTGT
>HF998484.1:8042-19017 GCA_000433775.1 Corallococcus sp. CAG:1435 | reverse complement strand
CTACCGTACATAAAAAATGCGTACATTTGGGTACGCAAAAATTGTTTCGGAAAAGTTTGCCGTTACTTACAGTTTCAACAGCTCCGAAAGACTTTTCAACGGCGAAAAACTGTGGGCAATGTATCTTCCGCACACTTGAAGCGCCTGTTTGGAAAGGGAATCGGCAACGTTGAGATTTTTGATTTTTTCCATAGGCAGGCTTTCCACCATTTTGCAAAGCGAAACTACGGCGCTATCCACCCTGACGCTGTCGGCACTGCGGCAACCGTCGCAAATCACGCCGCCACGCTGACTGTCCAGAAACAACGGCACGTTGCTTGCTCCGCACACCGAACATTTGGAAAAATCCAAAGAAAAGCCTTCCAATTTCAAAAATTCCAAAATAAATTTGAGGGTTATCAGCAGTGCGTTGACGCCGCCAAGCAACTGCTCCAACGCTTTCAGCAATGTTACAAACACGCCTGCGTCCGCTTCGCCCTCCTCCGTGTAGTTGACGATACATTCGGCAATGACACAAGCGGCAAAGTAGGCAAAAACGTCTTCTCGCAGTTCGTAGAAACTGTGCAGTTGCTCGCACGTCTTCAATGTGAAACGTGTGCCGTTTTGTGCAAGTTCGTACTGACCGAAACAAAACTGGTCGCAAGCAAACTTCAACTTTGCGCCGCCCTTTCGTACGCCCTTTGCATGCACGGATATTTTGCCCTGTTCCAAAGAATACAGGCACACCAATTTATCGTTTTCTTTGTAGTCGGTGGCTTTCAGCGCCACCGCTTTTGTCGTTACGTCCATTTGAAAGTTCCCTGTACAACCTGTAATAGGCGGGATTGCCCGTTTCCTCAAACAATTTCCAAACAATGTCTTTCATTTTGCAAACTCCTTTTGCCGTGGGAAACTTCCGTAACGGTTACCATTAGTTTGCTTTTTTGAAAGTGTCTTTATACAAAAGCGAAAAATACACGGCAACATTTGCTGTCGCACTACTTGCGATTGGAATACCCCAACTCGTTGAGTACCGAAGGATTGTTGCGCCAATCTTCCTTGACCTTTACCCAAAGCGTGAGGTACACGCCTGCGTCCAGCATTTTTTCTATGCTTTCCCTTGCGTGCGTGCCTATTGCCTTTATCATTGCGCCCTGTTTGCCCAAGACGATGGGTTTGTGTGAAGCCTTTTCCACCAGCACTGTGGCGTCGATATCCCAAGTTGAGCCGTCCCACTGCATTTTGTTTATTACTACTCCTATGCCGTGGGGAATTTCCTTTTCACAACTCAAAAGCACCTTTTCACGTATTATTTCGCACACAAGGTAACGCTGGCTTTTGTCGGTAACGTCGTCTTCTTCAAAGTACATTTCACTTCCCGTGAGGTACTTTTTCAACGCTTCTCGCAGTTCGTCCACGCCCTTGTTGCGTTTTGCGGAAACGCAGTACACTTCCGCAATGCCGTCGATTTCGTTGAGTTTTTGCAATTCGGGCATTAGTTTCGGCGGTTGCGTGATGTCGATTTTCGTTACCGCCACCACAACAGGTACGCCTTTACGCAGGTACTTTCTTATCTGTGCAAGTTCCTTTTCGTTTATGCCGTCGTGTCCGTCCACCACGGTGAGAATACAGTCCACGTCGGCAACGGCGTTGTCGATGCTTTTGAGCATGTAGTCGCCCAAGGCATTTTGACTTTTCAAAAAGCCGGGAGTGTCCACAAACACAATCTGGCTGTCCTCGTCCGTCCAGATGCCCATTATGCTGTCTCGTGTGGTTTGCGGCTTAGGAGAAACAATGGAAACCTTTTGTCTGATAAGCGCATTAAGCAATGTGGACTTGCCTGCATTGGCAAGTCCCACAATGGCAATGAAACCGGTTTTTCTCATACTAATCCCTCGTTACCCCTGCCTTGTCCAAAATTTCTTTTTGCAAGAATGTCATTTGTTTTTCATCTTCGGCGTTCATGTGGTCGTAGCCCAACAGATGAAGCAATCCGTGCAGGGAAAGAAAACAAATTTCCCTTTTCAGACTGTGTCCGTAGTTTTCCGCCTGTTCCTTGGCACGTTGCAGACAAATTACCACGTCGCCGATGTTGAGTCTGCCCGTTTGAGGGTCGGTATCTTGCGGAAAAGCAGATACGTCCACCGCTTTCCGTTGCAAATCCACCGTGGGAAAGGAAAGCACGTCCGTTACCGAATCCACACTGCGAAAACGGCTGTTGAGGTCTTTTATTTCCTCTTCGCCCACTATCGAGAGGGACATTTCCAACTGTTTGGAGGGTTGTCCCAAACGTCTGAGGGCGCATTCCAACACTTTTTTGACGGCAAATCTCTTTGTGCCTATGTTTGTGAACAGAATTTTCATTTGTCGCCTTCCATTTTGATTTCAGGGTACTTGATGCGTTTGTGACGTATTCCCAAAAACGTGGTGATGATGGTACTTTTGATGATGTCTATTTCCTTCATTGTTATGTCGCAGTTGGAAAACTGCTCGAAGGTGAGACGCTCGTTGACAATGTCGTCCACGATTTTTTCCGCCTTGGACTTGTCGCCGCTGGCACGCAAAGCCGCTTCCGAAGCGTCGCAAATCATAAGTATTGCGGAAATTTTACTTGTCGGTTTGGGACCGTCGTAGCAGTAGCCGTCGTAAGGCAAATCGCCGTCGGTGTATTTTTTGGCTTTGTAATAGAAAAATTTCAGCGGCATTGTGCCGTGATGTTCCATTATCGCAGCCTGCACTTCCTTGGGAAGGTCGTACTCCTTGGCAATGGCAAGACCGTTTACAGTGTGCAACTTTATCATGTTTACGCTGGCTTCCGGCGTCATTGCGTCGTGAGGGTTGATTCCTCCCAACTGGTTTTCGGAAAAGTAGGACGGGTTGCGCATTTTTCCTATGTCGTGGTAGTAGGCGGCAGCCCTTGCCATAACTGCGCTTTGCCCTATCGCCATTGCGCACGCTTCTACATAGGTGGCAACGGTAAGACTGTGGTTGTAGGTGCCGGGGGCTTTTTCAAACAGTTTTTGCATCAGTTCGTTGTCACTGGAAGCAATTTCCGAAAAACGGAAAACGGAAGAAACCTTGAAAAGTTTTTCAAACACAGGCACCAGCATAAACATCAGCATAACGCCGATGATACCGCTGGCAAATGCCAACGCCGCTTTTATGCCGAGGTTTGCCCACGACCAGTTGTCGTCAAACATTATGCAACTTATCGCCGTGCAAAGAGCCGCAATAAGTCCCAGGAAAATTCCCACCGAAATGTAACGCAAACGACGGTAGTCCTTGCCCAGAATGTAGGATGCAAACACCATCTGCACCACTCCGCCAAACAGCAGATAGAAGTAACTTTCCGTGCTTACGGTGGCATTTGTCTGCCAGTTGACGCCCTGCATAAAGTACAGCATCACCAACACGAAGTTGGCGAAAAATCCGCTTTTGCCCGACACTATCAGCGACAGAATAAGCGAAGACAGCGCAAAAGGCGCAAGGTAGATTCCGTAAGTGTCCCACATGGACAGCAACTGTATGGCAATGTAGTTTATCACCATCGTGGAAAACATTGCCACTGTGTTGCGCCTTGCTTCCATTGTCTTTCTGTCGGCAAAGTAACAGTACAATGCCAGCGATACAAGCAACAGTGCCGTTGCAATGAGTTGAACTGCAATTTTTGCACCGCTGTCCGTCTTTGCCAATTCCCAGTTGGTTCCTATTGCAAATGCGGAAAACAAAATGAAGGCAACAACGTAGTAAAACACAATCTGTTTCCACTTTATGTTGTTTATCTGTTTTTGTTTTTTAGCCATCGAATTATTTTTCCTCGTTGTTTTCGTACGCCTTGACAATTTGCTGCACAAGCGGATGGCGTACTACGTCTTTTTCCGACAGTCGGATGATTCCTATGTCGTTGATGTCTTTCAATATCTTTACAGCGTGTTTAAGTCCCGAAGTGTGCCCTGCGGGAAGGTCGATCTGCGTGAGATCGCCGGTTATCACCATTTTACTGTTTTCGCCCAATCTTGTCAAAAACATTTTTATCTGTTCTTTTGTGGTGTTTTGCGCTTCGTCCAAAATGACGTAGGCGTTGGACAGCGTGCGTCCCCTCATGTACGCCAACGGCGCAATTTCTATCGTGCCACGTTCCATCATTTTGGAAAAGGAATCCAACCCCAGCATTTCCTGCAAAGCGTCGTACAGAGGACGCAGATAGGGGTTGACTTTTTCCTGCAAATCGCCGGGCAAAAAGCCCAACTTCTCCCCCGCTTCCACTGCCGGTCGGGTGAGAATAATCTTTTCCACCTGTTTTTCCTTGTAGGCGTTGACTGCTATTGCCACGGCAAGGTAGGTTTTGCCCGTACCTGCGGGACCGATGCCGAAAGTTATTGTTTTCTTTTTGAGCAAATCGACGTACTTCTTTTGTCCTACCGTTTTGCTTTTGATGGGTTTGCCCTTGTTGGTGATGGCAACGACGTCGTTCAACAACTCGTCCACCTCGTCCAGTCTGCCGTCTTTGGCGCAACCGCAAAGGTAATTGACCCTTCCTATGTCCACCGCTTCGCCCGAATAGATGAAACTGCGCAACTTGTTGAGTACTGCAAGGGCACGTTCCACGTCCCTGTCCTCGCCCATAAGTTGACTTTGCCCGTCCTGCATTACCACCTTGACGTCGAAACATTCGCACACAGCCCTGATGTTTTCGTCAAAGGCACCGAAAAGTTTGATGAGTTCGTCCAACGATTCCACTTCTATCTTTTTTGTAACAGTCAAATTGACCTCCTATCGTACATGCCTTTCGCCGTAAACGGTGGCGTACACTCCCTGCGCCGTAACGTCGTACACCGTGTCCGTTACGGTGAAATCTGCCTGTTGCAACGCCTGTTGCAACGCCTGCTCCTGCAGTTGGAGCAAACATTCCTCCAACGTGGCGGCACGTGTTACCGTTGCCGTCTCGAAACAAACCACCCTTTCCACCGTTATGCCCAACGGATACAACACAACAGACGTGCGTTGCTCTCTCCACGAAGCGAAACCGCAGCCGAAACCGTAGTTTTTGCCAAACAGTCGCACCTCGTTGTAGACACAGGTGTTTCCCGTTTCCACCGTTTGCGTGATTGTGCCCGTGTAAGGTGCAAAACCTACGCTTTGCTGTCTTATCACCACTTCGCCCAGGGCGTACACGTCTTGCGTGGTACCGTCGTTGAAAGTTCGCAAACCGTACACAAGCACGTCGCCTTTTTTGACGGCGTCGCCCGTTTTAACCGCGCACGTTCCCTGCTCGCACAGTACAAACGTTACCGTGCCGTCGCAAGGAGCGACAATATCTCTTCGACTGTGCATGTCCACGGGCGTTTCGGCAACTTTCTTTTTGACGGCGTTTACGTACAGCACGCTTCCCTGCCTGTTGACGACGGCGTACATTGCGTCAAGAGAGTTGGCTACGCTGTTTTCCGCAGCGTCTGCGTTGAAATTCCACAAGAAACTGCCTTTACCTATGCCGCAACTTTCCAACGCCGACAGCACCTCTTCACGGGAAAAATCTCCGCTTACACGCACGTCGAAACAAATGTTGGATGCAACGAAAAGCACCAGACACAGCACCGCCAGAAAAACGGGTAGCAAAAAGTGTCTTCGGAAGAAGTCTTTCCACCCCTCAACACCTATTTTGCATATTTTTGTAATATTATAGCACTTATCTTGTAGAAAAGCAACAACCTGCCGTGAAACCCGTGAAGGAACGGTGATTTTGCACTGTTTTCCCTGTCTTTTGACATCAAAAAGGGGATATTTTTGCGAAAGAATGTTCAGTGTTCGGTTTATGTTGAGCCCTTCGAAACAAATTTCCGTGTTACTTCTTGCCATCTTGCACCGCCACGGAAAGAATTTTACCGCAAATTACCCCGCAATTTTTTTCCAGACAACGTATTTCCAGATTGTCCCCGCAAATTTCCAACATTCCCTGACGCAGGAAAAAACACACCTTTTCACGGGAGTAGAAGGCAATGCCTTTGTGCCCTTCCACTACCGCAACGGTGTTGCCGTAAACGGAATACTTTCCCCCGCTGACAACGGAGGAAAGTTCCATTCCGCAAATGTCGGATATGCACTGCAAAAAAGAATTGTTCATACCGATACTATATGACTTTATCGGCTGATTTTTTACCCTTTCACAGCAGTTTGTCTAACAAAGCGTTTACTTCCTGCAACTTTTCCTGCTTTTGTTCGTCGGCATTGAGTACACAGTGGAAAAGATGGGCTTGCAAAATTTCTTTGTTGGCTTTTGTCAGTATCGCCTGACTTGCCAAAATCTGATTGGAAACGTCCATGCAATACCTGTCTTCTTCCACCATTTTGATTATGCCGTCAAGTTGTCCTCTTGCCGTACGCAACAAACGCACGATTTTGTTTTTGTCTGCCTGCATGATTACCTCACAATTTTTCTACCGACACCACGGTGTAGTCCTGACTTTCCACTGCCTGTTTCAGTGATTGGGCAGAAACGTTTCCGCTGACCACTGCGCATTTGTCCTGCAAACTTACGGAAACTTCCTGCACGCCGTCCACGGCTTTCAACGCCTTTTCCACTCGGGAAGTGCAGTGTCCGCACATCATTCCTTCAATTTTCACCAGATATTTCACAGTTTCCTCCTTTTGGACGTCAACGTCCTTTTTTTCCGACAAATCCTCGTCGGGTTTTGATAGAATTTGGCACGAATTTTCGCAACCGTTGTTAAGAACTTTGCACGCACACTGATTTTTTCCCTGCTGTGAAGTGAGCCTTTCGGGACGGAAAAAATTGAGTGTGAGCGCATTTGTTACCACAAAAAGACTGGACAGACTCATGGCTGCTGCGGCAATCATAGGATTGAGTTTCAATGCCAACGGCGTGAGAAACAGTACGCCTGCCGCAACGGGTATTCCCAGCACGTTGTAGAAAAACGCCCAAAACAAATTCACCTTTATGTTGCGCAATGTCTTTCTGCCCAATGCAATGGCTGTCGCCACATCGTTGGGGTCGTTTTTTACAAGTATCACGTCGGCGCTGTCCACCGCTATGTCGGAGCCGTTTGCCACGGCAAATCCCACATCGGCACGTGTGAGCGCAGGTGCGTCGTTGATGCCGTCGCCCACCATCGCCGTTACTCCGCTTTGCATCATCTGAGATATTTTTTGTTCCTTCTGATCGGGAAGTACTTCGGCAAAGAAGGTGTCTATGCCCACTTTGTCGCACACGGCTTGCGCCGACAGTGCGTTGTCCCCCGTGAGCAATGCCGTTTTTACCCCCATTTTGTGCAACCTTTCCACCGCTTCGGCGGACGTTTCCTTTATTTGGTCGCCCACGCCCACAATGCCGATGACGCTGTTTTCCTGCGCCACGTACAGACAGGTCAGCGCCTGTCTGGCGTATTCGTCAGCCTTTTGCTTGAAGGAATTTTGCGTAACCTTTTGCCGTGCAAGCAATTTTTCGTTACCTACGCAGTAGGTTTTGCCAGTAACCTTTGCAACAACTCCCATGCCTGCAACCGTTTGAAATTCCGACGGTTTAGTGAGCGGTATGCCGTGCTGTTCGGCGTAGTCCACAATGGCTTTGCCCAACGGATGTTCGCTTTGTTTTTCCACACCTGCAAGTACGGAAAAGAACTCGTTTTCTTCCACCGTACATTCAAATTGTTGTACACGTGGCTGCCCTACGGTGATTGTGCCCGTCTTGTCGAACACGACGTACTTGACAGAGGCAAGCCTTTCCAAAATCTGACCGCTTTTAACAAGTATTCCGTTTTCCGCTCCCTTGCCCGTTGCAACCATGATTGCCACAGGGGTAGCAAGTCCCAATGCGCAGGGGCAGGAAATTACCAACACCGAAATGGCAAAACCAAGCGCCACGGAAAATGTCTGTCCCAGGGCAAGCCAAACGATGAGAGTTATCAGCGAAATAGCCAACACAACGGGTACAAAAATGCCGGAAATTTTGTCGGCGAGCCTTTGAATGGGCGCTTTGGACGTTCCCGCTTCTTCCACGAGGGTTATTATTTGCGACAGTACGCTGTCTTTGCCTACCGTGGTGACACGCACAAGCACAAAGCCTCCTGCGTTTACCGTGCCTCCGATAACCTTGTCGTTGGGTAATTTTTCCACAGGCAAACTTTCACCGCTTATGGCGCTTTCGTTGGCGAAACAGTTTCCTTCCGTTACAATGCCGTCGGCAGGGAAAGACATTCCGCTTTTGACGGCTACAATATCGCCCGCAACCAGACTTTTGCTGTCCACTTCCGTTTCCTTGCCGTCTTTGACAAGCAACGCTTTGTTGGGAACCAACTTACGCAACTTGTTGAGAGCGTCGCCCGTTTTCATTTTGGAACGTCCCTCGAAGTACTTGCCCAAATCCACCAAAGCCAAAATCATGGCGGACGACTCGAAGTACAATTCGTGGCGGTACAATTCCACTGTGGCAAAATCGCCCTTGCCCAAAGCGTAACTTTCAATGAACATTGTTACGATACCGTACAAAGCCCCTGCAAGGGAACCGACGGCAATAAGACTGTCCATGTTGGGGGCACGCTGAAAAAGACGCTTGAAGCCCACAATGAAGTAACTGCGGTTGACGTACCAAACCGGAATACACAGCAAAAACTGCACCAGCGCAAAAGAAAGGGCATTTTCCGTGCCTTGCAAAAAGGACGGCAAAGGCAATCCCACCATGTGTCCCATGGAAACGTACATAAGCACCACGCACATTGCCAAAGAAAACAGCAATCGGAAAAGGCTTATGCCCACGGGCTTTTTGGTTGCGGCAACAACGTTTCCCTCTGCCGACGCACCGTAGCCGGATTTTTGCACCGCAGCAATAATGTCCGCTTCGCTTGCGACTTTTTCGTCAAAACGCACAGTCATGCTGTTGGTAAGCAAACTGACGTCGGCACTTTGCACGCCCTTGACGTTTTTCACCGCCTTTTCGACGTGCGCCGAACAGGCAGAGCAGGTCATGCCCGTAACGTTAAATTTTTTCTTCATACATTCTCCTTTGAGAAAATTCGGTCTGTACTACACCCCCTCGGGGTGTGGGTATAGTATATGCAAATTTTCAGCGTTTGTCAACCGATTTTACGCAACAGACAATGAAAAATTGAAAATGCGTTCCGTAGTCTTGTTGCAGTGAGCAACAAATCGCAACAGTTGCAACAATTTGTGAGATTGTCGATTTGTTTGATTTTTCACTTCAACAAATTTTCTAACACATTTCAGCGGTAAATTTTTCCGTACCGTTTGCCTATGTTTTTTGCCGATACATTTGCTGACGTATCGGAATGTTTACAAAAGAAATTTTTGCCTTGTTGATAGTTAACGCAAGTAATTTCCGTTATACATCACCGCACGACCGCCACATACGACCACCAACGCACGATCGCCACCTCTCTGCACGCTTTGAAAATAGTCCGCAAGCAACGCTTTACTTGCAATGAACACCCCTTTGCAACGCCTTTATAAAAACGCAGTTGCCGTTTAACTGTTTTTTGTGTCTTGTAAATAGTCAACGCAAGAATTGCTCGTGATACACCACTCACGACCACCACATACGACCACCAATGCACAACCGCCACATACGACCACCACCGCACTGCACGCTTTGAAAACAGACCGCAAGCAACGCTTTACTTGCAATGAACACCCCTTTGCAACGCCTCTACTTAAACGCCACAAAAAAGCACAAATTCAAATTGCGCCGACAGGTAAACAAAGAAAACGACGACTTTGCTTTTTGGGTATTGTTTTTCGCCTGTTCATTTGGTAAAATAAAAAAAGAGGTTTTTTTGGTATGTGCAGAAAAAAAGAAAAACGCAAATTTAATTGGAAAGTTTTTGCGGCAGTTGTAGGGTGTATTCTCGTGGTCTACCTTGTGATTGCGGTTTTGCCACGCCCTCAAAGCAGACAAACAAACGATTTTGTCATAAAACAGGGGTCGCAACCGCTACTTATTGCACACGGCGGCGGAAACAGAGAATTTCCCGACAACACATTGGAGGCGTGCTACAATGCATACAGCGTCAACCCCGAAGTAATGTTGGAAATGGATGTTTCCATAACAAAGGACGGCGTAATAATAATGTCACACGACACCACTTTGGACTACCGCACCAACGCCCGTGGAGCAATAGCCGACTGGAACTACACCGATTTGGTGGCGCAACGTGTGGACTTTTCCTACCTAAACCGCAAGGAAAACGGTGAGGTTGTACAAGAAATAAAATACACCGATTACCGAGGCGTAGAGGTGACGCCTCTCGATGTGCAGTACCCCGCAGGCGTTTCCGCAAGGGACAGGGAAATTTTCCCCGTAACACGGCTGACGGACGTACTTGACACCTTTCCGGAAAATACGGTGAATGTGGAAATAAAGCAGGACGGAGAAACGGGAATACATGCCTTGCATGCCGTGGTGAAAATTTTGGAAGAATATGACGCTTTCGACAGAGTTGTGCTGGCTTCCTTCCACAGAGAAATTTACAAAGAAATTAAAAACATAGTTAAAAATCAACACCCCGAGATGCTTTGCTCGCCGGAATACGTAGGCGTAGGAACACTGCTTATTTCAGGTGCGCTTAAACTTGACGCCCTGTACAACGAACCTGTTGCCGTGCTGCAAATACCTATGTCGCAGGAATTGAAGGGAATAAAAATAAAACTGGACAAAAAATGGTTTGTGGAAACTGCACATATGCACAACATTGCAGTGCATTTCTGGACAATAGACGATGAAGAGGACATGCGACACCTGATTGAAATAGGCGCAGACGGAATAATGACAAATCTTCCGCACAAATTGCAGGAAGTTTACGACAGTGTGTTTGCGTGAATCGGTTGACGCAGGCAAATTTCCGATGCAAAACAGTCTTTTGTTGAGGAAATCCACCTGAAAACGCAGTAAGTCAAATTTTTTCTCAGCAAGACAAGACGGGAACGCACTACCTGAAAATACAATCAAACATTGCAAGCCGCAAAAAGC
>HF998484.1:6905-7983 GCA_000433775.1 Corallococcus sp. CAG:1435 | reverse complement strand
ACACAAAACACGATGCGTACCGCAAAAGCGTTTGCCTTTGAGGGTACATACACATCAGTAGTGAAAAAACATCTCACTACGGCTGTTTTATTCACCCACAAAAAGGGCTCTGCGTATATAATATTTACAGAAATATCTGCAAAACAGTTGCCGTATTTGTTTGCCTTATTTGACAAAAAGTACTACAATAAATGGCGTTTGAAAGGGTGAATTATGTCTACAAAAGTTATTTCCAGAAAAATCCCCCATAATCATTCGACAGGGTCTGTTCACATAGGTAGTTTTGTTAAGGGGCATCTGATGCCGATTGTTGCGGTGCTTGCCGCAGCGGTAACCTGCTTTTTTGTACCCTTTGACGAACAGTACCTCGGATACTTCGACCTGAAAACTTTGGCAACGCTTTTTTGCACGCTTGCCGTTGTTGCTGCGTACAAAAACATAGGCTTCTTTTCCTGGCTGGCAAAGAAAATCGTGCTGGCTTTCGGCACGTTGCGCAGGGTGGTTTTTGCGTTGGTGTTGGTAACCTACGTCGGTTCGATGATTCTCGCCAACGACATGGCTCTCATCACCTTTCTGCCCCTCGGTTTCGTTGCAATGGACAGTTGCAACAGGCGTGACAAACTTCCCCTTGTGTTTGTAATGCAGAATGTGGCTGCAAACCTCGGCGGTATGCTGACGCCTTTCGGAAATCCCCAAAACCTCTACCTCTACTCGCATTTTCAACTGGGTTTCGGCGAATTCGTCAAAATAATGGCGCTTCCCTTTGCCGTGGCTCTGTTGCTGATTGTAGGCGTTTGTTTTTCCGTTAAGGGTGAAAAAGTAACGCTGTTTGCACCGCAGGAATCTACGCCAAGCGTGTGGCGTAGCATAACATACGGAGTGCTGTTTGTACTGTCGCTTCTGATTGTGTTTAACGTGCTTCCGTGGTACTTTTGCATTGTTGTGGTGCTTGTTGCACTGCTTGCCACCGACTACAAAGCCGTGCTTCGTGTGGACTACGGTCTGTTGCTTACCTTTGCGGCGTTTTTCGTGTTTTCCGGAAACCTTGCACGTATTCCTTCGGTAAGCGACGCTCTTT
>HF998484.1:0-6893 GCA_000433775.1 Corallococcus sp. CAG:1435 | reverse complement strand
CGCTCTTTCCCGACTGGTTGCCACTTCGCCTTTACTTGTGGGCGTAGGATGCTGTCAGTTTATTTCCAACGTGCCTACGGCAGTGCTTCTTTCGCAATTCACCACCGACTACACCAACTTGCTTGTTGCCGTCAACATCGGCGGGCTGGGTACCCCCATTGCTTCGTTGGCAAGCCTGATAACGCTTAACGAATTTCGTAAACGTGAACCGCAAAATTTCAAAAAATACATTGCGACATTTTTGCTTATCAACTTTTCCTTCCTTGTGATTTTGGTGGTAACGCAACTTATTGCCAACACAGTGGCTTAACCGGCAGTATTTGTAACAAAGGAAAAAATATCAAACGCCTGATTGACAGGCGTTTTTTTTGCGAAAAATCAAATTTGCTCGGACGTTTTTTTGAAAACAACAACTTGTGTCGAATACGGCAAAAAATGCCTTTGTGCAAAACGCAATTAACGCTGCAAAAGCAAAAAACGATTTTTTGCCTCATTTTTGGGTCAATGCTCTTTTAACGGTGAAGTTACTGCCGCATTACAAATAATTTTGCAAATAAATTGAGGGCGGAACAATGAAAAGTGAAGCAACACACAGTTGTCTGATTTCAGTTTTACTGCCCAAACGCCTTGGATTAAAGTTGAAAATAAGTAAATTTTGTCAAAACAAAAACCTGCAAAATCTGCAGGTTTTTTTAAGATGCGGCGTATTCTGTTTACTTGTAAATTGCAGTCCTTTGGCATGCAGTGTTGGCACACATTTACAATACTACCTGTCCAAATTCAATTCGTACAGACAAAAAGTGGGGATATCGTCGAAATTTCTGTTGAGGTCGGCTTCCCCCACAAAGGTGAAACCGTGTTTGAGATAGAAATTGCGTGCAGGATAATTTGTGGGAACCACATCCAATCGCACAGCCTGCATTTTGTGCTGTTGCGCCTGTTGCAGACAGAAATCCAGCATGACGCTTCCGACACCCTTTCGGTAAAGCGTGGGATGCGTTGCAAAGGAATGTATCACGAGATAGTTGCCTTGCTCGACTTCCTTGCCCCACTTGACGGCGTCGTAGTTACCCTGCGGGTCGGTGTTGAGTACAAACGCACCGATGATGCGTCCGTTTTCCACACAGGCGAATTGTGTACCGCTTTGCGACGCCTGCAATGCGCTTTGCTCCGACGGATAGGAACGGTACCTCCACTTTGGAAAATTTGTGTGATTTGTAAGGTACAAAGTTACCTCGTCGTAAAATTTGCCCACCTCTTTTGCCATGGTGGGAGAACATTGAATTACTTTCATACTGCTCCGCCAACGTGTTTTTTATATTGTAGCACAAAATTGCTTTTTCTTCAACTTTTGCAACGTCGGTTTTGCATTATATTGCCCGCATTGCACATTTTTAACGGTACAAAAAATCACCGCACGGAACAAGACAATACGGCAATTTTTTGGCACAAAGCTACATTTACGGCTGACAACACTACTAATGTCAAATACCAACAGTGCGTTTTGTTTACGGTGTTATTGACAAATAATAAATACAAATATATAATTGTATTGTTTTGACGATACAAACATCCCGACAGAAAAGCAGAAAATTGTTTTTGCACACGCAATGCGCAGAAACATTGCAAATACAGTTTGCTTTTTTTCCACACTGCGTGTCGCCGTTGTTACGTTGAAACAAACGCCGTACAAAGGGCGTTGAGGAATGAAAGGTATGTTGCTACCCTGTATTTTTGTACTTTTGCTGCAACTGATAATGCTTTTGTGCGTTTGTTTTGTACCACAAATGCAACTTTATTGGCTGATACCGCTGGGAATCAGTCCCCTTTTGTTGCTGTTTTTTCACAAAAAACCGACATTGCCGTCGGCGCAGAAAAACTTTGCCGTCGTTTACGCCCTTGCATTGGCGTTTTGCTCGTTGCTTGTGTCCAACAACGCAATTTATTGTGCGAAACTTTTTGCCGATACCGACGCATTTGTGTTTTTTGCCTTGTATTTTGCAACCTTTGCCGTTGCGGTAACTGTTGTATGCGTCATTGCGACTTTGCTGAAAAGGTCGGGAATATGGTTTGCGTTGGCAACGCTTGTGGCAATAGTTGCATGTTTGCCTTTCAAAACGCTTGCTATGGCGATAGTTACATTTGTGGCAACGGTTCTTACAATGTCGTTTGTGTTGTCGTCGGCAATTGTTTGCGGCAAGCATCTCGATAATGCATGTAAACTGCTTGACAAACAAAAAACCCACCGAAAAATGTTGTTGACCTTCTGCGCAGTACCCTACTGCGTTGCCAACGTGTTTTTCTTGCTTACCGTAGGTTTTGGCAGTTCCGACGGCGTTGCGGTGGCAAGCCTCACTTCCGATATTGTGAGCGTTGTGGCATTGTTTGTGTTGCTTTTTGTACATTTGCGCAATCCGATGGATTTTGTTTCGCTGCACAAAATGAAACTTGTTGAAAACAACGTTGAGGACGTGGACTGTCAGGCTGTCAGACAGCAACTGTACGACCGTCTGAGCAATGACAGCAACTATTCTTTTGCAATTTTGTTGAAGTACACTTTGGACAAGTTGCTGAAAATGAAAGTGGTCGGGATGGAAAAGGTACAGGAAACGGGGGCATGCTTTGTTGCCAACCACTACGAAGTGTACGGTCCGTTTATTACCGAAGTAAAGTTTCCACGTGTGTTCCGCCCGTGGACGGAAAGCATGATTGTCAACAAAAAAACGCTTACAAGGCAACTTAAATCTGGAATTGAAATAAGCACACGCAAGTGGCTTATCAAGCCGGTGCGCCGTCGCATTGCACCTGCCGTAGCATATGTGCTTTGGCGTGTAGTGAATTGCGCCCGTCCCATTGCCGTGTACCGAAACGACGCTGAAAAAATGGAAAATATGCTTAAAGAAACTGTGGACGCAATGACAACGGGCGACAGCGTGATGATTTTTCCCGAAAAACCGCCCGCAGGGCAAAACTACAAAAACGGCGATATCGACAAATTACAGACGGGATTTACGGAAATTGCACCGCTTTTCCAACAAAAGACGGGCAAACAAATGAATTTTTACCCGTTGTTTATCGACAAAAAACACTGTCGGATGATTGTAGGCGAAAAAGTTACCTTCAACCCAAGTAATCAACCGCATGAAGAAAAACAGCGTATTGCCGAACAACTGTACAACGAATTGAAAAAACTCAGTGAACAATGCGGATACTGAAAGCGTACACGCCACAATGTGTGGCGTGTTTTTTCTGCTTTGCGGTGTGATTATCAACTAAAATTGAATTGCACGTTTTTGACCTTTGCAATTTGGTACATAGGACAAAAAATACCTGACTATCGATGGTTACACACGACGTTTCGTGATGAGGAAAGTGACAATGTGCATTGTAACTGTTTTGTCGAAAATTTGGCATAAATAAAAATTCAAGTTAAAATAATGTTAAAACAACACAAAGTTTTCACACTGTCAGGTTAAAACGTGCAATAAACATTTTACTTTGTACGGCGTGGACAACTACGCCCATACCGTTGCGGTTTTATTTGAGAAAGGTACAAAAAGTTGCTACCGTTGTGAAAAAATTGTTTCCAAGAATAAGCATAATGAATGAAAGTTTATATGCAATTTTTAACGCCGTTGCAGTAAAACGTGCAATAAATATTTTATTTTGTACGACATAGACAACTACGCCCATACCGTTGAGGTTTTATTTGAGAAAGGTACAAAAAGTTGCTACCGTTGTTAAGAAATTGCACAAAAACAATGCAAAAAAACGTCGGATAAATTCCGACGTTTTTTTGAAAATTTAATTGACCAATGTTGCAAAAACGGCAAAATTGTTGACCGCTGGGTAACACCTGCAACAATTTCACGCCTGACAGGCTGTTCAAAACAAACTGCGGAGTGTGGTGCTTCCTCTGTTTCAAAAATACCTTTGAATGTTAATCAGAAAGTGTCAACCAGTTTGTTGGCAAGGTTGTACAAATCGATGTTGAAACTCTTTCTTGCGGAAAGCGCTTCCACAATGTCTTCGTCGATTATCACGTTGTGTCTTACGCCTACAACACGGTTTGTCTTGCCTTCGATCAGGCATTCCACGGCATGGGACGCCATTCTCACACCCAGAAGTCTGTCCTGGAAACTTGCGTCGCCGCCACGTTGAAGGTGTCCGACAATCATGGAACGAATGTTGATGCCGGGAATACGCTCTTTAACTATTACACGCATTTCCTCCGCCTTGCCCGCACCTTCCGCAACAACGATGATGTTGTCGTTTTTGCCGTGGGACATGTTGCGTTGAAGACGTGCCACCACTTCGTCCATTGTGAAGGGCACTTCCGGTACAAGTATCATTTCGGCAGCACTGGTGATGCCTGCGTAAAGAGCAATGTCGCCGCAATTTCTGCCCATTACCTGCACAATGCAGTTGCGGTCGTTGCAGGACATTGTGTCACGCAACATTGTGATGGTGTTCATTACCACATTTACTGCGGTGTCGAAACCCAAAGTAAAATCGGTGTAGGCAAGGTCGTTGTCGATAGTGCCGGGGATTCCCATTGTTTTTACACCGTACTGTGTGGAAAGTACCTTTGCCCCGTTGAAACTTCCGTCGCCGCCAATTACCACCAAGCCGTCGATTCCGTTGTCGGTGAGGGTCTTTACCGCCTGTTTTTGCCCTTCCACCGTTTTCATTTCCTCACAGCGTGCTGTTTTGAGGATTGTACCTCCACGGTAGATGATGTCGTCCACGTCTGTTACGGAAAGTTTGCGTACCTTGCCTTCGATAAGTCCCTTGTAGCCCAATTCGATGCCGTAAACTTCCAAACCTTTTTCCGTTGCGTACCTTACAGTTGCATACACGGCTGCGTTCATTCCCTGCGAATCGCCGCCGCTTGTCAATACTCCGATTCTTTTCATTTTTATTCTCCGTTATTGTTTTTGTTTTGCAAATCCAATTCCACGTTGGGGTTGATTTTCAAAAACTTTTTTAGCAAATGTAAATTTCTGTGTTTGACGGACGTTGCCTTCTTGTTGTAGGTAAACCCCATTTTGTCGTAGAGAGGCAGGTACATTTCCGCACGTTTGCGAAAATCTCCCGTGTTGTTGCCCCAAGCACACTCGGCAAGCGCCAACAGCCGTGGAAGCAGATTGAAAAACAGTTTGTCTTCCGAGGCAATCCACTCCGTCCAAACGGTTCCTTCCACCCCAAGAACGTTTTCCGTCCTGTCTCTTTTCACGCCACGCAAAGGTTTGAACTTGAAGGTTTTGTACAGCGGCGTTACGCAATAGGGATAGTCGAAGTACATGGACAAAGTTGGGGACATTATCACTTTTCTGCCCTTGTTTGCCTGTTTCACGCCCGAACGCCTTGTCAGCGGTTTCCACACCTGACTGATTATTTCTTCCGACGTAGCCTTGTTGACGCCGTCATTCCAGCAAATAACCTTTCTGCCCTTTTCCTGCAAATACCTGCGGAATTGCTCCACCATGTACGTTTGAAGTTGGTCGTAGTCGTCAAGTTTAAGTTCCGTGAGGCGTGCACGGCATTTTTCGCAGTTGCACCACCTGTCTTTCGGCGCCTCGTCGCCCCCCAGATGAATGTACTGAGAGGGAAACATTTGACAAATTTCGTCCAGTACGTCTTTGACAAATGTGTACACGCTGTCATTGCCTGCGCACAAAATATCTTTGGATATTCCCCATTTTTTGCGGACTTCCAACTGTTCGCCCGTGCATCCGAGGTAGGGATAAGCGGCAATCATTGCCACGCTGTGTCCGGGCAAATCTATTTCGGGGATTACTTCCACCTGATGTTCTTGGGCAAACTGCACAAGTTCGTCCACATCCTGTCGCGTGAGATAGCCGCTGACTTCCTTGTCGTCCACAAACCGTTCGCCGTTTTCCAGCACTTCGGAACCGATACGGCGGGAAGAAACACTGTTTAGCAGCGGATACTTCTTAATTTCCACACGGAAGCCCTGATCGTCGGAAAGATGCAGATGCAATTTGTTGAGTTTCACCCTGGACATGAGTTGCACAATGCGTTTGAGTGTTTCCAGCGGAAAGAAGTGACGGCAAATATCCACCGACAACCCCCTGTACACAAACTTTGGCGCATCGTAGATGTAACAATCGTTGTAGGTTGCCGTTTGCTGTGTTGTGTCCAAACGGAACAGTTGACGCAATGTTTCCACGGCGTAGAAACAGCCCTTTTCGTCATAAGCCGAAACTGTTACCAAACCGTCGGATATCATCACGAAATATTCTTCGCTGTCGCATTGGTCGGTGTAGGTGAAAAGTACCTGCGCCAACGACATATCCTGCACAAATTGAAGTGAAAAACCGCAACTTTGCTCCACCGCATCTACAAAGCGTTGCGCCTGTTTTTCGTAGGGCTGTGCGGCGTACACCTTTGTTTGGGCGGTTACGGTGAATTCTCCTCCTAATTTGACGTATTTTCTGGGTTTTGGTATTATGTTCATATTTTCTCCCAAAACATTTGTTCGCACGACAAAATGTCGGCGATGTTGAATTTGCTACCCAAAATTCTACAAAATATTTTAACACAAAATTGTTTTTATTACAACATTTTGCAATTACTTTTCCCCTTTTGGCACGTTTTTTTCTGCATTTTTCGCCGTTTTTCCTGTCAACGCAATTTGTTTACCGTTAGTTTGGCGAATGTGCTTTGTTTTAATACTATGCCGTATTTTGCAGGAATTGACAGGCACGTTCCGCACACGACACAACACGGATTCGGCACTGTTCAGAGCAGACACGTCAAAAAAATAACGTACTTGAAAAACCGCAAAAACGTCGTCTTCACGCCGACAGAACATCAGACAAAATTTGCGAAAACGTCTGACCGTCTACACAAAGTTGACTGTTTAGCAA
>HF998483.1 GCA_000433775.1 Corallococcus sp. CAG:1435 | reverse complement strand
AAGTTACGGAAATAAGTGGAGCATAAACACGAAAAACAAATGCAAACCCAAACTGTGCAATTCACTTGCTATTCTGTTAAAAAGCATCTAAACCAACACCCTTACGGGTGTTATTTTTTTCCCGAAACACGCCCAAAAGGCGTGGTTCTAAAAAAGAGTCCCGCCTTTCGGCAGGACTCTTTAATTTGCTTTATGGTATCAGTTTTGTTGTATCGGTTGTGAGTTTTTTGTACTATTTTGCTGTGACCTTTTGTCTTTTTTCACAATCATGGCTCGCATGGAATTCAAAATTGCAATCATGCACACGCCAACGTCGGCAAGTATTGCGACAATCATTCCAAACCCGATTTTGTCCAGCAATCCCACTGCCGAAAGTACCAAAACCGCAACTTTAACGGCAATGGAAAAAACAATATTTTGTTTGACAATTCCAAGCGTCTTTTTGGCAATCTTTTTAGCCGTGGGAATGGCAGTGGGGTTGTCCTGCATAAGCACGATGTCCGCTGCCTCTATGGCGGCGTCGCTCCCCATGGCACCCATTGCGATGCCTACGCTGGCGGTAGCCAGCACGGGGGCGTCGTTTATGCCGTCGCCTACAAATGCAACGGTGTTGCCTTCCTTTACAAG
Organism: Corallococcus sp. CAG:1435; assembly: GCA_000433775.1. Classification (GTDB taxonomy): domain Bacteria; phylum Bacillota; class Clostridia; order Christensenellales; family CAG-314; genus Fimimonas; species Fimimonas gallinarum. The sequence goes on along the minus strand of HF998483.1, from coordinate 36,940 downwards.
TTGCGAAACTTTTTCCGCCTTGTCCTGTGGAAGCAGTTGTGCAAAGCGTTTGTCTATGTGCAGTTTGTCGGCTACGGCCTGCGCCGTTTTCTCATTGTCGCCTGTGAGCATTACCGTCTGACACTTCATTTCTTTCAGTTGACGGACGGCTTGCGCCGAATCTTCCTTTATTTGGTCGGCAATTACAATAGCACCGATGTATTGGCCGTTTTCGGCAACGTACACGACGGTACCTTCACTGTCGTCCACCGGTACAAAAAGAACACCCTTTTCCGTCATCAGTTTGGCGTTTCCGCACAGCACCGTGCTGTTTGCACCCTTTGCGCAAATGCCCTGACCGGCAATTTCCTCAACAACGCAACGGAAAGGTTCGTACTGCGTTTCGTTGCAGATGGAAACGGCAATGGGGTGGTTGCTGTGCTGTTCGGCAAGGCAGGCTGTTTGCAGCACCTTTTCACGTTGTGCCTCGGGGTAAACTTTCGTAACGGCGAAGTTGCCGTGAGTCAGCGTTCCCGTTTTGTCAAAGGCAACGACGTTGGCTTTTGCAAGCACTTCCAGGTAGTTGCTTCCCTTAACAAGTATCCCTTTTTTGCTGGCGGCGGCAATTCCTCCGAAAAATCCCATCGGCACGGAAATTACCAAAGCACAGGGGCAGGAAACAAACAAAAACATCATTGCACGTCTCAGCCACACAACCCATTCGCCGTTGAACAACGGAGGAACAACGCCGATAACTACTGCAAGCAGCGTTACAACGGGCGTGTAGTATTTTGAAAACTTGGTAATAAAGTTTTCCGCAGGTGCCTTTTGGTTGGTGGCGTTTTCCACAAGGTCAAGAATTTTTGCAACGGTGGTGTTGTCGTAGGTGGAAATTGCCTGTACCAAAATAACTCCGTCCTTATTTATACAGCCGGAAAACACGTTGTCGCCTGCTTTTACGCTACGAGGCAAACTTTCGCCGGTAATTGCGCTGGTGTCCAAATTGCATTTTCCTTCCGTAACAATGCCGTCGAGAGGCAATTTTTCCCCTGCTTTCACCACAAAAATTTCACCGACGGAAATTTCCGAAGGGTGAACTTCCGTTTCTTTGCCGTCACGCAAAACAGTCGCCGTTTCGGGGCGTATGTCCAAAAGCGACGCAATGCTTTTTCTGCTTTTTCCCACTGCGTAGTGCTGGAAAAGCTCGCCTATTTGGTACAGCAGCATTACTGCCACTGCGTCGTGGTATTCGCCTATTGCAAAAGCGCCTATCGTTGCAATGGTCATCAAAAAATTTTCGTCGAAAAGTTTGCCGTGAGCAATGTTTTTTACTGCACGCCACAACACGTCCCAACCTATTGCAAGAAAAATCACGGCAAATGCAACGGGTTCTATCCATTCGTAGGGCATTGCAACGGTGTTCACCACAATCAGCGTCGCTGCGTACAGCGCCGCACACACACAGATGCGCACCAAACTTCTTCTGTTTGTCATTGCAACCTCTCTAGACCATCAGTGTACAGGCGGAATCTATCTTTTTGCACGCTTTTTTTGCTTCCGAAACAATGGTGTCAAAGTTGTCGTCGTCAGCGTCCAAAATCATTTTTTGCATCATAAAATTGATGTTGACGCTGCGCACGCCCTCTATTTTTTTGATTGCCTCTTCCATTTTGTGTGCGCAATTTGCACAGTCGAGATTTTCCATTTTTACTACTTTTTTCATTGTTTACTCCTTTGCATGTTCCAATGCCAGATTTATTATGGAAGAAACGTGGTCGTCGTCCAGACTGTAATAGACTTCTTTGCCGCTGCGTCTGTTTTTGACAAGTTTTGTCTGTCGCAAAATTCGCAGTTGGTGTGAAACAGCGGATTTTGTCATGTTGAGCAGGGAACAAATGTCGCACACGCACAGTTCTTCAATGAGCAGTACCGACAAAATACGTATTCTTGTGGAATCCCCAAAAACTTTGAAAAGTTCCGAAACGTCGTACAGCAGTTCCTCATCGGGAATTTTGTTTTTTACGCTTTGCACTTTGTTGTCGTGAACACAGGTGTTTTCACAGCAAAATTCCTCTTTCATTTTTCCTCCGTTTTGTAATTTGAAATTCAGTCGGCAAACTCTTAAACTTGCAGTAAACTTCATCAAATTTTTGCAAGGTGGTGGCTTTTGCCCTGTTTACGTGTCGTTTTGTCCGCCTTCACTGTCTTTTCAGGCGTTAAAACGCACCGAAAAAACAAACAGTTGAATACTTGTTCAACTGTTTATATATTATGCCTGTTGTTTGCAAAAGTCAAGCGTTTTTTCAAAAAAATAATTATTTTTCGTCAAAATTTTAATCAAGAAAAACACACCGCAGTGGCTGTACGCTTTGAAGTGAGCCTGTTTTGCGAGTAGTGTAGTGCAGATTTTTTCACTGCATTGTGCGTTGCAAATGCTTGCACTGTGTATTTGTGAAAATTTTTTGAATATTACAAAACAATATGCACAACGGTGATGGTATGGCGTAAAGTTGACAATCCTTCCGTTGTTGCAAACGGCAGTTTAGTTGCTGTAACTGTAAAATAGTGTTGACGTTTTGTTTTGCCCCGCATGCACGGGGTGTAAAAGTCTGACCTTTTCAAAATGTGGACAAAATGCATTTGACGCTTGCATTCAACAAAAATATGTGCTACAATACTACTACCATAAAGAGTGCGCTAGGGACAGCCCCTTTGATCGCACGGCAACCTGCTTTTGCAAGGTGCCAAAGGCTGAACGATGGGAAAAACAGATTTACAGCCCATCGGACGATGGGCTTTTTTACTGCCTCTTTGTGGAATACACTTGGAGGTTTTTTTTATGAAACAAATCACAGTCAAAGTAGAAAATCAACAGCAACTTGCCAATCTTCTGGGCATTTTACGTTCAAAGAGGTACAAAAACGTACAACGGCTCAGCAAAAGGTACTCTTTTCCTGTTGTGGTGGTGGACTTGGACAAAAAACAGTTTTTCGGGACAAACACAACATGTATGGCTGCGTTGGCGTCGCAGGGAAAAATGTGCGTCATTACGGTGGAGCAATTACTTGCACAGCGATTTTTCCCCGCCACATTGTGAGGCAAAGTCGTGATGCAGGTTTTGTCGGCGTCGAAGTATATGTAAGTTTGTCGCAACTGTGTTCCGATTTGTGCAGGTAAGTTCGGCGCAACGGTTTTTCAATTCGGTGCAACGGTTATCAATCGGCACAACTGTTTTTCAATATATTGTTTTCTTACAATATATTAGATAAAGCAATACCGTTAAACACATTGAAAACTGACGGACCGTTTGTAGAAATCTGTTCGGTGGTGAAAGTCGTTTGTTCTGTTAAACAAAGGTGATGCGACACAATTTGCCTGCAACAGTAACACAAAAGGCTTAAAAACCGTAGTATGTAAAGGGCCTTGAAAAGGACTCAATATGTACAAGGAGAACAGAACTATGGATTGCACACATTTAGACATTTGTCATCGTAAAAATTGCGACAGCAACAAAATTGTAATTATCGAGCGCGGACCACGTGGACCGAGAGGATTTTCCGGTCCGCAGGGCATACCCGGCGCAACGGGCCCGCAGGGACCGCAAGGACCCCAAGGTCCGCAAGGTGAAGTCGGTCCGCAGGGGCCGCAAGGGCCAAAGGGCGACACAGGTGCGACAGGAGCAACAGGTCCGCAAGGCGCAACAGGCGAACAGGCGCAACAGGAGCCACGGGTGCTACGGGACCGCAAGGTCCGAAGGGCGATACAGGTGCAACGGGGGCGACGGGTGCTACCGGTCCTCAGGGACCGCAGGGGCCGCAAGGTGCAACAGGACCTCAGGGACCTGCAGGTGAAAACGGTTTGGCGTCCTACGGCGGACTGTATTCCACCGACATTTCGTCCGTGGCACTGACTCCCACAAACACAACGCTTTCATTGGCGTCGACAATGCCTTCCAAAAATGTAACCTACGGCACAAATTCCATCACTGTGCAAAACAGTGGCGACTACGAACTTAACTACGGGCTTATCGGCAGTGTAAACCCTGCATCCACGTTGACCTTGTCGGTAGCAAACAACGGCACGGCAATACCTTCTTCAACGGTAACCCGTGTGTACGATCAGGATCAAAACATTTCGCAGACAGGCAGTACAATTGTTGCGTTGAACAGTGGCGACGTGCTGACGTTGCAGGCGTCTTCCTCCGTCGATACCACGAAATTCACTCCCAACAACAACGTACACGCCTATCTCACAGTAAAGCAACTCAACACAACGGAAGATGACACTACTACTGCGTAATGCCTTTTTCCGACACTCAAAGGCACGGTTTTCCGTGCCTTTACTATTTGGTTTCACTATATTTTGTTGTTTTGCAGTAAGTTGAAATGTACTGTAAACAAGTTTTTGCTACAAAAAAACGGCAGAGTCCTGCCGTTTTACAATGGGTTGCTATTCGGGTTTTACGTTTGCAGCACGCAACTTGCCCTTTTTCGACACTCAAAGGCACGGTTTTCCGTGCCTTTACTATTGGGTATTACAAGGTTTTGTCGCTTTGCAGTAAAGTTGAAATGTACTGTAAACAAATTTTTGCCACAAAAAAACGGCAGAGTCCTGCCGTTTTACAATGGGTTGCTATTCGGGTTTTACGTTTGCAGCACGCAACTTGCCGTTTTCGGGGTCTGTTACCACATCGAACGTAACTGTTTGCCCGTCCTTCAAAGTTTTGAAACCTTCCGTCTGAATTGCCGAGAAGTGCACAAACACGTCTTCGCCACCGTCTTCTCCGGCAATAAATCCGTAACCCTTGCCTGCGTTAAACCATTTTACAGTTCCTTTCATTTTTGGTGCCTCCAAAGTTATTTGTAATCTGTGTAGGAGTTTCGTGTAGACTGTTTTGTAACTTTAATACGTCAAAATCTCCCGTTACTATATTACAGTATAGATAATTAAGTGAAAAAAGTCAACGTTATTTTCAAAAATAAAACAGAAGCAACAATTTTTGCATTTGAAAAATGTAAAAATATCACTGTTGCAAACGAGAAATCGTGGCAACGACGGTATTAAAAATAAAAAAAGAACAGTAGTGCAGTACTGTTCTTTTAGTGTTTGCAAATGTAGTTGTTAAGTGAAGCGTCAAAAACTTTCGGCGCTTTTTCAAAACTTACGGTGGACGTGCAAAACGACGCTGTGTACAATTTTTTTAATACGGTGTTGTATTTTTGCGACAATCTAGCATTGTCTTTCCATTCGTGCGGTGCAAGCGCAGATTTTCTTTCCCATTTGCACAAATTTGCTTTCGTATTCGGTAACGATGTTTTCCGTCTGTTCCGAGTGCAGGTCGTAGGTGATGTCGCTCACAGTGAAACCGCATTTTCTGTACTGTTCCAAAGAAAATTCAAAAAAGTCGATGTCGTCGGTTTTTTGGCGTATAAATCCGTTTTCCGTCAGTAACAGTTTGTATTTTTCCAAAAAAGCGGCGTGCGTAAGACGCCTGTTGGCGTAAGTCTTTTTGGGAAAGGGACAGGAAAAATTGAGAACAATTTCGCTTATGCTGTGCTGAGGCAAAAAACAAAGTAAATTTTCCGCCGAGCAGTTGAGAAAACGCAGGTTTTCCGTTTTTGACGCAATGGCTTGCTCGCATGCCACGACAATGACGTTACTTAGTTTTTCCACGGCAACAAAATTTAATTGCGGAAAGCGTTTGGCGCATGTAATGGCGAAGTTACCTTTGCCGCAGCCTATTTCCAGCACAACGGGGTTGTCGTTTCCGAAAGTTGCTTTCAAATCGGCAATAAAGTTGCGCTGTTGGGCATTCAAAGAGTAAAAATCCTCTTTTTCTCTGTCTAAAAGCACGCTTTTGCACCTTTCCAGACGTTCGTCCAGATGTTTTTTGTGGCGCATTCTCATTTTACCACCCCGTTTTCACCTGACGAAGGTTTTCCAGCCAACTGTCGCAGCAGGCGTCGGAAGGCATGCGGAAATTGTTTTTGGAAAGGTCCACTGTACCGACCTTAACCCCGTCGGGCTGGCAGGAACGTTTGAATTGCTGTGAGAAAAATCTTCTGATAAACTTTTCCAGCCACTTGTAAATTGTCTGTTGGTCGTAAATTCCGTTGAAGGAAAGTTTTGCAAGTTCAAACACTTTTGAGGGTGAAAAGCCCTTGCGCAAAAGCATAAACAAAAAGTAGTCGTGCAGTTGGTAAGGTCCCACAATGTCTTCCGTAACCTGTGCAATTTCCCCGTCTTTTAGGGGCAATAGTTCCGGACTTATGGGCGTGTCCAGCACGTCGTTGAGTATTTTTCTTATTTTCGCCGACGAATTTGCCGCCTCGTGGGCAATCAACGCACGCACAAACGTTTTGGGAATACCGCCGTTTACGTTGTACATAGACATGTGGTCGCCGTTGAATGTAGACCAGCCCAACGCTCCTTCGGACAAATCTCCAGTGCCTACCACAATACCGTTGACTTTGTTGGCAACGTCCATAAGTACCTGGGTGCGTTCCCGTGCCTGGGCGTTTTCGTAGGCTGTGTCGGTAACGGACAAGTCGTGCGAGATGTCCTGCAAGTGTTGTTTTACCGCTGCGGAAATGTCAATTTTGCGTAAAGTTGCACCGAATGCCTTTGCCAAAGCCAGCGAATTGTCCAGCGTGCGTTGCGACGTGCCGAAGCAGGGCATTGTTACGGCAATTATGTCATCCGCCTTTCTTCCGCACAGTTCCAGGGCATGTTTGCACACAATCAATGCCAGCGTGCTGTCGCTTCCGCCCGACACGCCCAGCACAAGTTTGTCGGCATGTGTGTGAAGCAGACGTTTTTTCAATCCGTGGGACTGAATATTCAACGCCAGGGCGCATCTTTCTGCAAGTTGCTGTTTGTCTTTGGGCACAAATGGGTTTCTGTCGTACACACGAGTGGGTTTGTCGTTGACGGGAAGGTTGTATTTCACGGTAACGTAGTGTGAATAAAATTTGTTTTGCGAAATACGAGCTCGCTCGTTTTCGATGAAACCGAAATCGGCTTCGGCAATGGCGTACCCTCCTTCAAAGGGTTTGCTTTCGGCAATCACAAATCCGTTTTCGCAAATAATATTGTGTGCGGAAAACACCACGTCGGAGGTTGATTCGCCGTCGCCCGACGAGCAGTAGGCGTACACGGTACCCGTTTTGGCAGATTGAATTTCCACCATCTTTTTGCGGTAGTCGCTTTTGGTAACAAGTTCGTTGCTTGCCGACAAGTTGAGAATAAGCGTTGCGCCCGCCCCTGTGTGTCGTGAAGAGGGCGAGTTTGCCACCCACAGGTCCTCACAAATTTCCACGGCAAAACGCACGTCGGGATGCGCCGTGTTTTCAAAAATTATGTCCGTCCCGAAAGGCACGTTTTTGCCGTCAATTTCCACAAAGGAATTTTCCTCTATTGCAGGGGAAAAGAAGCGTTTTTCGTAAAATTCGTTGTAGTTGGGCAGGTTGGTTTTGGGCACAATTCCCAAAATGTCCCCGTGAAAAAGCACTGCGGCAACATTGAAAAGTTTGCCCGTGTTGTTGACGAGAGGCAAACCGACTACAACAACTGCGTCCGTTTTTGCCGTTTTTTGGCAAACAATGCGCAGTCCGTCAATAGCGGATTGCCTCAACGTGCGCTGAAAAAACAAGTCGCCGCATGTGTAGGCTGTAATGCTCAATTCGGGGAAAAGCACGATTTTTGCTCCGTCTTTCACCGCCTTGTTTACGCCTTCCACAATTTTTTCCGCATTGTAAACGCAATCTGCGACACGCACTTGCGGCGAAACGCAGGCAATTTTCACCAGACCCAAGTAGTGCGTTTCCACAACCGTCGGGGTGTCGGATATTTGTTGGTTGCTTTCGTTGCCCAACAGATATTCGGTGGTAACGTCAAGCGCTTTTGCAAGTTTCTGCAACTTGTCCATCTTTATGTCCAAAAGCGCACCGCTCATAATTTTATTTACGGTGCCCACCGTCAACTGACTTTTTTCCGCAAGTTTCTGCAAAGTCAGTCCACGCTGTTTTTTTGCGATATTAAGTCTTTCCACAATTCCGCTGTTTTTCATCTTTTTTTGACCTCTGCAAGGTATTTTACCACTTTTTCTAAATAATACCAAACGATTTGTGCCGTACAATAAACAAACAACAAATAATTTTTTTTATTTTTGATAAGTTATTATAAAATCCGCTTCAAGGTACCGCAATGTTTTTGTGGCGGAGTCGGTACGTCGGACAAAAAATTTTCTAATTATTTTTTGCCACAAAAATGTTACGTTAAATTGAAATTTTTATTGAATGCACCGACAGCCCGTCAAAATAACTATTGACACCGATTTTGCTATGTATTAAAATTGAAAAAAAACAATGAAACGATTTGTTCCTTTTTGACGGAAAATATCGTTTGCGGGTGCAGGTTACCCGCCGAAAAAGAGGGGTGCTTATGGTAGGCAAAGCATTTGACCGTGTGTTGGCAATAAAGGATCTTGCCACAAAAACGGAACGGAAACTTATCGACGGTTTGTTGAAAATCGACAAAGGAGAGTTGATTTATCTTTCCATAACGGAACTTTCCGCACGTCTTAAAATTGCCGAAGCCACGGTGGTGCGTTTTTGCAAGAAGTTGGGGTACAACGGCTTTCAGGATTTCAAACTCAGTCTTAGTCAGGAATTGGGCATGGTGGACAGCACCGCCGTAAACAGTGTGGTCAAGCGTGTCGCCTTGCAAATGACGGACGCAATAACGGAAACTTCCCGCAGTCTGAGTTACGACCGTTGCCTGGAAATTGCACAACTCATGATAAACGCAAACAAGATAGGCGCTTTCGGCGTGGGCAATTCCGCAATAACGGCAATGGAAGTCAGCAACGTGCTTGCCCGCATCGGAATAAGCGTAACGGCAACGCCCGACTCTCACTTGCAGGCAATGATTGCCAGCAACATGACGGAAAGGGACGTGGTAATTCTCATCAGTGTTTCGGGAAGTACAAAGGACATCATCGACGTGGCGGAAATTGCCAAGAAAAACGGGGTGAAAATTGTGGTAATAACATGTTACGACCATTCGCCTCTTGCAAAATATGCCGATTACGTGCTGTTTTCCACCCGACGTGAAGCCGCCTATGAGGGAGGTTCCGTTTCTACGATAGTTTCCATTTCTTACATAGTAAACGTTCTGTACAACGCCATCTACGAAAAACTCGGTCCCGACGCTTACGAACGTACCATGAGGGCGGCGAGTTCCGTTGCCAACAAATCCATGTAACGGAGGTAAATATGTTGCAGGGTAAGCAGACAGACCGTCTTGTAAGCAAGGTTTCCCGTCTTTGTGAGGTGTATTTTCCATTTGTTTTCACAAGGTTACCGCAACGGGTGTTTTTTGAACAAAAGGGCAACGTGCGTGAGGTGCGCAAAGGCTTCCGTTGGGGAAAAGATTTCGCCACGGGCAATTTCCTATTCACCGTAAGCGGAGTGGAGCAGGGCAAAAAATACTGCATTTATGCCGACACCGGCGCAACGGAACACCTTGTGTGCGTAAACGGCGAAAAGGCGGGAATGTTGGATTTTGTGGCGCATGCTGCAGACGCACCAAGTCGTATTCACCGATACTTTTTGCCTTCAACGCTCAACAACGGCGACAGGGTAACGTTAGAGGCATATTATTCCCACCCGATACCGGGAACAATGCCCTACGACGGCACATCCACGTTTTCCCTTGACGGATTGTATCCCGACAGACCTTTTGAGGAGGCGGGCATTGCGGAAATGTATCTGCCGCTGTACGATTTTTGCCAAAAACTTGCACTTTTCAACAGTCGGTACCAATCGGAGAAAGACGGTTTCCGTATTGCGGAAATGCAAAAGGTGTATTTGCGCCTTTTTGAAGTGCTTTCGATGAAACAGCAACGCCCGAATGAAACGGACATACAAAAAGCAACGGAAATACTTGACGGCTACTTCGGCGAAGCCGACAAACTTCCCTTTGTGGGCATCATCGGGCACAGTCATCTCGATACGGCATGGCTTTGGCCTGTCGAAGAAACACGACGCAAACTTATGCGCACACTTTCCAACGCCGTAACTTTGTTGGAAAGGCATCCCGACTACAAATTTTTTCTTTCCACCGTACTGTATCTCAAATGGGTGGAGGAGGACGACCCCGTCTTGTTTGAAAAGGTCAAAAAATTTGTCGCCGAAGGAAGGTTGGAAACAAACGGTTCCACTTGGGTGGAATGCGACGGAAATCTCACCGGTGCGGAGGCGTTTTGCCGTCAGTTTTTGCGTGGCAAGTTGTATCTGCGGGAAAAATTTCACTACCAATCGGATACGTTTTGGCTACCCGATACTTTCGGCTATTCAGCAGCGTTACCGCAAATAATGAAACTTGCCGACGTTTCCTACTTTCTCACCACAAAACTCAGTTGGAACGACACCAACCGTTTTCCCTACGAATCTTTTTTGTGGAAGGGCATCAACGGCAGCACGGTAACTGTTCACTTCAACACAATACACACATGGGTGGACGACAAAGCGGTGCAAAAGCGTCTTGACGACGTTGCGGACAAAAGCGAAAGCCGTTGTTTGCTTATGGCGTACGGGTTTGGCGACGGCGGCGGAGGCCCCTCCGAAGAAATGGTAAAACGTGCCATTCACACGCAGTACAACTGCAAAAAAGCCGAGGTAAGACACACAACTGTTTCGGATTTTATGAAAAAACTGTCGGAACAGCAGTTGCCGACCTATTTCGGAGAACTGTACTTGGAATTGCACCGTGGCACGTACACGACAAATCACAGTCTAAAACAGTGCAACAGACGTTTGGAAGAGGCGTTGCACGATGCCGAGGCGGTGTCTGTTTTTGCCGACGACAAACAGGCAAAAAATCTCACCGACGGTTGGTACGACGTGCTGATGCTCAACCAATTTCACGACATTCTTCCCGGCACAGCCATTGCGCAGGCAAGCGACGTCGCTCTTGCGCAGTTGAAAAAAGCGTTGAAAGAGGCAAAAGAATACATGTCGGGAAAGGGTGCAAAACACTATTTCAACACACTTCCTTTCAAAAGACGTGAAGTTTTGCCTTCCGCCACAGGACAAAGTTACATCGACTTGTTCGGGAAAAAACGAACCGTTGCGTCCTATCAATTTGCACCATACGGCTACGGTAAAAAGGTGGCGGATAAAGGCGGATTTTGCTTTGACGGAGAAAATGTAACAACGCCGCAACTGACAGCCAAATTGAAAAACGGCGTGCTGGTTTCGTTGGTGTACAAAGACAGAGAGTACGTCAAAAAGGGCTTCAACGTTGTACGTTGCGCCGAGGACGTCCCCTACATCTACGACAACTGGGACATTGACGCCGACTACGTGCTGAAGGAAAAAGACGCACAATTTCTGCGTCAGGACGTTGTTTCCGTGGGAGCAACCTTGCTTGTGGTGCGTGCGGTGTACCGTCTGACGGAAAAATCTCTTTTGTACACCGACATCAAATTCCGAGCCGACACGCCTTTGGTGGAGTTTGAAAACAGGCTTTGTTTCTACGACACGCACACCGTTGTTCGCACCTATTTCGACACAACGCTTTTTGCGCAACGTTACAGATGCGAAACACAGTTCGGTTTTGTGGAAAGAAACTGCTTTCCGCAAGACAAAAGCGACATTGCAAAGTTTGAAGTGTGCTCGCACAAGTGGACGGATTTGTCGGAAAAAAACTGCGGACTTTCCCTTCTCAGCGACAGCAAATACGGCGTTTCCTGCAACGGCGGAAAAATGGGGCTCACTCTTCACAAAAGCGGCACTCATCCCGACTCACGTGGCGACGTGGGGGAAAGCACTTTCCGTTACGCACTGTTGCCTCACACGGGCGATTTAACAATGGAAACGGTTTGTCATGCCTACTGTTTCAGTCATTTGCCGATATCCACAGCACGTCAGAATCTGCATCCGCCGTTTGAAGTGGTGTCCGACGGTTCGGTAGTTACGGAAACTATCAAGTTCGGCGAAAAGCAAGGCACCGTTTTGCGCCTGTACGAGTGTCTTGGCGGAAGTGCCTCCGCAACGGTAAGGGCTGCGGGAAAACAAATTGTTTCCTGCAATATTATGGAAGATACCCTTGCCGTATTGGGCGAAGATTGCGCACAGTTGCAGTTTTCTCCTTTTGAAATAAAAACAGTAATTTTGAAATAACATTCGCAGGTTTACAGGCAAACCGTGTTTTTCGGTTTGCCTTTTGTTGGTTTGCCTTTTGTTTTTACGTTTTTCGTGCAAAGGCACACATTGTCTTTTGGGTGCAAATTTTTTTGAAACACCACCGCAAAAATCAGCAATGCACTTTAATGCACGAAACTCTCGTTGCAAGCGGTGCAGGCAAGAACAGTTACAACAATTTGTTTTAGCGGTACTTTTTATGGGTGCAAACTTTTTCGAAACGCCACCGAAAAAATCAGCAATACACTTTAATGTACGAAACTTTCGTTGCAAGCGGTGCAGGCAAGAACAGTTGCAACAATTTGTTTTGGCGGTACTTTAATTTGAGTTTTTGTGTCGTGAACATTTTAGTTTTTACGTTATTTTCACTTTTTTGTGCTGTGAAAAAAGTTTTCAAAATTACCATAATTTTTTGAAAACCATATTGACATCGCATATTTGCGCAAGTATAATAATTGTGTAAGAGTGTAATTTCATCGGCAAATACATTAAAGAGTAGTGTGAGAGGAGTATTATGAGCGTATTGAAACGAGGATTGATTGTATCTTGTCAGGCAGTCGAGGGAGAACCGCTGTACGGATACGGAATCATGCATTTGTTTGCCAAGGCAGCCAAAGAGGGCGGAGCGTGCGGCATACGTGCGCTGTGCGACGATGTGGAAAGCATCAAAAAGGAAGTTTCCCTTCCGATAATAGGTCTTGTGAAAAAATGCTATCCCGACAGTGAAATTTACATCACGCCCACCAAAGCCGATGTAGACAGGTTGTTGAAAGTGCCTTGCGACGTAATTTGCATGGATGCAACGTTGCGTTTGCGTCCCAACGGAGAAAGTCTGGAAGAACTGTACCGTTACGCCAGGCAAAATTGCGGAAACAGGGAACTTATGGCGGACGTAGCCACGGTAGAAGATGCCATAAATGCCGAAAAACTGGGTTTCGACTACGTTTCAACAACAATGAGAGGTTACACGGCAGAAACGAAAAATGCCCTTCTTCCCGATTTTGACTTTATGCGGGAGTGTAAAAAATGTCTTTCAAAAGCCAAGTTGATTGCCGAAGGGGGAATTTTTGAAAGCGGACACATGAAAATTATTTCGCAAATCAATCCTTATTCGGTGGTGGTCGGTTCGGCAATAACCAGACCAAAAGTAATCACACAGCGACTTAACGGAGCGTTGAAACTGCAATGAAAACATTGTCCGTAGCCTACCTTCCTCTTGACGAAAGACCGTGCAACTACTGTTTTGCACAACGAATAGCCAAAGGCAGTCCTGTCAGATTCATCAAACCGACCCCCGACGTTCTGGGCGAAAAAAAGAAGCCTGCGGATTTTTCCAAGGTGGAAAAATTTTTGTCGGACAGTGCGGCAAAAGCGCAGTACTTGATTTTGTCGTTGGATATGCTTTTGTACGGCGGAATTGTGCCTTCACGGTTGCACAATCTTTCGGAGGAACAACTGACAAAACGGTTGGACGTGCTGAATAAGATAAAATGTATCAATCCTTCCCTGAAAATTTACGCATTTGCCTTGATAATGCGCTGTCCCGGTTATTCCAGCGACGACGAGGAACCTTCCTACTACAAAACTTGCGGACGGGAAATTTTTCTGACGGGGCAGGCGTTGCACAAAAAGCAGTTGGGAATACTGACGCCGCAAGAGGAAATTTTGCTGGAAGAATACCAAAACAAAACGGCGCAATATATTGACGACTATCTCAAAAGACGTGCCGTCAACAGAAAAATGCTTGTTAAAGCAATAGGGCAACTGCACAAGACAATAGACTTTTTGGTCATTCCGCAGGACGATTCCGCCGCGTACGGATTCACCACCATGGACAGGGAATTTATCAAAGCAGAAATAGCGAAAAATTGCTTTGACGACGTGGCAATGTACCCGGGTGCCGACGAAGTGGGGATGACTCTTCTTGCAAGAGCGGTAGTCAATCACATGGGCGTAACGCCCAAGTTTCGCTGTTTCTACGCCCACCCCAACAATCCGGAAATTGTACCTCTGTACGAAGACAGACCGCTCAAAGACACATTGCCTTTGCAAATTGCAACTGCGGGCGGAGTAATGACGGAGGGCGACGGCGACATAAATTTGTTTTTGAACTATCCTGCATCTCAGCCGGTGGAGGCTACGGAAATTCCTTCCGAAGGCTATGCACGCAGAAATCTTCCGTTGTTTTGCAGTGAAATAGTAAAAAGCGTGCAGGAAAAAAAGGTCACTGCGCTTGCCGACGGGGCATATTGCAACGGAGGCGATTTGCAGTTGTTGCAAATGCTAACGGAAAAAACAGACTTTTTCGACCTTTCCGCTTACGCAGGTTGGAACACTTCGTCAAACACGTTGGGCACGGTAATTTGTCAAGCTGTGTTTGTGTGGCTTTTCGAAAAAAACAGGTGGCAAAACCTGTTTCTGGCAGAAAGACTTTTCGAGGATGTCGGCTATTGCGGTTACGTAAGAAAAGAGGTTACGGCAAGTCTTAAAGGCAGGTACAACTACTTCAATGCAGGCGGAAAAAACGGACAGGTGGCAAAAACGGTAAAAGATCGGTTGCAACTGTTTGTTGGCAAAAACTTTCCCCAAGTTGCAAAAAAGTACAAAATCGCACGGTGTCGGATGCCCTGGAAGCGTATGTTCGAGGTGGATTTGACAGCGAGGGAAAACAATGAAAAGTAGAAGAGTTGTGGCAATTTTTGCCCTTTTGATTTTGTTATTTTCGGGAGTGCTTATGCAAAATCTCAAAACACATCAACAGGCAGTTGCTTCCGCCTCAGTCGCAGACAATGCCGTCCACGCAAGAGGCGTGTGGCACCGTCCCAACGTTTCCGGAAAGGAAACCACTCTGCAAGGTTTGTGCGAAGTATTGGACACATTTGCCGACGCAGGCATCAACATGGTGTTTCTGGAAACTTTCTATCACGGAATGACGGTGTTCAAAACAAACCGTGTGCAGTACTACAAAGGATTTGAGCAGTTTCAATACGGCGACTACCCCGACTACCTGACGGCGTTTGCCTCCGAAGCGGAACAACGTGGAATAGAAGTTCACGCCTGGGTTCAGGACTTTTACATAGGCGTCAGCGACGAAAACAATTTTGTCAGGTACTATCCCGATTGGTTGCTTACGGCACAAAACGGCGGTTACCGCCAGACGGAGGGCAAGGAAAGCGGAGGCTACATATTTTTGGACCCTGCCAATGCCGAAGTAAGGCAGTTTTTGGTGGAGTTCTACGATGAATTGCTGACAAAAGTTCCGCAGGTAAAGGGACTCAATCTGGATTACATTCGTTATCCCGTTTCTTCCGTTGGCGACGACACAGGCTTCACGGAAACGGCAATGCAGCAGTTTTCTTCTCGATACGGGCTGAATTTGCCGCAAAACTGCACAATCAATCAATTTATAAGTTTGCTAAACAGCAACAATCTTCAAAACGACTGGACAAAGTTCCGTGCGGAAATTGTTACCGGATTTGTCCAACAGGTGTTTGACATGGTGAATGAAAAACACCCCACGGCAATGTTGTCCACGGCGATTTTCCCCGATTTTCAGGTAACCTACAACACAAAAAAACAGGACATATCCACCTGGTTGGAAAATGACTTTATCGACATTGTAACGCCTATGGTGTACTACTACGAGGCGTCGCAGGTGCAATCCGCCGTTTCCGACATGATGGAAAAGTGCAAAAACTGTTTTTGCTACACGGGGCTGTACGCCACCTATCACAATCAAAGTCAGGAAGAGTTGCTGGCGCAAATAAACGCAAGCGACGTTGCCGGAGCCGACGGATTTGTACTGTTCGATTCGGCAAAGACGTTTTTCCAAAACGACTATTCCGATGTTTTGCAAAGCAATTTCGGCAGTGTGCATTCCACCCTTCCCCATTGCGTTACCGATTTTACCGTCAAAACAGTGCTGACGGAATTGACGCAACGGTTTTCCGCCCTTGCCGAGGAGGGAAAGGAAAATGCCGACAAAGTAAAACTTTTCCAAAAGGAAGCGGAAGCAATTTGCGGCGGACAGTCTGCCGACGAAATAAAAGGAGCACTCAATCGGCTTGTCGAGTACAATCTGACGCAGTATGTATCTGCAAATAATGCGCAAGCGGCACTGCAGATTTTGTGTCCGTTGCAACGCTGCGTCGAGGTGAGGTGCGGAAGAGATGCCGTCAAAGGTGTTGAAACTTTCTACACGTCAACTTCCGACGACGGCAACGAAACACCGCCAAGCGGCGGAAACAGCCAGACTCCCCCCGACAATCCGCCGACCGACGACGGTAACGACATTCTGCCCTTGGTGGGAATTGCACTTTGTATTTTGTTTGTCGGCGTAGCGGCAGGTTTTGTTTTGGCGAAAGCCTTGAAAAAAAGAGGTAAACAATGAAAAAAGTTTTCACAGCATCATTGATAATATGTTTTGTTCTGTTGGCGTCCTCTGTTTTCGGACTTGTGGCAGTGTATTCCACCGCCTATGCCGAGGGCGAGTACATCAGGGACGTTACTGTCAGGGACATTTCCGTAACGGCAGGCGACAAAACAATAAACTACATCTATTCCGACCCTGTGGACTACTACGAGGATTCGGCGTCGGGCTACCTTAACGCTTATGAGATACGGTACGAAAACGTCGGCGCTACGGATTCGGTAATGTACACGCCGCTGTATCCCGACACAACCAGTATCCCGACACAACCACGGGACGTGTCGGCAATGTGGTGGAATACGTGTGCGAGCCGTCCGGTTCGACCTTTACGGTAACCAAAATAAACGCCAACGGCGACGGCACCACCTACATACCCGTCGGCGGTTTTGTGCTTTCTTTGCGCAAGGATATGTACGCCGACTTTGCCGAAATCGGCGACACGGTAACGCTTGGAGGAAACAAAGTTACCATAGCCACCAAAGCGGTGGAGTCATCCGCACACCGTGTGGTAGTTGACAACACCAACACCACACGTTCCGCACCCATGGTGGTGTACTACGACTATCAATTCGGCTCAAAAACGGGAACAAACGTTTTCGGAACGGAAATGACCTGCAAGTACGATTTTGACCTCAACACCTTTGTTGTAACTTCCTTCCGCAACTTCGGAATGGGCGACGATTCCGGTTCGGACATTCCCGACAACAGTTTTGTGCTCAGTGCCTACGGCGAGGGATTCCGTCAATTGTTGGTAAGGGACGAACTGTTCAGCGTCGACGACCACGTAAAAATGGTTGGTTTCGATTTTATACGTTTCGGAGGAACGGTGTACGGCGAGTACGATTTTGTCAACCCCACACCGCAACAAAACCCCGCAGGCATGGAAACGGAAACTTCACCTTTCCCCGCCTACCGTGGCGAAAACCAAACGATAATCTACAAATACGGTTGGAGTTACAACGGTTCCGTTGGCACAGGCACCAACATTTACGGCTACGAAGCGGCAGTGGACGCCAACGGCGTTGTTGTGGAAATGAACGTCAACGTGTCCAAAATTCCCGAGAACGGTTACGTAATTTCGGGACACGGAGCGGGAAGAGATTTCATTCGTTCCAACATTGTTTTGGGCGCAACGGTGCAACTTGACGAGGAAAACAAAACCTATTCGATATCCACAACGCTCAACAGTTACTACGAAAATCTGGTGCTCAGCGTCAACAGTGCGGTGAACAATGCGCAAAGTAAAATGAACATGCTGTACGATTTGGACACCGACCTGTTAAACAGTTGCATAGAGCAGGTTCAGGTGGAATTGCAAAGTCTGCAAGTAGTCAAAGAGGACATTGAAGCGGCATTGGAAGAGGAAGGACTCACACCCGAAAGACGCCTGAGTTTGCTTATGCATTACAACGACAGTCAGTTGCAGATAGAGCGTCTGCGTCAGCAACTCATCACTGCTTCTGCCGAAAGCCGTCCCGTTTCCGCACGGGCGGTGTGGCACAGACCCGTCGAAATGACCTACGAGGCAATAGAGCAAAACATCAGCACCTACCATGAAATCGGCATCAACCTTGTGTTTGTGGAAACGTTGTACAACGGCTATTCCACATTCCGCAGCGATGTGGCGGATTTCCCCTACAATCCCAAACTTTCCGAAAGTTACGCCGACGGCGACATTGTCTACAACGACTATCTTTCTGCGTTTGCCGCATGCTGTGCCGAGTACGGCATCGAAGTGCATGCATGGGTGGAAAATTTCTACGTAGGCACTCTCAACACGGTGGAAGTAATACAAAACCATCCCGATTGGCTGCTGTACAACGACGACGGCACAATCTATCAAAGAAACGAAGGCGGTGCCTACATTTTCATCGATCCCGCCAACAAGGAAGTTCAGGATACCCTCATTGCCTACTACAACGACTTGTTTAAAAAAGTTCCGCAAGTGGTGGGGCTCAACCTGGATTACATTCGTTATCCCGTTTCCGATTTTGCCGAGGATACAGGCTACACAATGGCGGCGATGAAAGGCTTTTACGAGCAGAAAGGACTTACTTTCTCAGCCGCTCAACTTGCCGACAGAGAAAAAATGGCAAACAAATTCCGTCAACTGTTCGACATACAGTACATGGGCAGTCAGCAAACCGTTGACGCCAACTACAACGAATGGGTTCAGTACCGCACCGACGTAGTGACGGAGTTCGTACGCCGAATAAAAAACGAAGTAAAAGACACAAAAGAAATAATGCTGTCCACCGCCGTTTTTGCATCCCTTTCGGAATCTAAGGATGCCAAAAAACAAGATTGGCAAACTTGGTTCACCAACGGTTGGATAGATATTGCCACACCCATGGCGTACTACAACGACGCATCCGACGTGCTCACACGGGTAAACGAAATGATTTTGCTTGCAGGCAACAACTGCTATTACTATTCGGGGCTTGCAACATCCTACAGCGGTTTGCCCGCATGGCAAAACAAAGAACACATCGAAGCGTCCTACAGCGCAGGCGCAAACGGTTACGTTATCTTCTGTTCCACGCAGATTATCGGACACGACGACGTACAGCAGGCGTTGCTGTCGGGAGTCAATTCCAAACAAGCCGTGTTGCCTCACGCCTCCGTCGACAAGGTGCTTAAAGGCTACTTTGACGACATTATCGACAAAGCGCAGCGTATCTATATTCCTGCAGGGGGAATGACGACGGAACAACGTCGGCAACTTGCCGAAACCTTTGCGGAAATTCAGCAAATGACGGCGTCTTCCGCTGTCGACATTTTCAAAATACAGCAGGCGATAAAAGAGGCGGTGTCCTCGGCAAGCAGTTTTGCAAAAGGATACTCACGCCAAAGAATAACGGAACAACTCAATCAACTTATCGACTTGTTGGACACCAAAATTTCTCTTCAACTGATTGCCGACGGAGATTGGAATCCCGAAGAGGACAACCGCCGTCCCACGGTAACGGAAGACGGGATAATTGCCAATCCGCCGATAACGGAACCAGACGACAAACCCATTCAGCCCGACGACAAGCCCACCCCTCCCGAGCAACCTAACAACACTCTTGCCGTTGTTTTGGGCGTTACAGGCGGAGTTGTGGTGATTGCAGGCGCAGTGGTGGCGGTAGTGTTGATAAAACGCAAAAAGCGTTGAAAACAACATCAAACCACAGCACCCGAAAGTGTTGTCAACGGCAAAACTTCGGGCAGTGTCAATTTCAACATGACGTATTGCGTTTTGTGCGTCAATGCGTCCAAGCAGTGAAGCAAAAGGCAAAATTTTCAAAATGTGCAGTGTGTTGTGGCACATTTGCCCGATACGTACAAGGGGTATCAACACCAAAGTAACAAAAGTGCAACAAATCAGCAACTGAAAACAAGACTTTTAAGATGACTAAGGCATCTAAAATAAAAAAACGGAGGTTAAGTATGAAAAAGACAAAACTTATTGTGGCTGTTCTTCTGGCTGTCGTAATGGTTTTGGCACTGGGACTTGTCGCATGCGACAAACACGAGTGTGAGCATGTGTGTCCCATTTGCGGTAAGTGTACGGATCCCGACTGTGCCGATCCCGTGTGTGCCGACAAATGCCCGGGGCACGAAGTGCAACACGCCGCTCCGCAAATAAGCGTCAATCCCACGGAAATAGAGATAAATGCCGGTGACGAAATTGACCTTATGTTCGGCGTTACGGTAACGGATGCGGAAGACGACAACCCGACGCTCATCATTTTCGACGATGACGACTTTGATGCGGACACAGAGGGTGTGTACACAATCACCTACAAGGCAACAAACAAGTTCGGTTTGGAAGCCACCGCAACAAGAACGGTTACCGTAAATCAGGCACTTTCTGCGCTTGCATTGGAAGTGCGTCAAAACCTTTTGGGCGAAGCCAAATGGGAAGGCGTAACCATCAGTTTCAAACATTCGCTGTACGTTGAACTTTCCGCCGACACCGATTACGACGTTGCTCGCAGCGGCGTGTTCCACAACACAAGCGACGGCGAAATCGTACTCAATGTGGCGGCGGTTACGGCTGTTCGGCAATACTTACGGCAAACGGCGTGGTAATTGAAGGAAGAGACGGCGCCAACAGCAGATTGATGAACCAGCAAAATCCCGTTCGTTCTTCCGGCGTTACTACAATGGAAATCGACAACGAAGAAGTTTCCGTTTCCAGCGCATTTGCTCAAAACATGGTAATACCGGCAGGCGGTTACGCTGTGGTAATTCAATCCGGTTACGCAGGAACAACTGCGGATACCGACGGACGTGGTTTCATGAACTACAACGTAATTTACGCTTACGGCAACGTAGTGCGTTTGCTTTGGGTGGACGAACAGCAGATAATCACGGAATATGCCGACCAGGCACCCACAATTTCCGGTACAGACACAACGGTGTATGCCGCAATATCCGACGCCTCCTTCACGCTCAACACGGAAGTACTCACAGGCGTTACCGCCAAGGACGACAACGGCACCTTTGAAATTTCCGACGATACCGCCGTTACGGTAACGGTTGTCGACGACGGAGGTTTCGACATCAACACTGCCGGCGAATACACGGTTACCATTTCCGCAGCGGACGCACAGGGCAATATCGCCACGGCAACACGCATTGTGGAAGTTACGGAAGACGTAGTGGAAGTCAAGGTAAACGACAACTCCATCAAGATGCTTCCCACAAGCGTAGCGGTGGACCAAGACCTCACGGTGGTGGGCAAGTATCTGTTCATCATCTTCACGCCGGAATACGAAGGCACAATCAATTTCAGCAACGGCTACGGCGAAGCCTTTGTTGTGGACCGTTTCGGAAAAATAGTGCGTATCTACGACGGTGTTAGTGCCAAGTACTTCGACGCCGAAAATCCCACGGGAATTCAGGATGCATCCAAGTGCACCGCAGCAGGCTATGCTTTGGAAGCATTCAATTCCAGACAGGACGGCGAATACGTGGTAATTGCCCCCAACATCACAGGCAATGTTTCCCGTGCATTCTTGTATTCCAACCGCACCATCGGCGGACAAATGGCATTGCCGGGAATTACCTTCGAGGCAAAGACTTACACATTCACAGTGGGTGAAAAATCCTTCACGGCTGCGGAAGACAAGTACGCATTCAACACTGCTATGACGGCTGCTACGGCGCCCACGTACTCGATGATTGTTTTCAACAAGTCCTATCCCGGCGAAGTAACGGTAAACGGCTACGGTGCTGCCGTCGTTGTCAATCAGTACGGTGTGCTTGTAAAGGTGTACGACGGTGCTTACGTCGGTTTCTACGACGAAAACGGAAAAGCGTCCTCTGTAACCTTCAACGGAAACAACTACGCAACGGTGGCTTTCAGCGAACTTGAAGAGGGTGAAACGCTCATCATTTTCCCCAACGACGGAACAAACGGTGCGGACAGTCCCCGCACGTTCGCATTGGGTTTGCGTACCGACGGCTCAATCGGCAAGACGGTTACGCTCACCGACGTCAAATTTGACGAAAAACCCAAAGACGACAAAACAATAGTAATCGACGACACCTCCTTCACGGCTGCGGAAGGAACATGGATCTACAACGGAACTGTGGATGCGTCCACGGCTTCGAGATATTCCATGATTATCTTTGACAAATCGTATGACGGACAGGTGGAAACCAACGGCCACGGTGCGGCAATAGTGCTTGACAAGTACGGAACACTTGTAAAAATTTACGACGGCGCAAACGGCGGCTTCTACACTGTGGACGGAAAGTCTACGGATCCGCTGACGTTCACAACGTCAAACTACGCAACGGTGGCATTCAGCGAACTCGGAGCGGAAGAATTGCTCATCATCTTCCCCAACGACGGAATAAACGGTGCGGACAGTCCCCGCACGTTCGCATTGAGTTTGCGTGGCGTGAACGGTGCCAAAGCCTATTGCGGAGAAGTTGCAACCCTCACAGGTTTTGCTTTTGAAAAAGTTTCCGTAGAAATTGCCGTCGGCGAAGACACAATAGAGTTCAATCCCGAAAAGGTGGCAATCAACACAACGACGGCAACGGCTGCCGACTACGATTGGTATGTTTTCACCACGGAATTTTCCGGCACTTTGGGATTTGCCAACGGTTACGGTGCTGCAATAGTAATGGATGCCGAAAACAAAATCGTGCGTGTGTACAACGGTGCAGACGGCAAGTACTACGATGCCGACAACCCCACGGGAACGGCATTGGCAAGCAACGACTACCTCACAACGGCGCTTGCTTCACTCAAAGCAAACGAGTGGATGCTTGTGGGCGTCAACAACGGTGCAAATCAGGCTCCACGTGATTTCCTGCGCAATCATCACACTTTGGGCGCAACGGTAACCATGGAAGAGGTTTCCGTTCCCGTTGCCGACAAAGCAATGATGTCCGTACAGGTAAACGGCAAAATTTTCTACACTACGGCAATAGCGGTAAATCAGGAAGTTTCCAACGTTGCTAACTACGACTTCGCAGTGTACACCTACGGCGCAAGCGGAGTAGTGGTGAAAAACGGCTGGTCGGAAGGCTTTGTCGTTGACAGCGAAGGCAAAGTAGTAAGAATTTACGACGGCGTAAACAACAAATACTTTGATGCCGAAAACGCTTCCGGTATTGCCGGAACGGACAAATTCACCCTAGCATCCCTTTCTTTGGACGCTTTCCTTTCTCTCAAACAGGGGGAAATGCTGGTGATAGGACTCAACGGCGGTTTGAATTCCAATCAGGCACGCAGTTTCCTTGTCGGCAACCGTGTTGTGGGCGCATCCATGTCTGTTTCGGGCATCGACGTTACCCCCGCAGCGGAAGCAGTGCAGTACTACGCTTTGACGGTAGGCACAAAAGTTTGGTATCAGAACGGTGCTCAGATGGCTGTAGATTCGGCATTTGACGGCACTCCCGCTTTTGCAATCTATTCCTACGGTTACACGGGCGAACGTTATACCGGCGGTTACGGCGTGGCGTTTGTAATGGATTCCACAGGTAAGGTAGTGAGAATCTACGACGGCGCAAGCGGAAAGTACTACGACGCCGAAAATCCCACGGGAATTCAGGACGCATCCAAATGTACGGCGGCAGGATACGCACAGGAAGCATTTGCCTCGTTGGCAGAGGGCGAATGGGTTCTCATTGCCCCCAACGGCGGTTCCACGGGTAACGTTGCAAGAGCGTTGCTGTACGGAAACCGTACGGTAGGATTGGAAGTTTCCTACACGCTTGTTGCTGCCGAATAGTTTCAAAAATTATTTGTAACACCTTTCTCAAACACTTTCCCGTTGTCGCTTTGACAACGGGAAAGTTACAAATTTTAACACACGGTTATGAAAAAACTGATCATTGTATTTGTAACGTTCTTGACTGTCTGCTGTTTGCTTGCGCCTTCTGCTGCATTGGCATTCACCTCAGACATTCTTGACCAACCTTCTTTCACCTACACATTGGACGGGTTTTCCTACAAAGAAGCATCCTTCACGGAAAACGGTGCGTTGCAAAAAATATTTTACGGCGAGTACAACACCACGCAGGAAAACGCCAAATACGAATGGGTAATTCACAGTATTCGCAGTGGCTCGGAAACGACAAGATCCACCGTTATGGAAATTGCCACGGACTACGAGCAAAGCACCGGTCGCAAGGTGATTTTTGCCGCAAACGGCGACTACTTCGACCTGAACACGGGTGCGAATATGGAGTCCTACGTCAACAACGGTATTGTTGTCAGCAAAGGCTCATTCGCAACCAAACACTGCATTGGATTTGACAACAACGGAAATGTGGCAATCGGACGCATGACGGAGGTGGAAAAACGCCTTGCCGTCTACACCGAAGGTAAGCCCACTTTCTTCACGATAGATAAGTTTAATCAGCAACCATCGGAAGGAGAAATTGCCGTCTACGACACAGTTGGCAGTTTCACCGTTTCCGACGCAGGAGTAACAATCGTCAACACCGACGAGGTCAATTTGAGCATGTACCCCGTTTTCGGCGTGTCCAACACAACGGTAAACGGCGTGAAAGAAAGCAAATCTTTCACGTTGAAAAGCGGACAGTTTGCAGTGGTGTACACTTCGGAGGACGAGGAATTTTTCAGCGCACACAGTTACGGATGCGAAACAGACCTCGTGGAAATACCGTCGGGACAGTACCAAGGTTGCACTTGGGTTCTGGGCGGCTACGATATATTGGTAAACGACTACGTAGTAAACACCAATTGTCACACCGACAACAGCGGCAACGTTGCAGCCCCACGCACGTTGATAGGTTTCAAAGAAGACGGCACGGGATTTTTGTGTATGCTGGACGGCAGACAGCCTTCCTATGCGGTAGGCGTAACCGTCAATCAGCAGGCGCAAATTGCCGCCGCTTTGGGCGCAAGATACGCTTTGGAACTGGACGGAGGCGGTTCCACAACGGTGCTTGTGAGAATAGACGACGTACTTACTCTTCGCAACAACCCGTCGGACGGAAGCATGCGGAAAGTTTCCAATGCGATAATGCTTGTGGAAGTCGACGAACAATCCGACGTAACGGAAAATCCCGACGACAAACCCGTCAACCCCGATGACCCCGTAAATCCCGACGGCGGTGACGGCACAACTTCCGAAACTCCCCCCGCATTGACGTGGGATTTCATTCTTGCAATTGTTTTGTGTTGTATTATAATAGTATTATCTGTTGTATCGGTAATAATTTTGGTTGGCAAAAAAGGTAAAAAAGGAGGAAAGTAGTATGAAAAAACTGAAAATAGTTTTGGCTGCGGTGCTGTGTGCTGTAATGGCTGTGTGCTTTGTTGCATGCACCCCCGGCGGAAGCGACTACGAGATAAACTACGACATAGATTTGAACAACAAACCGCAACTCAACGTGCTTATGCCCTATTCGGGAAAGCCTATTTCCGAAGTAAACGCCGATCCCACGGCAAAACTCATCGAGCAACTGACAGGCTACACCGTCAATTACACACAGTTGCCTGCTGCGGACGCTTCCACAACGCTCAACACGGAATTGATGGACAAACGTCCCTACAACGTGATGAAACTGACAAAGGATCAGTTCAGCGACCTTGTAAAGGACGACATGTTGGTGGACATCACCGATGCGCTTTCGGTGTTTGCTCCCGATATGCTGGAAAACATTTCCGAGGAATCGTGGGATGCTGTAACCGTTGACGGCAGAATTTACGGCGTTCCCGAACGTGCGTCCAGCGACAACATCGAAAACCCCATTGTTTTCAACCAGGATTTGCTTTTGCAATGCAATCTCGACGTACCGGAAACTTTGGACGAATTCACCGAAGTACTGCGTGTTCTGACGCAAAAACTGGGCAGACCTGCCCTCACGTTTGACCAGTACACTCCGCTTGTTTATGCCGTTTCCGCCGCATTCGGTATCTATTCCGATTGGCAGGAATACACGGTAAACGGCAAAACGGAAGTGCTTTACTACATGAACGCCCCCCGTTACGCCGAATACGTAAACTACATGCACGAGTTGTATGTTGCGGGCTACATCGATCAGGAAGTGGCGACAAACGATGCTGCGGACGCCAGCAACCGTTTCGTAAACGGTTTCACCGACAGTGAGGTGGCAAAGGCGGCTGCCTATGCCTGTTCGTTGTGGAGCGTTCCCGCTATTGTAACGGGTTTGCAGGCAAACGGAGTGATAACCTCAACCGAGGCTGCCGGCACATTGGAAAATCAACTTGCCTACCTGCGTGCATTGAAGGAAAACAAAACGGACGAAGAAAAGGTGTATCGCAGCAGCGGTTACGGCTACATAATTGCCATTCCCTTCTACGAGGCGGAAAATGCCGGTTACGCTTTGGATTGGATGAATTCCAAAATAAAGGACACCGCAGAAGAACCCAACTTCCGTTCCATCGTTTTGGGCGAAGAAGGCGTGCATTGGACGTACAGCCCGTCGCAGGGATACCTTCCCATTTCCGACAATTTCAGCGAAAAGGACGAAGCAAGTTATTTCCTTACGGGAACCAACGAAAACAAGTACACGGAATATTGGAAAGCACGTGTTCGCAAGCAGCCGGAACTCTACCGTGCATGGTCCACGCTGATGGACAATGCCGACGCAGTCGGTGTGTACAATGTGGCGGATTTCACCCCACCCATCGAAGACTACAACAGCCACCGTTCGGCAATGGAAGAATATGCACAGGATCAGTTTTACATCATGATGAAAGAGGGAACTTCCAACATAAACGAATACCTCACGAAACTCAACTCTCAGCAAGGTGGAACTGTCGCTACGCAGGCGATAAACCAGTGGTACAGTACCTACAACAAGTAACGGTTTTCAAGCAGATTGTGCAAAGGAGTGTGTAGTCTATGGCATTACAAACTAAACACAAAAACACATTCAAATCCAAACTGAAAAAACACCGCAGTCTTATTCCGTTTGTTATTCCTGCGGTTCTGTTTGCGCTGGTTTTTTCCTATCTGCCCATGACGGGAATACTCATCGCCTTCAAGGATAACCCCAACTTCGGCAGATACAGTGTATTCGAAGCCTTCAACAGAGCGGAATGGACGTTGGACAACTTCAAAATTCTATTTTCCGATCCGGAAATTTTGCGTTACATAAAAAACACGCTGATAATATCGGTAATGAAAATAGTGCCGTTGTTTCCGCTGCCCGTGGTGCTTGCGGTGATGGTGTCGGAAATTCGCAACAAACACTTTTCCAAACTTGTGCAGGGACTTGTGTTCCTACCACACTTTTTTTCGTGGGTGGTAATTGTAGGCATTTTCAACAATATTTTCGGACTGTACGGTCCCGTAAACAACCTTTCGGTTGCGCTAGGGGGCGAACCCATCTATTACATGGGTGAACCGGGCTGGTTCCGC
This sequence comes from Corallococcus sp. CAG:1435, assembly GCA_000433775.1. Lineage (GTDB taxonomy): Bacteria > Bacillota > Clostridia > Christensenellales > CAG-314 > Fimimonas > Fimimonas gallinarum. Next base: position 9,461 of record HF998483.1, on the reverse strand, counting down.
TGGTTGGTGGTAATTCTTTCCGGCTGGAAGGAAATCGGGTACAGTTCTATCGTGTACATAGCGGCAATAACGGCAATCGATCCCGCTCTCTACGAAGCGGCAAAAATGGACGGCGCCACCAAAATGCAGCAAATCTGGCACATTACCATTCCGTCGATAATGCCCACGATAATAGTTATGCTGATAATCCGTGTAGGATATCTCATGGACGCAGGGTTTGAGCAGGTGTACGCCATGATAAATTCTCTGACAAGGGAAACGGGCGAAATCATCGGTACCTACGTCTACCGTCTGGGTTTGGGCGCAGGCTCACGTGATTACGGTTTGTCAACCGCCGTGGGATTGTTCAACGGCGTAATTGCATTGCTTCTCATTTTGGGAGCAAACAGAATATCCAAAAAGAGAATGGGTACGGGAATATGGTGAGAATATGAAAAAAACAGACCTGATGCTAAAAAAATCCAAAATAAAGGACAGTCCTGTTTTTCACACAATAAACACGATTTTGCTTATTGTAATATCGCTTATATGCGTTCTGCCCTTTCTGAACGTTATTTCCACAGCCCTTTCCACGGCAGGCAATCAAATAAACTTTGCTCCAAAGGGGTTCACCTGGTTCAATTTCAAAACGGTGTTCACCGATGTCGCATTCTGGCGTGCGCTGGGCGTGTCCCTTCTTGTAGTGGTGTGCGGAACAACACTTTCCGTGCTTGTCATGTTTTCTGCCGCCTATGCGCTATCCAAGCCCGACTTTCCTTTCAGGCGTGGATTGATGGTGTTTTTCATAATAGTAATGATTTTCAGCGGAGGCATGGTGCCCAACTACATTGTAGTAAACGCTTTGGGACTCACCCGCTCGCCGTTGGCGTTGATTTTGCCGTCCGTGGTGCAGGTGTACAATCTCATTCTCATCAAAAGTTACCTGGAAGGTTTGCCTCCCGAATTGGAGGAATCGGCAAAAATCGACGGCGCAAACAATTTGCAGATAATGTTCAAGGTGCTGTTGCCCGTGTCCCTTCCGTGCGTTGCCAGCGTAAGTCTTTTCACTGCGGTAACATTTTGGAACAACTACACAAGCGCACTCATCTACTTGGGTACTGAAGAAAAGTGGTATCCTCTTTCACTGTACATTCTCAATTACATTCAGTCCGACCCCGATGCTTTGGTCGGCTCGATGGAAAACATTCAAAAAGCCAACATAGAATCGGCAATGATTGTCGTAAGTATTCTGCCCATTCTCATTGTGTATCCCTTCGTGCTCAAATTCTTCACAAAGGGCGTAACGGTGGGCAGCGTAAAGGGTTGATATGATAATTTGTGTGGATTTGGGCGCAACGGAAATAAAGGTTGCAACGGCAACGGGAAATCAAGTGCCCGTTGTGTCAGAAACTAAAAAAATCCCGACACGGGCAAAGGACGGCAAGGAGGGTATTCTTGCCGCTTTGCATTGTGCCATTGCAGGTTGCGACATTGCCTCAGCCAAAGGCATAGCCGTTGCAACGGCAGGCACTGTCGACGAAAACAGAGCAGTCATTTCCTACGCCACGGAAAACCTCCCCGGCATGACGGGTTTCGATTTTGCGGAGTTTTGCAATCAACGTTTTCATCTTCCTGTAAGGGTAATAAACGACGCTCACGCAGCACTGCTGGGAGAAATGTCCTACGGTGCGGGAAAAGACTTCCGTTCAAGTAAAGTGGCAATGCTCACGCTGGGTTCCGGCGTCGGCGGAGGTTACTTTGCCCAAGGTAAAATCGTTGCAGACCAAACCAACGATTTTGCTCGTTTCGGACACATTTGTCTGCATTCTAACGGCAAAAAATGCACCTGTGGCAAACGTGGGTGCGTAGAAACATATCTTTCGGGACGAGCCATTCACAAAGAGGCAAAGAAACGGGGTATTGACGACGACCTTTTCAAAAACTATCTTGCAGGACAAGCACAAACCGTAGGGTTTGTGGAGGACTTGCGAAAAAACATCAAACTCACCCTTCAAAAAGTTGCACACATCTGTCCCTTTGACGTGTGCATAATAGGCGGCGGCGTTGCCGATTGGATGGGAGACGCTTTCGGCAAAATTTTCGACGGACTGGGTTTCAATGTATTGCGGGCGACTTTGGGAAACAACGCCGGCATTTACGGCGCATTTGCCAACTACATTGCAAAGGAAGGTGCCCTATGAAAATTTTGCGTGCAGAGGTAGTGGTTTGCGGAGCAAGTCTGGGAGGCACGATTGCCGCTTACAGCGCCGCCAAAAGCGGCAAAAGCGTCATATTGCTGGAACAGACCGATTGGATTGGCGGACAACTGACGTCGCAGGCTGTGCCTCCCGACGAGCACAGGTGGATAGAAAGTCAGGGATGCACGAGGTCTTACCGACAGTACCGCAACAAAATACGCAACTACTATCGCAATCTGGAAGGTTTTTCCGAAAAACTGAAAAATCAAAGGGCGTTTTGCCCTGCCGATTCGGAAGTGAGTTACATTTCGCATCCGCCTAAACTTGCGTTGCAAACGTTGCAGGAAATGTTGCGTCCCTTTGTGGAAAGCGGTTTGCTGAAAACAGTGCTTAACGCCGCATTGGTGCGTTGCACTGTGTCGGGCAATGCGATAAGCAACGTGGTGTACCTCATCGACGGCGAAGAAATTACTGTATTCGGGCAAATTTACATTGACGGTACCGACACAGGCGAACTGATTGAAAAAAGCGGTACCGACTACAACGTGGGCGCAGAAAGCAAAAGTCAGACGGGGGAAGAAGATGCGGCGGAAATTGCCTGTCCGCAGGATATGCAACCGGCAACTTACACGGCTTGTCTGGAAAACAGACTCATCGGCGACTACACGATACCAAAGCCGGAAATGTACGACGAATTTTGTAAGTTGAAAATGCCTTACGACAAGTATCTGGTGTATTCCATGTACGGACCGGATTCCTCCACGGGCAGGGCAAAGCGTTTCGGAATGTTTCTCGGAGAAAAGGACGGTAACGAGGAACTTTTCCCCCTGTTCAAGTACCGTCGCATTGTGTGTGCGGAAAATTTCACCGACGGCAGCCAACCTTACGACGTAACGCTTGTCAACTGGCCGCAAAATGACTTTTTCCTTGGAAACATGTTCCTGTGCGACGACGCCCTTTACAATCATTGGCTGGCGCAACAGTTTACGTTGGGTTTCGTTTATTGGTTGCAGACGGAAGCGCCACGTGCCGACGGTAAAAAAGGATACAGGCATTTTCGCCTCGCCACCGAGTATCTTGGCACGGAAAACGGGCTTTCCAAAAGCCCTTACATAAGGGAATCACGCCGAATAAAAGCACAATTCACCGTTACGGAAAATGAAGTTTGCAAGCGTGGCAAGGGCAAGTTTGCCGACAGCGTCGGCGTTGGCAGTTACCCTGTCGATTTGCACATTACCACCCAAACGCACAAGTTTTTCTACAAGCCCACCTACCGTTTCACAATTCCTTTGGGAGCAATGCTTCCCGTACGCACGGAAAACCTGCTTCCCGCATGCAAAAACATCGGTACCACGCACCTCACAAACGGCTGTTACCGTCTGCACCCTGTGGAATGGAACGTGGGAGAAGTGGCGGGACTTTTGGCGGCATTTTGTTTGGAAGAAAAGGCATCTTCGTCGGAAGTGCGCAACAATCCTGCGGTATTTGCAAAGTTTTGCAGTGTGTTGGAGGAAAACGGCGTGCAGCGTTACTGGCACTGATTCAATTTGTGTTGTTCACCAAATCTGCTTTTGAAAAAAAATCAACTTTCGGGATTTTGATGCAAATTTTATACACCGTATCAAACTTTTTGGTACTATTTGCAGTAAGAGCAACAGAAATCGGGCAAACACCGTATGGAAAGCGGTGCAAATTTGACTTGCAATGTCAAAACACAATAAAGTTTTTTTGTAAATAAACAAGTACCGTAAAACGCAAAAAAAGTCTTTCCTTCGGGAAAGACTTTTTTTGTGCGAAAACATTGCCAAAGGCGTTACAGCGATTGGTGAATGGTGCGTTTTATTACTTCATCCTGCTGTTCTTTGGTAAGTTTGATGAAATTGACTGCGTAGCCGGAAACACGAATTGTCAGTTGCGGATATTTTTCGGGATGTTGTTGCGCATCCAGCAACGTTTCCCTGTTCAAAACGTTCACGTTAAGGTGGTAACCGCCGTTTTCCATGTAGGCGTCCAGCATATTTATCAGATTGTCAACTTTTTGCGACATATTGTTCCTCCTCAATCGTCTTTGCCCAAAGAATCGGGCGTAACGGAAAATGTGTTGGAAATTCCGTCCTTTGCGTACTTAAAGGGCAGTTTCGCCACCGATTCCAGCGAAGCCAAAGCGCCGTTTTCATCTCTGCCGTGCATGGGGTTTGCCCCCGGTGCAAGCGGTTCGCCTTTTCTTCTGCCGTCGGGCGTATTGCCTGTATTTTTGCCGTACACGACATTTGATGTTATGGTAAGTACCGAAGTTGTCGGTATGGAATTTCTGTAAGTGTGGTGCTTTTTTATTTTTTCGGAAAATTCCTTCAAAATCCACACTGCAAAACCGTCCACCCTGTCGTCGTTGTTGCCGTATTTGGGAAAATCCCCTTCAATCCGAAAATCGGTAATAATTCCGTTTTCACGTATCGGGTACACTTTGGCATATTTGATTGCCGAAAGGGAATCGGCTGCGCAGGAAAGACCGGCAATGCCTGTGGCAAAGTACCGTCTGACGTCGCTGTCGTGGAAAGCCATCTCTATTGCTTCGTAGGCGTATCTGTCGTGCATGTAGTGTATTATGTTGAGGGCGTTTACGTACACTTTTGCCAGCCATTCCATCATGTTGTCAAATTTCTGCAACACGTCCTCGATGTCCAGCGGTCCGTCCCCCTCAACGCATGGAAACGGCGGAGAAACCTGCAAAGGTTTGCCCTCTTTGTCCAAAGCAATCTCGTCCTTTCCGCCGTTAAGTGCGTACAGCAGACATTTTGCTATGTTTGCCCTTGCTCCGAAAAACTGCATATCTTTGCCCACACGCATGGGGGAAACACAGCATGCAATGGCGTAGTCGTCGCCAAGGTCGGCACGGATGAGTTCGTCCGATTCGTACTGAATGGAAGAAGTTTTGATTGACAGGTCTGCGCAAAACTTTTTGAAGTTAAGCGGTAGTTTCGGCGACCACAAAACCGTGAGGTTCGGTTCGGGTGCAGGTCCCAGATTGTGCAAGGTATTCAGCATACGGTAGGAAGTTTTTGTTACCAACGTGCGTCCGTCAACGCCCATTCCTCCGATAGATTCCGTAACCCATGTGGGGTCGCCGGAAAACAATTCGTTGTACGCTTTCGTTCGCATAAACTTGACTATACGCAATTTCATCACCAACTGGTCGACAAGTTCCTGTGCCTCTTTTTCCGTCAGAAGGTGTCTGTCAATGTCACGCTGAATGTAGATATCCAAAAAAGTAGAGGTGCGTCCGAAGGACATTGCCGCCCCGTTTTGGTCCTTTATTGCTCCAAGGTAGGCAAAGTACAAAAACTGTACCGCCTCGTGTGCGTCTTTGGCAGGTTGGGAAATGTCGTAGCCGTATCCTTGCGCCATCTCTTTCAAAGCGTTTAGGGATTTTATCTGTTCGGCAATCTCTTCACGCTCCTTGATGGTGTACACATTCATTTCATCTTCAAATTGCGCTTTGTCTTTTTCCTTTTGTTCAATCAAAAAGTCCACGCCGTAAAGCGGAAGTCGGCGGTAATCGCCGATAATTCTTCCCCGACCGTAGGAATCGGGCAAACCTGTCAGAATGTGAGCGGTGCGGCAACGTCGCATTTCCGGCGTGTAGGCATCGAAGACCGCCTGATTGTGCGTCTTGCAGTACTTTTTGAAAATGGTTCGCACGTTGGGGTCTATTTCGTAGCCGTATTCTTTCAAAGCCTGTTCGGCAACTCGAATCCCTCCAAAAGGTTGCAACCCTCTTTTGAAAGGCACGTCTGTTTGCAAGCCGACTATTTTTTCCAGATTTATGTCTATGTAACCGGGTTTGTGCGACGTTACTTTGGATATTATGTGCGTGTCGGCGTCCAGTACGCCACCTTTTTGCCTTTCCAATTCCGAAAGGTGGCAAATTTCCTTCCACAAAGCAAGGCTGTTTTCCGTAGGTCCTTGCAAAAAACTGCCGTCCCCCGTGTAAGGTGTGTAATTTTTTTGTATAAAATCTCTCACGTCAATGCAGCCGTCGCTCCATTTACCCGTGTTGAATCCTTCCCATTGCTTAAACATCGTTACCTCTTTTGCTGTTACAGTTCAATATTCTTTTTGCCAACGCAATTTCGTCCTCTGTTGGCGTGCGCAAGCCTTCCAGTGGGTAGCAAATGCCGAGTTTTCGGTACTTTTCCACCCCAAGCGTATGATACGGAAGCACTTCCGTCTTTTCCACGTTGTGAAGACTGCCTATAAATTCTGCGGTGTCTTCCAGCGTTTTTCTGTCGCTGTTTATCGTGGGCACCAAAACATACCGTATCCACATTTTTTTTCCGCATCTGTCCAAAAATCGTGCAAAACTCAAAATGTTTGCATTGCTTTTGTCCGTAAGGGCAATGTGATTTTTTTCATAGATATGTTTTATGTCCAACAAAAACAAATCCACAACTTCATTAAGGCGTAAAAATTTTCCCGTCAGGGCGGCGTCATTGGGGTCAAACACGCTTCCCGACGTGTCCACTGCAACGTGAAATCCGCTTTGCTTAAATTTTGTACACAGTTCTGTCAAAAAATCCATCTGTGAAAGGGGTTCTCCGCCGGAAACGGTAACGCCTCCGTTGCGGTAGTAGTTGCGGTACTTTTCCGCCTGAAAAACTATTTCTTCCGCAGTAAGAAGTCTGGCGTTGTCCGTCGTCCAAGCGTCGGGATTGTGGCAGTACTTGCACCGCATGGGGCAACCCTTCAAAAAAACAACAAAACGTGTGCCGGGGCCGTCCACAGTGCCGAAAGTTTCAAAAGAATGAACAAAACCTTTCACTTCAACCGCCCCCTTTCGACAAAATCAAAGTATTTTTAATTATACTAAATTATTTTGTATAAATCAATAATTCAAAAAAGTACAATACAACTATATTTTTGCAATTGATATTTTTTACTACTTAATTATTGCTTTTTTATGAAATTTATTCAGATGCTTTTGTCTGCGTTAGATGCTTTTGCTTGCGTTCTTTCCTGCAAAATGGTTGTCCGTTAGCGGCGTTGGATTTGACTGCACGTTTCAAGTAAGAAAAACTTTTGTTAATATGATTTGTAATTCAATAGCGTGAGTTCTTATCGTTTGCCGTGCAGTGTGAAAATTTGTGCAGTTTGAAGTAAATGTCAAATTTACGTGTGGCAATTTAACAAAGCATTGGTGCGGCGTTTTTTTCAATTGCGTTGTATTGCTTGCAAGTTTAGCAAAATTTCTTTGAACAATAGGGTGTCTTTTAGTTTGCAAACAGTATCAATTTCTGACAATAATTTTGTAATTGTCAGTTTTAATATCTGAGATACAATTTCTGCCAAAAAAGTCCGCCGTAAACAGCGGACATATTTTGCTTGTGAGCGAAGTTCCAACATTATGGAGGCTTTTGTATTTGTTGTTTTAATATGAAAATTCAACTTTTGATCCAACAGTCCGCCGTAAACAGCGGACGTATTTTGCTTGTGAGCGAAGTTCCAACATTGTGAATGTTTTTGTATTTGTTGTTTTAATATGAAAATTCAACTTTTGATCCAACAGTCCGCCGTAAACAGCGGACGTATTTTACTTATTGAATTAGTAGCTATTTTTATCTGAAAAACAGAAACACTAGTATGCAATATGCAAAATTTATTGCTCATGGTGAGTTTTTTTTGTGAAAATCATGTTAGTAGATTGTCTTTGTACCATTTCCGTATGAAGTCTTCGTATTCGTCATCTCCAAACTGAATAAATCTGGCGTATATCAAAGCCATGTAATATTTGACGTATTCCAAATTGCAATTACCCGTTGACATGTACCCGTTCAGAAATTCCTGCAATTCCCTTTCACTTTTCATAAATTTTTGTCCGGGACGCAGTATCATGAACCACGCAACGTCAAATTCTTTGTTTCCGATGCCTGCCAATTCAAAGTCAAGCACTGCGGAAATTTGTTGATTCTTCCACAAGACATTTGCGTAGTGAAAATCTCCGTGAACAAAACATTTGTTGACGTTTGCAGGTTTATTTGCTATTAAATAAGGGAAAATGCTGTGCAGTTTTGTCTTGTAAAAGTATTCTTCGTTTGGCAAATCTTCAAATCTTCTGTGCGGTGCATTTCCAAAACTGCCCTTGAAGTCGTGCAGTGTTGCCAGCATCTGCCCGAATTTGTACATATATGCAAGCGATTGACAGTTTGAGTTTTCTCCTACTATTGTCGACAGTTTTTCGCCCTCGATTGCTTCGGTAACAAGGTAGGTGAAGTCGTGGTCGTATTCCACAATTTTCGGCACAAAGTCCGCATGTATTTGTGACAAAACGTTAACTTCGTTTTGAATATTGCTTTCAACGTGTCCTTTGTACTTGATAATAAAGGTTTTTTCCGCACCGTCAAGCAAACCTCGCACTGCAAACACTTGATTTGCAGCATGAGGGTAGCCCAGCACTTCCAGAATTTTTATTTTTTGAAAATTTATACTATTCAAGTCCACGGTGTCTTTCCACTTGGACGGAAAATTCCAATTCATTTCAACCTCAGATATTGTTCTTTATTTCCTACAAAACAGTCGCACTTGCCGATTGTATCAATTTTTCAATAAAAGCGAAACGATAGACTGCCCCGAAAGATTGTTGTAGTCGTTTCAACTTAAAATTGCAAATTCAATACAGAATGTGGTGCGAAGCCAAACCGCATAGGTAAAAGTGAAATCTAGTCAAATGGTAAATTTGAACACAAAAGCAGTGCAACAAGCCGCCTTTGTAAACAGTAACTTAGCAGGCAATCTCAACGCTTCACCTCAAAGTTACGCTGTAAGTAAAAAAAAGTATCGTTCCGACAACATTTTTATTTGTGCGTAAATATGTATTGCACTTTGCAAAATGTAAATGTGCGTTTGGGGGAAAGTTCTACGAAAAAAGGTTTGACACAACATGTATCAAACCTTCTTTTTGGTGCTGGCGGTGGGACTTGAACCCACATGTTGTCACCAACATCGGATTTTGAGTCCGACGCGTCTGCCATTCCACCACGCCAGCAGGATAGCTTTATAAATATAGCACAAAACACAATTTTTATCAACGGTTTTACACAACTTTTACCAAAATTTTTTGTAAAAGGAAAAACGCAATGTTTGTATACGATTGCAAAATGAAGTAGTGTGTGCTACAATAATCACGCAACTGTCTACCCGTAGTCTAATTGGATAAAATCATGCCCTCCGACGGCATTGTTTCGGGTTCGAGTCCCGACGGGTAGACCAATTTCGGAGGCTTGACATCAA
>HF998482.1:58550-83337 GCA_000433775.1 Corallococcus sp. CAG:1435 | reverse complement strand
CAGTTATGCTTTGGCTGGCGGAGTATCCGACAGCATTCCCGACGATGCGCCGTTTTTTGTAAAGGATTATTTTTCCTATTACAAAACGCCACGTGGCTATCATCCACGTTCCCTCAATTCCAACGGAGGTTGGAACGAACGTCCGCATTGTCATTTCTGAACATGCCCATTTTGTGCTACTCTGACGAGATCAGAAGCGCCGTTCTTGTAATTCATGGCGAAAAGGCACATTCCTGCTATTTCAGTAAAGACGCTTTCGCCAAATTGAAGGGCGACAACAAAAAACTTATGATAATTCCCAATGCCGTGCACACCGATTTGTACGATAACGTTAAAGTTGTACCCTTCGACTACATAGAGGCATTTTTCACCAAATATCTTTCGGAAAATTGACATGCAGAGGTGCAAGGAAATGTCATCGCAACGGTTGAAATACGTGCTGTTTTGCTCCGTTCGGCACATTCCTTGCGCAAAAAATCGCTTTCAAATTGTGAAAGCGATTTTTTTTGTTGTGAGCAAATATGGTCAAAAATCGTGTAATTTTCATTTACGCCAATGACTGTTGATTTTGTCCAAACGTTGCTGTATAATATAATAGCAAGATAATTGTTAATTGTAATGACGGGCAGGAATCAGCCTGATTGCAATGTGCAAATTGGCTGATAGTAGAAATTTTTGCAGATAGGTCAAAAATACCCTTTGATTCGCATTGAAATCTGCAAAAAGTAGCAAAATAATAAATCGGGTAAACTTAATGCGTAAGGAGGCAATATGAAAATTCTCGTAACGGGTGGCGCAGGCTACATAGGAACGCACACATGTGTTGAATTGCTGGAAAAAGGCTACGAAGTGGTTGTAATAGACAACTTTTGCAACTCTTCGCCCAAAGCAATAGACAGGGTGCAACAAATAACGGGCAAAAAGGTGGTTTGCTACAACGGCGACGTGCGAGACGGCAAGTTGCTGGATGAAATTTTCACTTCCCACAAGATAGATTGGGTAATACACTTTGCAGGGCTAAAAGCCGTCGGTGAAAGTTGCTTGAAACCTCTGTTGTACTACGACAACAACTTGTGCGGCACAATAGTCTTGTCGGAAACAATGCAAAAGCACAACTGCAAAAAAATGGTGTTTTCCTCTTCCGCAACGGTGTACGGCGACCCCAAAAAACTTCCCATAGACGAAACATGTCCCACGGGAGGTACAACTAATCCCTACGGTTCGTCAAAATATTTTCAGGAAATAATGTTGCAGGATTTGCAAAAGGCGGACAACGGATGGACGGTGGTGCTGTTGCGTTACTTCAATCCCGTCGGGGCGCATCCAAGCGGTCTTATCGGCGAAGATCCGCAAGGCATACCCAACAATCTCACCCCATACATTGCAAAGGTTGCCATAGGCCAATTGCCGGAAGTGGGCGTTTTCGGAAACGACTACGACACCCCCGACGGCACGGGCGTAAGAGATTACATTCATGTTGTGGACCTCGCAAAGGGGCACGTAGCCGCCATAGAGGGGGCGGACAAACCTGCCGTGTACGTTTACAATCTGGGAACGGGCAAAGGGTACAGCGTATTGCAGGTGATTGACGCTTTCGGACGTGCATGCGGCAGAAAATTGCCCTACACAATCAAAACACGTCGCCCCGGCGATATTGCCGCCTGCTACGCCGATGCTTCCAAAGCGCAGAAAGAACTTGGCTGGAAGGCGGAGTTGGGGCTGGATGAAATGTGTTCCTCTTTGTGGAATTGGCAAAAGAAAAACCCAAAAGGATTCAAGGACTGACATGATATTTGAAAAAGTGGACCTCTACGAGTACTTCGGTTTGCGGCGTAAGTCAAACGAAAAAGGAGTTTTGACTGTTTATGCCCGACCGTTGCATGGCGAAGAACCGCAAGACAAGCGTCGCCCTGCAATGTTGGTGTTGCCCGGCGGTGGCTACAAGTTTGTTTCCGCCCGTGAAGGGGAATGCGTTGCGTTGGAGTGGCTGCAACGTGGCTACAATGCTTTTGTGCTTGACTATTCCGTTTCACCAAACTGCTACCCCGTGCAACTTGTCGAGGCGGCAATGGCGATGTTGTACATAAGAAAAACGGCAGATAAATTTGCAACGGACAAAAAGCACGTTGCCTGCGTGGGCTTTTCCGCAGGAGCACATCTTTGCGCCATGCTTTCCAGCATTGCAACAAATTGCGATGTAACGGTGTTGGGAGAAAAATTGCGCAAAGCGCAGCCTGACGCAGTAGTGCTTTGCTACGGCGTGTTGAGTCTGGCGCAGGCGGACAAAGGAAACAGCAACACATTCGCAGTTGTTTCTGACAATTTCCGAGTCAGTGGCGACAGGGGAGACCCTNNNGAGTCAGTGGCGACAGGGTAGACCCTGTCAGTCTTGTTTCGGAGCAAACTTCGCCTGCATTTTTGTGGCACACACGCACCGACGGCACAGTCAGTTTCAAAAATTCCGTCGACTACGCAATGCAGTTGCAAAAATACGGCGTGCCATTTGAATTGCACGTATTTTGCAACGGACCACACGGATTGTCCCTTGCTACAAAAGAAACCACCTGCAACGACGAAAAAGTGGGCGTCTGCGTTTCTGTCTGGGTGCAGTTGGCTGCCAACTGGCTGTCTCAAACGCAAGGCTTCGAAATCAAATACAAGCAAAACAAAGGGCAGTAACACGCTTTTGCGATTTTTGTCCAAGCATATCCAACCTTGTATTTGTGCGGTAACGAGATAAACAGACTATTTGCTTTTTGTGTCGGAGTTGTATTCGATTGCGGTATTTTTGCACACAATAAAATTGGCGTTTTCAATTTTATGTAGCAAAAACTTTACACCGTATGCAAATGTTTTGTACCAATCTTTGTCAATAACTATGAAGTGTCGGTCAAAGAAAAGGGGGCAATGAGGAAAATGTGCACGAGTATTTCCGTAAATTCAGATAAGCATTATTTCGGCAGGAATCTGGACTTGGACAGTCACTTCGGAGAAAGGGTCGTGGTTACGCCACGTAACTACACCGTTACTTTCAAATGCGAAAAGCCATTGGAAAAACATTTTGCCCTTGTGGGAATGGCAAGTGTGTACGACAACTATCCGTTGTACGCAGATTGTGCAAACGAAAAGGGCTTGTGCATGGCGGGACTTAATTTTAACGGCTATGCCAAGTACTCTTTGCAGAAAGCAAACGGAAAGTACAACATTGCTCCTCACGAAATAATTCCATGGATACTTTGCCACTGTCGTACGGTTGACGAAGCGGTGGATCTCATGCGACAAACTCAACTTGTTGCAATGTCATTTTCGCCGTCGTTACCAATAGCAACATTACATTGGCACATAGCGGACAAAAGTAAATCCGCAGTGGTGGAATGTACCGAAAGGGGGACAAGCGTGTGTATCAATCCCGTGGGCGTTCTCACAAACAATCCACCGTTTGATTTCCACATGGAAAATCTTTCGCAGTACCTCAATTTGTCTGTGCAAAACCCATCGGAAAGCACCAATTTGCAATTAAAACCTTTCAGCAACGGTTTCGGCGGAATAGGACTTCCGGGAGATTTTTCTTCTGCTTCCAGGTTTGTGAAAGCGGCTTTTTTAAGAAACAACTGTTTTTGTCCCGATGTAAACGGAGTGCAACACTTTTTTCACCTTCTCGATGCAGTGGCTGTGCCTGCGGGTGCCGTTTCTCTTCCATACGAAAAGGTGTACAAAACCAACTATTCCTGCTGTATCGACAGTGACAGCGGTGTGTACTACTACAAAACGTACGAAAACAGCAGTGTGCGCAGTGTGGACATGCACAAAACAGATATCGACGGCGCATCGCTTGTGTCCTTTGACGTTTACTGAAAACAAAAAATAACCTCTGCAAGTGCAGAGGTTTTTATTTTGCAAAATTCATTTGGCGCAAGTTGCGCTTTACGATGATTAATACATAGTTTTGTCGGTAATTTTCATGTAATCACGGAAAAGTTGCAAACATTCTTCGTGATCTATTTGAGAAATTTTGTCCTGAATCTTTTCCATATTTATTTCCAGCGTCTTGCTGAAAACGTCGTCACGAAAACCTATCATGTCATTTTCCGCTATGGAACAACCGTAGTAGATGTGATTTATGTTGGACCACAAAATTGCCCCCAGACACATTACGCACGGTTGACCGGTAGTGTAGATGTCGGCACCCGACAAATCAAACGTGTCAAGATTTTTGCAGGCGTCCCTGATTGCTTCCATCTCGCCGTGGCAGGTGGGGTCGTTGTTTTTTGCTACACGGTTGTGTCCTTTTCCTATGACGGTTCCGTTTTTCACGACCACCGCACCGAAAGGTCCGCCGTCGTTTTGCGCAATGCCCTTGCGAGCCTCGTCAATGGCAATTTTCATATAGGTGTTCATGGCTATCCTCCGTTGTCGCTTGTGGCGACCCAAACAAAGCAAAATGCCGTGTCTGGTAAAAATATCGGCTGTTGCCGAAAAAATCTGAAATCAGACGTCCGTCAATTTTGCAAAAGTTGTTGCAAAATGCTTGCGTCGGTGTAGGTTGCCACCATTTTGCCCTGCTGTTCCACGTATACCCACGTTGGTTCTCCGTACAAGACGGACATTGCCCATAAAGCAACGTTCCAATGTTGTTCTTCGGCAAACTGTGTGGCAAGTTGTTGGTTTGAGAAGAAGTAGAAAAAGCACTGGTTTTCATCGCTGTCCGTAACAACAATGTAGTAGTCGTAACCGAACTCTTGCGAAGAAGTGTAGTCCATGTAAAAAACATCGAAATCGTCGGATTTTCCGTACGCTTGGCGCACTTCGTCAACAAGGTACTCTCGGGGCAAAATGTGTTGTGATGTACGGCAAGCACACAAAACAACCGTGCAAGCAACAAGTAACAGACAAATTATTGCAAGTTTGTTGTTTGATTTTGACATGGCAACCCTTCAAGTAACGGGAATACTGCGCTTACGCTTCGTGGCGTTCGTGCTGCGCACTCGGCTGAGCGAACCCGTTACCGCACAATTTCATTTGGAGCGGGTAACGGGAATCGAACCCGTAATTACTGCTTGGGAAGCAGTCGTTTTGCCACTAAACTATACCCGCAAAACAACTCGTAGGTTTATTGTTTTTTTGCTTTGTCGGGTACCGCTTCGATATCCAGCAAATCAAAATCTATGGACTCGACAAAATCACGAGCCTTAAATTTTGTGTTGTTAAACATTACAAAATGGTTAAAGTTCACCTTCGTGGAAATGGGGGTAGGAATATCCATTTGTCCGCAAATTTCCTGCAATGCGGAAACAAAAGCATCCTCGTCGGAAACGACGTCGCACTGATAAATTATGTTTCTTGTCAGTTTCTCGCCCAAAACGGTCTTTGCCCAAATCTTCATGTTTACCTCACGAATATTGTATCAAATTTGACCAAAAAAATCAATCTGTTTTTGAAACAAAATACTATTTTGTAAGTTGCAATTATCTTTACTATTGTTGCCGTGTGTGGTACAATATTTTCAAACAGTCAAAAGGCAACAAGCGTCACAACAGCGACCTGTTGCGCACGGAGGAAAAATGAAACTTGGTATTTTTACTGCAATGGAAAAAGAATCACGCTCCTTTTTGCAATGTGCGCAGGAAAAAATAAAGGTGGGACGTTTTGATGTGTTCAAACTTGCTTTGGGCAAGCACGAAGCCTATCTATGCTGTCCGCCCACAGTGGGGGAAATTGCCGCTTCAGCAGCCTGTCAGATGCTCATTTCTCATTTCGGAGTACAGGCGATAATAAATTTCGGCGTTGTCGGTTCGCTCACTCATGACGTTTCGGTGCTTTCCACCGTGTTGGTAAACAGTGTGGTGCATTACGCCATGGACACGGCGCAAATAGACGATGTACCTGTCGGCAGATACCTTTGCTTTGAAAACATTTGGGTGGATTGCGACGCCAACCTCATACAAAAGGCATTGCAGGTGCAAAATCTGCCCACTGTAAGGTGTGCCTCCGCCGACAAATTCGTGGTAGACGTTGAGGAAAAGTCGTATTTAAGCAAAACTTTTGACGCACAAATCTGCGATATGGAATCGGCAGGGGTGTTGTTTTCCTGCAAGTTCAACAATGTGCCCTGCCTTTTGATAAAGTGTGTTTCCGACAGCCTCATTGGAGGTTACGGCGAATACGAACAAAATGCCGAAAAGGCAGCGCAGGGATTTTTTGCCTTTGCACAAAAACTTGCCGAGTTGCTGTGAAGAAAGGGCACTTTCTTTTGCAATTTGTCCGTACAAAACTTGCAAGTTACTTTTGTACCAAAAATCTTATACCGTATCAGGTTTTTTGATACAAAATTGTACGTTGAGAATTGTTTTTATTTTGAAAACACCTTTGACAAAATGCCGTCTGTTGCCTGATGTAAATTTTTCAGAATTTTTCGCAAGCCGAATTTTTGCAAAAATAGGCAGGTCTGTCGGTAAATAAAAGGTATCTGATGGCTTGCGTTACGGAAGTAGCAAAACCTGTGTTTTAATCCTTGTCTGTTGCCAAACACGCTGTTGGTGCCTGTAAGCATGCCGTTTGAGTGTAGTTTGCGTCGACGGAAAGAAAACATGCCCGTTTTTGTCGTGCAGCAAACTTTGTCGGCGTGGCAAACAGTTGACAAAAAACTGTTTGTTGTAGTAAAATAACATCACAAATTTGTGCACATTCAACTTGAAAGCGAATGCTTTTGGGTTGTTTTGTTGCGTAAAGAAAAAGGAGATTATTATGGCAGAAGTTCAATTGACTGAAAGCGGACGCAAGGAACTGGAAGAGCGTTTGGAGTACCTCAAATCGGTGCGTCGTGCGGAAATTGCCGAAGAAATCAAAATTGCAAGAGGTTTCGGCGACTTGTCGGAAAATGCCGAGTATGACGCTGCACGCAAAGCGCAAGCGGAAATGGAGGGTGAAATTGCCGAGATAGAAGCGCAACTGCGTATGGCAAAAATCATTCACGAAACTACCGTTACTTGCTGCGAAGTTGTGGACGGAGTAGAAAAGGAGCCCAAAACATACACAATCGTGGGTACTGCGGAGGCAGATCTTGCCAACGGACGTATCAGCGACGAATCTCCCGTGGGGGCGGCACTCATCAATGCCAAAGCGGGCGAAGTTGTCAGCGTGAAACTTCCCAGCGGAAGAATCAAATTGCTTAAAGTTACCAAAGTATTGAGATAGTCGGTGTGCTTTTGTGCATTGTGGGAGTTTATTTATGAGTGAAGAAAAAATTACGCAGACGGAGGGACAGGACCTCAACGAGATTCTGCAAATTCGCAGGGACAAACTTGCAAAATTGGTAGAAGAGGGCAACAACCCCTTTGAAATTACCCGTTTTGACAAAACGCATTCCTCCAAACAGGTGGTGGAAAACTTTGTGGACCATGCCGAGGGTGAGGAATACACTCCGCAAATCGTAACTGTTGCCGGCAGGATGATTTCCCGCCGTATCATGGGAAAAGCAAGTTTTTGCCACATTCTGGACGGCGACGGCACCTTGCAACTGTACGTCAAACGTGACGAAGTGGGCGACGACGTGTACGCCCGTTTCAAAACTTGGGATATCGGCGATATCATCGGAGGCACGGGGGAAGTTTTCCGCACGCACATGGGGGAAATTTCCGTTAAACTGCACAGCATAACGCTTTTGTCCAAATCGCTGTTGCCTCTGCCGGAAAAATTCCACGGTTTGAAGGACATCGAAACAAGATACCGTCAGCGTTACGTTGACCTGATTGTCAATCCCGAAGTAAGACGCACATTCCAAATACGTTCTGCATTGTTGCGAGCCATTCGCAACTACCTTGACAGTAGGGGATACATCGAGGTGGAAACGCCCATTCTCAACACTATTGCAGGCGGAGCAAACGCACGTCCTTTCATCACTCACCACAATACTTTGGACATAGACATGTACATGCGCATTGCTACGGAACTGCACCTTAAACGTCTTATTGTGGGCGGATTTGAAAAGGTGTACGAAATGGGACGTCAATTCCGCAACGAGGGCATGGACTGGAAACACAATCCGGAATTTACCACAATCGAACTGTACCAGGCGTACACGGATTTTCACGGCATGATGGACATCACGCAGGGATTGTTCTGCTACTGTGCCGACACCGTTTTGGGAACGAGAAAACTTCCCTACGGCGACGTAGTGATAGACCTTGACCATTGGGAAAAGATGACCATGCTGGATGTGGTGAAGAAATTTGTGGGAATAGATTTCTCCGCAATGAACGACCAACAGGCTGTGGCGGCTGCAAAAGAAAAGGGAGTAGAGTTGCCGGAAGACAAACGCACATGGGGACACGCTCTTTATGAATGTTTTGACAATTTTGTGGAAAAGCAACTTGTTCAACCCACCTTTATCTACGATTACCCCGTGGAAGTCAGTCCTCTTGCCAAGAAAAAGCCCACCGATAAACGCCTTACGGAACGTTTTGAATTTTTCATAAATTGCAGTGAAATGGGCAATGCTTTTTCCGAACTCAACGACCCGTTGGACCAGTACGAACGTTTCCTTGCTCAGGCAAAGGCAAAGGCTCACGGCGATGAAGAAGCGCAAATGATGGACGAAGATTTCATAACTGCCTTGCAGTACGGAATGCCTCCCACAGGCGGTTTGGGAATAGGCATCGACAGAATGGTTATGTTGTTCACAAACAATCAGACTATTCGTGACGTTTTACTGTTCCCCACAATGAAACCGTTGGAAAAGAAGTAACACAAAAACACGCCCCGATAATTTCAGGGGCGTTTTTTTTGTTTCAGTTTGAATTCAAATATACCAAAAATTTGCAACCGTATTGATAAATCTGGTGCAAAAAGTCTTATGCGTCTGCGTTGTCGGGCGCATTTTTTTTGTAAAAGTTGCAACGGTACAAGCAGAGTTTTTTTACACATCGGGAAATTTTGTATAACAGAAAATTTGTATTTCGTCGTTGCAACAGGCGTTGCAAATTGTTAGCCAGTTTTAATTGTGCTGACACGTTTTGCCTTGTGTCTTCACAAAGCGGTGGTGGCTTAGTTCTGCCGTCATTTTACTGTTCATCCCTTCATTGTTTCAAAATCTACTTGTTTGAAACGTAGTAACAAAAAAAACACCCCAAGCGTTTACTTGGGGTGTTTGTACACAATATTTACAACCGTATTGAAAAATTCGGTGCTGTTTTGTGTAATGACGCTTTGCTGTGTTTTTGCGCTTGCCAACGCCAAACCGTTACTTGGTGCCGAACATTCTGTCACCGGCGTCGCCCAACCCTGGCAAAATGTAGTTGTCCTTGTTGAGTTCTCTGTCTTTCGTTGCGCAGTAAATTTGCACGTCGGGGTGCGCCCGGTGCAGATTTTCTATACCTTCGGGGGCGGCAATTATGTGCATACACTTTATGTGTTTAACACCTTTTTGTTTCAGCAAATTGACGGCGGCTATTGCGCTTCCTCCCGTTGCCAGCATCGGGTCAAGCAAAATGCAGATTTTGTTTTCTATGTCAACGGGAAGTTTGCAGTAGTATTCCTGCGGTTTGCAGGTGCGTTCGTCACGGTACATTCCGATGTGTCCCACCTTTGCGGTTGGAAAAAGAGTGTGAATTCCGTTGACCATTCCCAAACCGGCACGCAAAATCGGCACAATGGCAACGCTGTTTTCGGCAATCATTTTTTGCGTGGTAGTTTCCAGCGGCGTTTCCACCTGAACGGTAACTGTCGGCAAATCTTTGAAAGCCTCGTATGCAAGCAGTACGGTTATTTCTTCTATCAGTTCACGAAACTGTTTTGTGTCGGAATGTTTGTCCCTCAAAATTGCCACCTTGTGCGACATGAGCGGATGGTCGATAATTGTTACGTTGTCCATGGTTTCTCCTTTGGAGCAGGTCGTTTTTGTAATTGTACACCAAAACGGCGCAATATTCAACACTTTTGAGCAAATCGGAAGTTATTTGTCTGTTTTTCACAAAATACCTTTTGCCTTTTGTCTTTCCTGCGGTGTTTGTGTATTAGTTTAAGTACAAGGGACGTGGTTATCCGTAAACTTTTGTTGCGGTACGCCTTTCGTGTTTAACACGTTACACAACTGATTTCCCTTTTCACTTTTGAGCGTGTAAAGGGTAATGCTTTGCCATGTTTGTCATAAGGGCATTTTCACCTGTTGAGTTTTGTTGATGCGAATTTTCAATTTCACAATAAATCATTCAAAGCGGTTCTTGACGTATCGAAAACGGGATGAAAACAGGCGTATATTAAAAATATATATCTTGAAAATACACTTTTGCTGTGTTATACTGACAGCAAATCAACAAATTGCGTGTAAAATCGCAATCGGGAGTAAACAATGAAAAAGACATTGAAAAAAAGTAAGAAGGTAACGCTGATTGTTTTGGCGTCGGTTTTGGGCGTGCTGCTTTTGCTGACCGCCGTTTTTGGCATAAGGTGGGCTGTTCATTCCAAAACCCCTGCCGAAGGCTACGGCGAATACCTTTTCAACGGCGGCGAAACGCAGTTTGACTTGGATTTGTTTCCCTATCTGATAATAGAAGAGGATGCAACGCAGTTGAAAGTCATGCAAATTGCCGACCCACAGTTGAAGTTCGGCGCATTTCCTTCCAGGGACAGAAAAACCTTTGACCTGTTGGAAAGGGCAATTACAAGCCAAAAACCTCATTTGTGCGTGGTAACGGGCGACCTTGCGCTGTCGCTGTTCACTTATGACGCATTCAAGTACTTTGCTGAATTCATGGAAGACATGCACACGCCTTGGGCGTTCGTGTACGGCAATCACGATTCGCAATTCGACAGCAGTAAATACACAATTTACAATTTGCTCAAACAGTATCCCAACTGTTTGTTTGCAAGGGGGCCTGCCGATGTGTACGGCGAAAGCAACTATCTTGTAAATATCTACAAAGGGACCAAATCCACAGAAAACCTTGCTTACAGCCTCGTGATGTTGGACAGCGGAATGTATCCCGAAGCGGAAAGCGTCGCTTTGACGGATTGGGTTTACGATTGGATTCATCAGGACCAGATAGACTGGTACAACTGGGCGATTGACGGTTTGCAGGCAATCAATCCCGACATTCAGTCGTCCATGTTCTTTCACATTCCCATCAGGCAATTTGCCGACATGTACTACGCCGACCAACTGCAAAAGGGCAATGCTATTCCCTCGCAAATTGACGTTTCCACCTTGGGCGTGGCAAGTCAGGTGAAGGGTACCGTGTGCGAATCGGACAAGGCGGACACGGAACTTGTGGACGCAGGCTACAACGTGGGCATTTTCTACCAAGGCAAAGACCCCACAGCCACGACTCATCCCGACATTTTTGCCTCCGTGCAGGCGCAAAACAGCACCAAAGCGATTTTTTGCGGACACGACCATGCCAACACGCTGAAAGGTTACTACGACGGAATTTATCTCGGCTACGGATTGTGCAGCGGCTACCACACCTATCCCTATTTTGACAGCGAGTGGTTTTTGACAAAGTGGTTCGGTTTGTCAGACAAAGTGCTGTACAACGCCGATTTGTGGGTGGACGAAAACGGCGAAAAAATGCAAAAAGGCGTAACGATGATAGAAATAGACCTTGCAACGGAATACGGCAAACTGACGGTAACGGACAAACAGTCAAAGGATTTGTAATTTGCCGTTGAAACATGGCGTGAATTGTGCGTGCGTTTTGCCACGCCAATGGTTTTGCCATTTGCAGGTTTCAAGTGTTGCAAATTTGAAACGTCAATGCCGACGGTAACTGCCGTCAAGCAATTTTTACGGCAGTACAAGCGCAAACACAATGTGGGTTTACGCAACCTGAACGGCAAACTGACGGTAACGGACAAACAGTCAAAGGATTTGTAATTTGCCGTGCAACGTGGTGTGAACTGTGCGTGTGTTTCGCCACGCCAATGGTTTTGCCATTTGCAGGTTTCAAGTGTTGCAAATTTGAAACGTCAATGCCGGCGGTAACCGCTGTAAGCAGTTTTAACGGCAGTGCAAGCGCAAACAAATATGGGTTTACTCAACCTGAAAGGCAAACTGACGGTAACGGCAATGCGAATTTCACTTTGATGTAACTTTTGTACACATTGCGGTAGTGTGGCAACTAACGGAGAAACTACAATGAACAAAACAGATTTGCCAAGTGTAATAAACATGACTGTAACCAACGACGACAGTTTTCTTTCCCCCTATTCTCCCACGGAAACACCGGTAATATCTGCGGAAGTGGCGGAGTTTTTGCAGACGTGTGCCAAACCTTACAAGGCGGACAGCACACTGCAACTGCAAATACACAGCAACAGCATAGACGAAAAGGAAAAAATCGTCTATTCGCACGCAATACGAAACTACTTCAATTTGCAGTTGGAAGAAACGGCAGAGGAGTTGCGTCGCAACACGTTGGTGTCGCTGATTTTTGCTGTTGTGGGCATTTTGGGGCTTGCGGCAATGATTGTGCTGGATTCTTTCAAGGTTCAGTCCATCTGGCTGGAATGTGTGGATATTTTTTCCTGGGTATTTTTGTGGGAGGCAGTGGACCAAATGTTCATACGCCGCCGTCAGTTGCAGATAAAAAGCAAACGTATGCACGCATTTGTAAACATGGAAGTAGTGTACATTCCCGTTAGAACGTCCGCAAAGTCCGTTTGACAAGGATTTAGTAAATAGTTGCAAAAACTCAATACTTTACAGCCACGCCGCAATCTTTCTCAGGCGTGGCTTTTTGTTAAAATTTTCTCAATGCTCAATTCGCCTGAAAGTTGGTTTGAAAAAAATCTGATTTTCTTTAACTCTTCCGACGATGGTGAAAATACCCGTAAAAAAATCTTTTTGCGTCTGCCGACGTAGACAAACAATATTTTTTGTTTTTTTGACAGTGCGATTGCTTGAAACAGTGTTAATTCATGGTATAATTGTAAAAAACAACCGTTGGTTGAGCGTAAAAACAACCTATGGTTTAGTAAAATCAACAAACAGTCGCTGTATTTTCCCGCAAAATTTTTGTAAAATGCAGGTGTACCAAACGAAAATGCCGTTTGGACAAATTGAAAATGACGGTTTTCCGTCGGGAGGGAATTATGAAAGAAACATTCGGTCAAAGATTTCAACGTATGCGCAAAAATGCCAATTTGACGCAGGAAGATGTTGCAACAAAACTCAACATAACGGCGCAAGCCGTTTCAAAATGGGAAAACGACGTTTCCGCCCCCGACATTTCCGTGTTGGTGGAATTGTCGGACATTTTGGGTGTGTCGCTGGACGAACTACTCGGCAAAGAGCGGGAAACACGTGTGCAAATGTCGCCCGACAAAAAAAGCATAGACAAAATGGTGCTTAAAATAAAGGTGATTTCCAACGACGGCGACAAAGTCAACGTCAACTTGCCCCTTGTCATTGTCAAATCGTTGGTAACAAGCGGTGCCGAGATGCCAAAATTCAACGGCAGCGACGTGTTGAGTAATGTGGACTTCAATCAGTTGTTTGCATTGGTGGAACAGGGCGTTGTCGGAAAAATCGTGGACGTACAAAGCAGCGACGGCGACACCGTTGAAATTTGGGTGGAATAATGTTAATTGAAGTAACAGACAAGGGCAAAAAAGTTGTAGCGATACGTCTGCCTTTGTGGATGCTGAAAAGCCGTCTGATTGGAAACATTTTGAAAAAGGGGTATAACTCTAAGTACCGCCGCAAAGAGGGAAGTGTCAAACCGCAAGCGCAGGATTTTGAAAAGACAAATTTTCGCAAGAAAAACGCTACTTTGCAAAGTACTACCTTTTCGGCAGAGGAAACTGCCCCTGACTGCGTTGGAAAAGACGCATTGCAAAAAGCGACGGACTTTGTTTGTCAAAGTTGCCACGTAGATACCGACGGCGCAAGCGTCGAATGTACGCCGTCTGTTTGCGACACCGCAATTACTAAAAATGGTGAAGCGCATCTTTCGCTAGCGTCTGACGGCGAAAATAGCCTTTCCGACAACAGTTCAGCCAAACAAAATCAGCAACTTTCGGCAACGAAAAATACCGCACAGTTTACCTTTACACGAAGTCAGCAAATTGCCTTGTACAAAGCAATCAAAAATTACATTCGCACAGTCGGACATTTCAATTTGGTGGAGGTGGAGTCGGACGGCGGTGCAACTCGGGTAATTGTCAGGGTGTAATGAAAGTTGACATTTCGGGCAACTTTGGATTTTTTCGGCAATATACAATCGAGAAGCATGGACGTTTGAAGGACTTTTAGCCGTACCAAACGGGAATTTGCAGTTGCAACAAGGAATTTACTGCACACGGATACATTCCGTTCTGCGGTAATACAATTGCAGTTTCTTTTTGAAAGAGTAGCAATTGCATGGACGTTTGAAGTCTTATTGCCGTACCAAACGGAAATTTGCAGTCGCAACAAGGCATTTACTGCACACAAAGACGTTTCGTTCTGCGGTAATACAATTGCACTTTCTTTTTGAAAGAGTAGCAATTTGCATGGACGTTTGAAGTCTTATTGCCGTACCAAACGGGAATTTTCAGTCGCAACAAGGCTTTTACTGCACACGGACACGTTCCGTTCTGCTGTACCACGAGTGAATTTACTTGTGTGAAACGTAACGGGTAATTGTTTTCACCATGGCAAATATACCTTGATAATTTGCTACGTTTTGACATTGTCGTTCAACCTAAATTTTGCGCTGCGAAGTTTTTGCAGTGTGTGCAAAACGCTTTATCGCAGTGTGAACAGAAATATTTTTAGACGTTTGTAAAAAAACATGCAAACGCAATTTCAATAAAAGGAAAATATGAAAAAGCAAGACAAAATAAAACCCAAGTACAACATTTTGCAAAACACCTTGTACATGGTAAAATTGGCGTGGATATCCAAAGAAAAGAAGGTGCTAATTTTGGGTGCGCTTTCCGCAATGCTGGCGGTGGCGCTCAACCTGATCGGGCTGTACATTTCCCCCGTGATAATTTCCGCCGTAGAAAGTGAGGTGCCGATAGCGCAACTTGTGGTCATAATAGCGGCGTTTGTTGCTGGACTGATGCTTACAAGTGCCGCCTCCGCCTATGTCGACGAAAATGCCATGTTCGGCAGAATAACCGTCAGGTCGGAATTGATAACTATGATAAACCGCAAGGCATGCACAACATCATTTCCCAATGTACATGACGATAAGTTCACTGCATTGCTGTCCAAAGCCAGCGAATGTGTAAGTGGCAATTCTCAAGCCACGGAGGCAGTGTGGCAAACGCTCACAACGCTGACTACCAACATTGTCGGTTTTGCAATTTACATTGTGTTGTTTTCCACCGTTCAGCCCATACTTATGTTAATTATTGTGGCAACGACATTTGTCAGTTACCTTGTAGGCAACCTTGCCAACACCTACAAGTACCGCCACCGTGAAGAAGAAGCGGAAGCGGAACGACACATGGAATACATCAGCCGTTGCTCCGACAACGCCGCAGCCAAGGACATACGCATTTTCGGCTTGCGTCCGTGGTTGCAATCGGTGTACGACAAGGCAATGGACGCCTACGTAAGTTTTCAAAACAGGGTGCAAAAGGTGTTTTTGGCAGGCAAAATCGTGGATGTGGTGCTGACTTTTTGTTGTAATGCCGCAGCCTACGCCTACCTGATTGCAATGGTGTTGGATGACAAACTCACCGTAGCGGAATTTTTGTTGTATTTCACAGCCGTTGGCGGATTCACACAGTGGGTAACGGGTATTCTCAACGGATTTTACACACTGCACAGCCAGTCGGTGGACATTTCCACCGTGCGTGAGTTTTTGGAATTTCCCGAGCCTTTCAACTTGGAAAGCGGCGAGGACATTCCCGAAAGCGACAGTTTCGTGCTGACGCTGGAAAACGTAAGTTTTCGCTACCCGAAAGCGGAAAAAGACACGCTGACAAACATAAATCTCACGTTGCACAACGGCGAAAAACTTGCGGTAGTGGGGTTGAACGGAGCAGGCAAAACTACTTTGGTCAAACTGATGTGCGGATTTCTGGACCCTACGCAAGGCAGAGTGTTGCTAAACGGTACGGACATAAGAAAATTCAACAGACAGCAGTACTACGGTTTGTTTTCCGCAGTGTTTCAAAACTTTTCTTTGCTTGCGACAAGCGTTGCCGCAAACGTGGCGCAAAGCGAGGAGAACATCGATATGAATCGTGTGCATCGCTGTGTGGAACTTGCAGGATTGAAACAAAAGGTGGAAAGTTTGCCACAAGGTTACGAAAGCAAACTCAACCGCACGGTGTACGATGACGCCGTAATGTTTTCCGGCGGAGAAACGCAACGACTTATGCTTGCACGTGCTTTGTACAAAAACGCCCCGATAATTTTGCTGGACGAGCCCACTGCGGCATTGGACCCGTTGGCGGAGGCGGACATGTATCAAAAGTACGACAGTCTTTCGGGCGGAAAATCTTCCGTGTACATATCTCACCGTTTGGCGTCCACGAGATTTTGCGACAGAATAGTGCTTATCGACAATGCTTCTATTTGCGAAGAAGGTACTCACGAACAATTGCTGAAAGCGGGCGGAAAGTACGCAAGGCTTTTCGAGGTACAAAGCAAGTACTACAAGCGGGGAGGTGGCGAGGTTGAGTAAGGACAAAAAAATGACATTCAGACAGGCAATGCAAATCAACAACCGTGCTTTTCGCCTGTTGTATTCCAAATTTCCGCAAATGATGTTGTCCCGCTTGCTGTACGTCGTGTGGACAAATCTCACACCCTACGTCGGAATTTACTTTTCCGCTTTGATAGTCAATGAACTTTGCGGTGATCGCAACCCCGAAAGGTTGAAAATTCTTGTTTTGATAACCTTGGGCGTGGCAGCCGTAATTTCGTTGGTAACGGCGTTGCTCAATAAGTGGCAAACAGGTCAAAGTGCTGGAATATGGTACAAATCGGAAAACATTTTTTCGGAAAAACTGATGAGTATGGATTTTCCCGACGTGGAAAACGCCAAAAACACGCAGTTGCTTTCGGTAATACGTCAAAATCAGAACGGCGGCGGTTGGGGATTGAACAGAGTTATTTCCAACTACGAAGACCTTGTCGGTTCTGTTTTTACGGTACTTGGCGGAATATCTCTTTCCGTATCGCTGTTTGTGTTGAGCGTACCGCAGGACAGTACCTACGCATTTCTCAACAGCCCGTGGTTTGTGTTGGTTCTGATTGCCGTCATGGCGTTGATAACATTTCTTTCCCCCACCCTTTCCAACAAGGCGGAAAGTTACTGGGCAAAGCACGCCGACGACCACGTTTTGGCCAACAGAATTTTCGGCTTTTGGGGATGGCTGGGGTACGACAAGGACATTGCTTGCGACATTCGAATGTATCGGCAGGATCGCTTGTGCGAAAAGCACAACACAAATAAATACGATGTGTTTTGTTCCAAAGGATTTTTTGCACGTCTTACCGTCAGCAAAATAGGCCCTTTGCAGGCGGCGTCCGCAGCCGTTTCGGTAATATTCACAGGAGTAGTGTATCTGTTTGTGTGTCTTAAAGCGTGGGCGGGTGCGTTTGGCTTAGGGTCCGTTGCGCAATACGTTTCTTCCATAACGAAGTTGTCGTCGGGCGTTTCCAAGTTTTTTTACACCGTAGGCACGATGAGAAACAATGCGCAATTTCTCAAACTTGTGTTTGACTTTTTGGATATTCCAAACAAAATGCAGCAAGGGGATTTGCCACTGCCGGAAAATATCGGCGAAAACTGCGAGGTGGAGTTCAAAAACGTTTCCTTCAAGTACCCCGGTACCGACGTTTACGTTTTGCGCAACGTCAACATGAAAATAAACTTCGGCAAACGTCTTGCCGTTGTGGGTGTGAACGGAAGCGGAAAAACCACATTCATAAAACTGCTGTGCCGAATGTACGATCCTACCGAAGGAGAAATTTTACTTAACGGCGTGGACATAAGAAAATACCAATACAGCCAGTATCTGAAATTTTTCTCGGTGGTGTTTCAGGACTTCAAAATTTTTGCCTTTACTCTGGGCGAAAATGTCGGTTCGTCGGCAAATTACGACGCCGTTCGTGCAACGGAATGCCTCAACAAAGCAGGTTTCGGCGACAGGTTGGCAACAATGGAAAAGGGGTTGAACACCTTCCTGTATTCCGCTTACGACAAAAATGGCGTGAACGTTTCCGGCGGTGAGGCGCAAAAGATAGCCATTGCACGCACGTTGTACAAAAACGCACCTTTCATTGTGCTGGACGAGCCTACTGCTGCGCTTGACCCATTGGCGGAGGCGGAAATTTATTCCAAGTTCAACGACATAGCGCAGGGCAAAACGGCAGTGTACATCAGCCACCGTCTGTCTTCCTGCAAGTTCTGCGATGAAATTGCAGTATTCAGCGACGGAGAGGTGGTGCAGTACGGTACGCATGAAAGTTTGCTTGCCGACGAAAAGGGCAAATACTTCAAGTTGTGGAATGCGCAGGCGCAGTATTACACCGATTGACGGTTGCATGGTGGCAAAGAAAGGCTTAAAATGTAACAAGGATTTACTTTTCCAAACGCCCAACCTGCCGACAGATAATATGTCAACATAAAAGCGTAAAAAAAGAGCAGACAATTTGTCTGCTCCTTTTTGTTTTATCGGAATTGTAGGAATGTGTACAATTACTTGCTTGCAAGGTTCTTGTATTTTTCCACTCTTGCTTTTGCTTCCTGTTCGGATCTTTCAAACAAAGTTTCTGCAATTTCCGGCTTTGTCTTTGCAAGAGAAGCGTAACGGGTTTCGCCTTTGATAAATTCTTGGTAGTCGCCCGTGGGTTCTTTGCTGTCCAAGGTGAAGGGGTTCTTGCCCTGTTCAATCAAAGTGGGATTGTAACGGTACAGTTGCCAGTATCCGCACTCAACGGCACGTTTGATTTCTTCCTGCGATTTGCCCATGTTGATACCGTGGTTAATGCAGGGAGCATAAGCAATGATAAGAGAAGGTCCGTGGTAGGATTCCGCTTCCGTCAAAGCCTTTACAAGTTGAGCCTGACTTGCGCCCATACCAACCTGTGCCACGTACACGTATCCGTAGGACATTGCCATCATGCCAAGGTCCTTTTTCTTGACACGTTTGCCCGCAGCGGCAAATTTCGCAACTGCGCCTGTGGGAGAAGACTTGCTTGCCTGTCCGCCTGTGTTGGAGTACACTTCGGTGTCCAGTACCAAAACGTTTACGTCTTCGCCGCTTGCCAACACGTGGTCAAGTCCGCCGTAGCCGATGTCGTAAGCCCAGCCGTCGCCACCGAAAATCCACACGGATTTCTTAACGAGGCAATCCTTTTCCTTCAAAATTTCCTTTACAAGAGCGTCTGCTTCGCAACCGCAGTTTGCGCAACCTTCAAGACATTTCACAAGGTTTGCGGCGGCAACTTTGCTTGCTTCGGCGTTGTCTTTGTCGGCAACCCAAGCTTTGCAGGCGTTTACGCCTTCTTCGTATCCCGCCCATTTTTCGGCAAGAGCGTTAACCTTTTCCACAAGGCGTGCTCTGCGTTGAACGTAAGCAAGGTTGATACCGTAACCGAATTCGGCATTGTCTTCAAACAAACTGTTTGCCCAGGCAGGTCCGTGTCCGTCTTTGTTCACGGCATAGGGACATGTGGGGGCAGAACCGCCGTAGATGGAAGAACATCCCGTAGCGTTTGCGATAACCATTCTGTCGCCGAACAACTGCGTTACAAGTTTAACATAAGGTGTTTCGCCGCATCCTGCGCAAGCGCCGGAGAATTCAAACAAAGGTTGTTTGAACTGACTTCCCTTTGCAGTGGTGGGGTTGAGAGGACTTTCAACACGTGCCACCGTTTGAGAGAACTTGTAGTTGGCAACTTCCACGTCGTTGATTTGTTCCGCAGGAACCATCACAAGAGCCTTTTCCTTTGCGGGGCAAACGTTAGCGCAAACACCGCATCCGGTGCAGTCCAACGGGCTGATTTGCATACGGAACTTTGCTCCCTTCACACCGATTGCCGGTTTTGCGGTGAATGTTTCGGGCAAAGTTTCGTTTTCGTCAATCAAAACGGGACGGATAACTGCATGGGGGCAAGCCATGGAGCATTGTGTGCACTGAATACACTTGTCCACCTGCCAAGAGGGAAGGTTGACGGCAATGCCACGTTTTTCGTACTGTGTAGTTGCTGTGGGCACAACGCCGCTTTCGTTGAATGCCGAAACGGGAAGGCTGTTGCCCTTTTGTTCCAAAATAGGACGTACAAATTCTTCAAAGTACTTGCTGTCCGTCTTTTCGGGCAGTGCTGCGCCTTCGGTAGTGGTAGCCCATTCTGCGGGAACCTTCACTTGGTGCAAACCTGCAACTGCGCCGTCGATAGCGGCAAAGTTAGCGTCGATAACCTTTTGTCCTTTTTTGCCGTAGGACTTGATTACCGCCTGTTTCATGTATTCTTCCGCCTGTTCGTAGGGGATGATGTCGGCAAGTTTGAAGAATGCCGCCTGCATTACCATGTTTGTGGATTTTGCCGAACCTGCTTTCAAAGCAATGTGCAAACCGTCAATGGTGTAGAACTTCAAATGCTTTTGCGCAATCTGGTTCTTCATGTGAGCGGGCAGTTCCTTTTCCAATTCTGCGTCGTTCCAAGCGCAGTTGAGAAGGAATGTTCCGCCGTCTTTTGCGTCTGCAAGTACGTCGTAGTGTGTAACGTAACTGGGGTTGTGGCAGGCAATAAATTCCGCCTGGTCGATGAGGTAACTGGATTTGATGGGGTTCTTGCCGAAACGCAGGTGAGAAATGGTAAGTCCGCCGGACTTTTTGCTGTCGTATTCGAAGTAGCCCTGTGCATACAAATCGGTGTGGTCGCCGATAATTTTGATGCTGTTCTTGTTTGCGCCAACCGTACCGTCGCTGCCCAATCCGTAAAATTTGCAACGTGTTGTGCCTGCGGGGGCAACGTCGATGATTTCCGTAACCGGCAAAGAAGTGGAGGTTACGTCGTCGGTAATGCCGATGGTGAAGTGGTTTTTCTTTTCTCCGTCAAGATTGCGGTAGATTGCCAAAATCATGGAAGGAGTAAATTCCTTGCTTCCCAAGCCGTAACGTCCGCCCAAAACGGTGTCAACTTTTCTGCCTGTTTCTGCAAGAGCGGCAACAACGTCAAGGTACAGGGGTTCGCCAAGACATCCGGGTTCCTTTGTTCTGTCAAGCACTGCAATTTTCGTAACTGTTTCGGGAAGAGCATCCACGAAGTGCTTTGCGGAGAAAGGACGGTAGAGGTGTACTTTCAATACGCCCACTTTTTCCCCTCTTGCGTTGAGGTAGTCAACGGTTTCTTCAACGGCTTCTGCGCCGCTACCCATGATAACGATAACCTTGTCGGCGTCTTTTGCTCCGACGTAGTCAAACAAATGGTAGTGTCTGCCTGTAAGTTCGCCCACTTTTTCCATGTACTTTTCAACGATTGCGGGTGTTGCAAGGTAGTACTTGTTTGCCGCTTCTCTGTTCTGGAAGTAGATGTCTGCGTTTTGAGCAGTACCCTGAAGGTGGGGATGTTCGGGGTTCAATGCACGTGCACGGAATTCGTCCACGTACTTCATGTCAAGCAGTTTTTCCATGTCTTCGTAGGAAATTTCGTCAATTTTGGAAACTTCGTGACTTGTACGGAAACCGTCAAAGAAGTGCAGGAAAGGCACCTTTGCTTCCAACGTGGAAAGGTGTGCCACCAAAGCCATGTCCATTGCTTCCTGAACGGAGTTGCTTGCCAACAGTGCAAAACCTGTCTGACGGCATGCCATTACGTCCTGGTGATCGCCGAAAATGTTCAAAGCGTGAGCCGCCAACGCCCTTGCCGATACGTGGAACACGCAGGGCAGAAGTTCGCCGCTGATTTTGTACATGTTGGGAATCATCAAAAGCAAGCCCTGGCTGGCAGTGAATGTGGTTGTCAATGCGCCTGCCACAAGGCTTCCGTGAAGTGCGCCTGCTGCGCCTCCTTCCGATTGCATTTCGGCAATTCTCACCGTTTGTCCAAACAGGTTTTTTCTGCCTTGGGCAGCCCATTCGTCGGCAACTTCCGCCATGGGCGAAGAAGGAGTTATTGGGTAGATTGCCGCAACATCGCTGAAAGCATAAGCAACGTGCGAGGCAGCAGTGTTACCGTCAATTGTTCTCTTTGCCATTATTGTTTGTCCTCCAATAAATAAATTGCGTTTTACATAAGACGAGATTCTTTGTCTTCGCCATACAAAGTTATTATATACTTTAACAATATCAAAGTCAAGTTACGAAAATAAACTTTGTTTGTGAAATGCAAAAAAAGACATTGTAAAAAGCGTAAAATGTCTGTTTTGCATGGTGCGCCTTACAAAATGTGCAAGAAAATACGCAAGCAAAACACTTTCCGACAGCAAAAGCAGTGTACGAAAAATATTTTGTTTCGCACATTACCTTTTCATCGTGAAAAATTGAACAGTAATGCTTTCGCAGTGCAAAAAACAACGCAGAAAGCAATTTTCAAAGTAAAAGTCAGGTTTATTTCGCATGCTTCATTTGGAAAACAATGTTTCTCCATGCAGAAAAGTACCTAAAAAGCTATGTTTTACAGTATTTCAACCTAAAACCAATAGCATTTCGTGATGGAAAAAGTGCTTTTGCAAGCATTTCAAATTGCATTTGTTTTTTACATAAATTTGCCCTAAAAAACAGTAGAAAATTTCAACGGAAATCAAGAGGCAGTTTCAAAAAAATGCGTTTACAAAATATTGAACACTTTGACAAACATTTCAAATTGCATTCTGTTTTTGACGCAAAAAAAGCGGTCGATTTTATTCGACCGCTAAAATTTGGCTCCCCAAGTAGGGTTTGAACCTACGACCCTCCGGTTAACAGCCGGATGCTCTGCCGCTGAGCTATTGAGGAATATCTGATTGCCCTAGTATAATAACACCGCATAAAAAATCTGTCAATGATTTTCAACGACTTTTTTCAAAAATGGATTCAACTTTTTGGTTGCACGGTAGTGGTATCGGCGTTTTGCAAATTGCTTTGTTGCGTTTACTCAAAGTGTCGAAAGCGGCATTATTTTCAAATTAACGTTGTTCTCGCCTGACATTGTTCAATACAAAGTCTGATTCGTTCAGTCAAACATTCCGTTGTTTTGCTCATTGCGTGAATAATGCTTAAGGTTTATTTTGCGTTGCCGTACGTTTGGCACAAGACGCATTTTCGCCATTGACCGCATTGCCGTTGTGTGGTAGAATTTACCAAAAGAAAAGCTGAACACGGTCAAAGAGGCGGTGCAAAATGATTGTTGCGGTAGTGTTGGGAAACAGGCTTAACGACGACGGAAGTATCACGGACAAAATGCGTTGTCGTCTTGAATTGGCGTCGGAAATACACAAAACGCTGTTGCCATGCAAAATGGTGCTTTCCGGCGGTGTTGCCAACCCGTTGGCAGGCAAAAGCGAAGCGCAGGCAATGTTTGACATTCTTGTGGCGGAAAGGGTGCCCGAAAATGTTTTGATAAGGGAAGAAAAATCGCTCACCACAAAACAAAATGCACTCTATTCCGTTCCTATCGTGGCGCAGTGCGGTGCCGACGTGTTGTTGCTTTGCACCTCACCCGAACATATGCACAGGAAATACCTCAATCCCAAAAGGCTTTTTGCCCGCATGCTGAAAGGATACCCCGACATTCGTCTGGAAACGTGCTGTACGTTGGAAGAGGTGCAAAAATTGAAAGGAAAAATTTGATTTGCGTATTTTTCAACTCATTTGCCCTTTGCCCAAAACTGACGTTTGCAGTTGAGTGTTTTCGTCGGTTTCGCAAATTACAAATGGCTTGTTTTCTTTGTCACCTTGCATTTGTGCGAAATTTTGCTATTGTATAAACATTGTGGTATTGCATAAACGTTGTCAGAAGCGGTATCTTTTTTACGTTTTGCCTGTTTTGTATTTTCTGATTTTATTCTTGCCGCGCACCCTTTTTTTATTTTTCTAAACCGTAACCTTGTAGGTCATTTTTGCACGGCAGTTACAATCTGTTGCCCTGCATATGGTCCAACAATTGGAAAATTTTGTGCGCAGGTGCTGTGCCAAGTCGTTTTTTCGTGCTTTTTTGAAAGGTTGCATCGTTAAAATTTTTGTCAAGGTTTGCTGTCAAATTTTTTGTGTTGACTTGAAATCGCAAAAAAAACGCTCTCCGACAGTGCGGAAAGCGCATTTTTTATGTTTATTAAATTGAAGGCAAAATGCTCAATGCAATTTGGCAGTACACCAACAGCGAAAGAGCGTCCACAATGGTGGTGATGAAAGGACTTGCCACAACTGCGGGGTCAAGACGGCACTTTTTTGCCAGCAACGGCATCAGACAGCCCACAAGTTTTGCAACTATCACCGTTGCAAGCAACGAAAGGGAAACGACAAGGCAAATGTCCCAAGTGTAGTTGTAACCGAAAAGCAAACCGTCAATAAGCATAAGTTTGCCAAAGCAAACAACGGCAAGGCACACAGCCAAAAGTACTGCCACACGCATTTCCTTCCACACAACTTTGAAAACATCTTTGGTGTGAACTTCGTCCAACGCAAGTCCGCGGATTATTGTAACGGAAGCCTGGCTGCCGGCATTTCCGCCCGTATCCATAAGCATGGGTATGCAGGCAAAAAGCAGTGTACTCAACTGGTTGAGGGTGGCTTCAAAGGTGTTGATGATAAGCCCCGTGAAGGTTGCGGAAATCATCAAAAGCAACAGCCACGGAATACGGTTTTTCCAAATTTCCCAAACGCTTTGGTTGAGGTAGGACACATGCGACGGCGTTACTGC
>HF998482.1:49739-58534 GCA_000433775.1 Corallococcus sp. CAG:1435 | reverse complement strand
GCAGCCATTTTTGAAATGTCTTCGGTGGCTTCCTGTTCCATAACGTCCAACACGTCGTCCACGGTGATTATGCCTACAATGCGGTTTTCGCCGTCTACAACGGGTATTGCGTACAGGTCGTATTTGGAAATACGCTGCGCCACAAATTCCTTGTCGTCCGTCGTTTCCACGCTTATCACGTCCGTTTCCATGAAGTCGGCTATCGGCGTGTCGTAGTCGTGCAAAAGCAGGTCTTTCACCGTTACCAACCCCAGCAATTTACGCTTGTCGTCCGTTACGTAGCACACGTAAATGGTTTCCTTGTCGAGAGCGATTTTTCGTATTCTGTCGAAACATTCCTTCACCGTCCAGTGTTCTCGCAAACTGACGTATTCCACCGTCATTATTGTGCCTGCGCTGTCTTTGGGGTATTTCAGAATCTCGTTTATCTGCGCTCTCGTTTCCGTGTCCGATTGCTTTATGATACGCTTCACGACGTTGGCGGGCATTTCCTCAATTATGTCCACAGTGTCGTCAAGGAACATTTCGTCAAACACCGCTTTCAGTTCGGCGTCGGAAAAAACCATCAACAGCAACTGCTGTTTGTCCGATTCCATTTCAACAAATGTTTCCGCTGCATTTTCTTTGGAAAGTAATCGGAAAACGGGTGGCATATCCTTTTCGGGAAGTTCTTCCAACAACATGGCGCAGTCCTGCGGCATCATGTCGTTTATCAAACCTTTTATTTCCCTGAAATTCTTTTCTTCCAGCAACTGTTTTACCTTTTCAATGGTGTCGGTCAATTCAACCTGATTTTCCTGCTCCATCCTATTACCTCCAAAGAAAACAATAAAAAACTGCACCCGTAACGGATGCAGACAAAAACAAAAAAATATGTCCTCACCATTACAAGTTTTAGCATCACAGGGCAGTGAAGTTGCGTTAGGCTGTGCCTTGGTTTCGACAAAGCCTGCTTACCGGAATTGACGTGTCTCCACGCTTGTTCGGCAGCAACCCATATCCCTTGTGGTAGCCTCACCTACCGGATAGGTTACTTACATTGTAGTTTTGTTTTTTCACTCTGTCAACAATTTTCGGAAAATTTTTACATTGCAAAAACCATCTTTTGAAAAAGCCGTTTGTTTTTTTCCGTGTCTGCATTTCATAATAGGATTTTTGCCGAATTTTTGTCCCGCTATTTTCAAATTTTCCTGTAATTTCAATGGTAATGTCAGGCGGTGTTTTCCCGTTGCAGGCAACGACAATTATATTCTTGACAAGTCGCCATGTGTCCGTTGAAAATGCCCCTCGCCGTATTTTGACGTCTTGTTGCGGCAATGTTTGCCCAACAAAAACTGCTTTTCTGCAATACGATTTGTTTTGAAAGATTACCTGCACAGTGGTGCAAAATTTTTCTGCAAGGGACTGTCTTGCGTCGTGTTCCCGTGCAGGTATGCGTTTGACACAATTTCCGTTTTGTAGTAATATGTGTAAAAAAGCAAAAAAGAGAGATTGTCATGAAAGAATACTATCAACAGCGTTTCCATTGGATTTTCCGCTACACAAGCAAAAACTTCTGGTATTGTATTGCAAAGACGCTTTGCATTGTGGTGGGGCTTCCCATCTATTCGGTGATGTTTTTGGTGGAAATGGCACTTACGCTTGTAAATATGCTTTTTTGCTGGATACCCGTTTTGAACGTTGTAGTAACAGTCGTGTGCAAGGCATTGATGTCCCTTGTCGGTTGGACGTTTTACATTTGCATTTTGCCCGACATAAAACAGTACCGTCAGGCAACTGCGGAAGAGGTACAGTACGACGTTTCCGATGCGGACGCCTTTGCGTCGGAAGAGCAAAACACCGAAGAGGTTGTGGACGAAACAAACAAGTGATATCATTTGGCACGTTGTGTTTGCAACGTGCTTTTCTTTGCAATTTTCGACAATTACACTCAATAACCGATAATTTATTTTAGAAAACAACAAAGGTTTGCGTGCTACAATGTGTTTACAAAACACGGAGGTTGCAAAAAGTGATTAAAATAGGACTTATCGGACAACCTGGACTGAAATCCAAGTTGGAGGAAAACGAAAATTTTCAGGTAGTTTTTGACGTTGACGGGTGCGACGCACGCAGCAGTCTGGAAAATATTCCCGCAGACGTGGTAATAACGGAACTTATCATGTCGGGCGAAGACGGTTTCGCCCTGTTGGAAAAGTACCGTGACGTCAAGTTTATTGTTGCGTCGGAACTTAAAAGCGAAGTATTTGTGATAAAGGCTTTGGACCTCGGCGCAAAGTACTACCTTGTAAAGCCGTTGGAATACGGCGTGTTGGAACAAAGAATTGTCAACGTTGCCGAAGGGGAAAAGTTGGGCGGAAAAATTCTGCGCAAGAAAAGCGTTTCGGAAAAGACTTTGGACGAACGAATCAGCAACATTTTTGTTACCGTGGGCATTCCTGCACACATCAAGGGGTATCAGTTTTTGAGAGAAGGCATAAAACTTGCCGTAGACAATCCGCCGATAATCAACGCCATTACAAAAAGCCTGTATCCTTCCATTGCCAAAAAATTCGGCACAACGTCCAGCAAGGTGGAACGTGCCATACGACACGCAATAGAGGTGGCGTGGAACAGGGGAAAAATCGAAAACATAAACAGCGTTTTCGGCGTGAAGGTGTACAACTCGTCGGAAAAGCCCACCAACGGCGAATTTATCGCCCTGCTTGCAGACAAAATGCTTTTGGAATGTGCCTACTAGTATTTAACTAAGTCGAATTTCCCTGCCTAGGGTAAAAAGACAGTCGGTTCATTTCACAACGCACGACAGGCAACAAGCGCACGTTGCTTTGTAATTTCAGGACACGCAAGTGTCCTTTTTTGTTACAGTAAACAATTTCAACAAATTTAACTCAAATTGATTTGTGAATTCAAATTATTGCCAAGGAAAACCAAAAAACATTTATTTTTACAGATATAACCGCTTTGCCACTAAAACACCAACCTCGGGTCGTGTTTGGGTTGAAACTTTGTGCTGTAACGCATGCAATGTGAGTGCGGCTTCAGTTTGTCGAATTGTCGATGTTCGCATTTTACTGTTGAAACAGTCGTTATGAAACAAAACAATTTGAAAGAAATTTTTATTGTGTTAAAAATGAAAAGTTGCAAAGATATTTAGCATAACACTTGCCAAAAGGGCGAATTTATGATACAATCACCTCACATGGAGGAATTATGCAATACCTTAAAAAAGAAATAAGAGAAAACATTTTGGCGGCGGCAGTGGAAGAATTCAAAGAGCACGGATATGCCGATGCGTCCATACGCAACATCGCCAACAATGCGGAAATATCTTTGGGAAACATCTACCGTTACTTCACAAACAAAGAGGCGTTGTATTTCGCCGTTATCAATCCTTTCCTCAACAGTATCCGCCAGGCAATAGAAGAGGACATCGTTTTTGAAGGAAAGGACATGCGTGAGGCGTCGGAAAAATTGGTGGAATTCCTTGTGGACCACAGCGACGAAATTTTGATAATACGCAAGGGCAATTCCGTCCACTACGAGGCGTTTGTCAGTTTCATTGTGGAAGCCATTTCCAAAAAAATCAGGGAAATGCTGGAAAAGTCTTTCCCCGAAATTGACGAGAAAATCAAAAACCCCGATTTCTACAACGCCGTTGCCGAAGGCTTCCTGACAAGCCTGTTCAAGGTGCTCAGCAAGGATGAACCGCTGGACACACAAAAGCGCAACGTGAGGGAACTTATCACCTTCTTTTTCGGTCACATGACAGACAGGTTCTACCATTTCGAAGAGGAATAATTCCCCCCCCTTTTTTACCCTTAAATTACTACTTGCAAACCAAGCATTTTGCCCGACAGACCGTCGGGCATTTTTTGTGCCGTCCGCTGTTCTTGTTTTTTTTCTTTGCGGTGCAGGCGTATTGCAAAAGGTGCTTTTGATATTCATTTGTCGTTGTGTCTTTTGTCTGTTTTCCCAACAAATTTATTGTGTTTTCCCTTGTTATGTTTCAAATTTTGTGTTTTGTTCTTTTATGGCTGTTGCAACATGGCAACGTGCTTTTGAAATTTATTTGTGAAAGTGCGAGTTTGTACTGACAGTTGCAGAAAAAATTTTGTCCTATTTCGTCCCGTGTGTCGGTAGCGGTGTAACGAAATTTTTCTGTCAATTTCCATGTGCTTCCCTGCAATGGTAAAAAGTTCCCCTTGCGGCACTTGTCGTTTGTTTGGTGAGTAGACGCATGTTTACAACGTAACATTTGTTGTGCTTTACGATTTTTGTGCAAAAAAAAGAGCGTTTTGGCATTTTTAGCCGTTTTGCCCGTTTGCAATAGCAAGAAACAGCCTTTTGTAGTGTACTATTTCAGACATAGTACTTCATTTTTGCGTATTTTGCCGTGCAAATTGGCTTATTTAGCCGTTGTAATGCAATTTACCGATGAAAATTTTGTCGAATAGCGATGCAAATTTTGCATACGAAAACAAATGGAAACATTTTACACTGTTTGCACATACAATATACTGAATATTCAAGGAGGACAAAATATGCCGGTAAACAATCTGGATGGCAATAATGGCAGTGAAAAAATCTGCATACAGGGCAAAAAAGTTTTTGACGCCTGCATGAAGCAAACAACCTTGCAACAGGTTACGGTGAGCGTGTCCGACGTCAATCCGACGGGACCAGCCACGCCGCTGAAATTTGTCAGTTGCAAAAGCACAACAACCACAGGCATTGTGGACAATCTCGTGGTGGAACGTTTGCAGGAACGTCCCAAGTACGGCAGGGTGGAAGCGGACATCATTGTGCCCGTGGAAGTAACTTACATAGACGCCAACAACGTTGAGGGTAGCGGAAGCGGCACCGTTACCGTTCCCGTAAACGTGGTGATGTATCTGCCCGAACCTTCCATAATCCCCTACAAAATCGAGGCAAGCGTTTCCGCAGTAAGTCCCGACGGTACTTACAGTCAAACGCAGGAAATTGACGGCGTAACCTACTACCTGTTTGTAATCAACTGTTGCGTAACGGCAATTTTGAAGGTAACCATGGACGTGGAATTGATTATTCCCACCTACGGATATGCCGTGATACCGCCCTGTCAGGAATACACGGAAGAGGTGTGCTCCGGCTACTTCGAACTTCCGCTGTATCCTGGAAGTTGCCGCAACAACGGTGGCGGACAGTAAACCGTGTTGTCGGGCTGAACTTATTGTCAAAATGAAAAGGCGTTTCTTTCGGGAAACGTCTTTTGCGTTTTTGTGCGTATCGAAAGTACTGTTCGATTGCAAAAAAAGTTGATTTAATGTTTTTGTTCGTAGCAACTACAAATTGAAGCGAGGTGATTTGTAGCAAAGCGAGGTGATTTGTAGCAAGTTGTGTTTATTTGTAGCAAGGCGAGTTTGTTTGTGGCAGGCGATGTTAGAATATTTGGCGCAACTGTCGGATAATTTCCCTTTTGCGTTTTGCAACGAAAAAAAACCGTGCTGAACTTTTGTCGGTGGCATTGAAATTTGTGCAATTTTTAAACTTGTGCTACAGGCAGGTGTAACACTAATCTGTCCCTTTTCATAGTGTGGTAGTAATGTTGGAGTTTGCCGTTGAAATACAAAAAATGTCCACGTTGCGGACTTAACTACATCAAAATTGACGAGGAAATTTGCTGTGTGTGCCGTAACGAACAGCAAGGCAAAAAAAGCATTTTCGA
Source organism: Corallococcus sp. CAG:1435 (assembly GCA_000433775.1). Taxonomy (GTDB): domain Bacteria; phylum Bacillota; class Clostridia; order Christensenellales; family CAG-314; genus Fimimonas; species Fimimonas gallinarum. Next base: position 52,827 of record HF998482.1, on the reverse strand, counting down.
CGAGTTGAACGATGAATTTTTGTGTCCCTACTGTGAAAAAAACAATATGGGAATCGACGACGTAATGTGCAGTCAATGCCGAAAAAAGCGCAACGGAAAAAAGCAGTAGCGACGTGTTTGTTGGGGGTACATTACGGTAAAAATATTGTCAAAAATCTTTCGTTGTGGTAAAATTTTACCATGAAAGTTTTTGCAATAAGCGATTTACATTTGTCCACCGTGTGCGACAAACCCATGGATGTGTTCGGAAAGTCGTGGGAAAACTACTTCGAGCAGATTTGCCAGGATTGGAACAGCAAAGTTTCGCAAGACGATGTTGTAATTTTGGCAGGCGATTTTTCCTGGGCTATGCGATTTGAACAGGCATTGCCCGATTTCAACCTTGTGGCGCAACTTCCCGGCAACAAGGTGATTTTGCGTGGCAATCACGATTACTGGTGGAACACAATTTCGCAGGTGAGAAACGGCATTCCCAAAGGGTTTTACGCTTTGCAAAACGATTGTCTGCGTTTTGAAAACCTGCTTATTTGCGGCACCCGTGGTTGGATTTGTCCCGACGGCGACAATCTTTCCGCCGAGGATAAAAAAATTTTTCTGCGTGAAACGGAACGTCTTAAACTTTCCATTGCACAAATGCAAAAGCAACGCCGCCCCGATGACAAGGTGATTGCCGTGATGCATTACCCACCCTTCAACGGTAGTTACGACGATTCTGCCTTTGTGCGTCAGTTTGTGGCAAACGACATCAAAACGGTGGTGTACGGACACCTGCACGGCAAGGATTGCAGGGCAAGTTTGCACATGAAAAAGTACAACATCGATTTTTACCTTACTTCCTGCGATTTGGTAGGCAACAAACTTGTGGAAATAGATATCTGAAAATTTTTGTGAGATTTGCTCACTATCAGGCAAATTCCGACTTGTTTCGGAATTTGCCTTTTTTCGTCAAGGCGTTTTTGAGGTTTTGCACAAATTACCTTTTCGTTCGGAACGTTACGAAAAGGCAACTTTGCCGAGTGCTTTTGCAGAAAAATGCCGTTTGGCAAAATTTACCTTCGGACAAGCGGTGCGACAAATTTTTTCTTGCAAACTTCGTATTGACATTGAGTTTTTAGTGCGGTATATTTGTTTCGGGAGGTAATGGAAATGCTTAAATTTTTCAAAAAGAACCTGCTGGCTGTTATTGCATGTGCCTACAGCCTTGTGGTGGCGTTGTTTTGGCTTGCGTTGAGAGTTAATTGGAGCGGAATATCCAAGGCACTGGGTGCAGACAAAAATCCCACTTTTTTTGTAATGGAAACGCCTCTTCTGGTGTGCATATTCCTGTGGCTGGCGTTTATTTTTTCCGCCGTCAGCCTGTTTGTTTGGAAACGCAAATTGCCCTCGATAATTTCTCTGTGCATAAGCGGCGTGTTTACGGTGCTGATCGTGGTGGTGATTGCGTTGGGAGCGGCAGATTACCTGCAATTTATTTTGCCAAAATTTTTTACGTCGCTGCTTGTGGCTGTTGCCTTGATAGTGTTTGCGCTGCTGTTGTTTTTCCCGCCTGTCAGTAACTGCAAAAAATGCGTTGTGTTGAAATGCGTTTGCCTTGCGTGTCTGTTGCTTTGCTGTGTTTTGGTAGGCTTCAACGTGCAGGTAAACCGTTTCACCTACGGTGCGGTGGTGTACGCCGTTGAGGACGACTATCAGATTGTGTTTTCCACTTCGGCAAACAGCGTTGCCTGGGTGGAAATAGAGGGCGAAAATTACTACGATTTGTATGCAGGTAGCATGAAATCCAACGATTTGGTTCACAAAGTGGTGGTACCGCAGGAAAAATTGGACAACGCCAAAAGTTACACTGTGTACGCCCAAAAAATGATTTACCGAGGACCGTTTGGCGGATACAAGGGAAAGATAATCTCGCAAAATTACAGTTTCCGACCTGTCAATACCGAAGACGGATTGGTGTACTACTCCATGTCGGACGTTCACGGTGCGAAAAAAGGCGCAGTCGCCACGGCAAAGGGCGTAGAAAACATGGACTTTTTGGTGATGTTGGGCGATATGTATTCCATGATAGACAGCGAACACGACGCTCAGTTTGCCAATCTTTTGGCGCACGAAATAACGGGAGGGGAAATTCCCTGCGTTTACGTCAGAGGCAATCACGAAATAAAGGGCAACTACGCCGAGGAACTGCACAAGTACGTTGGCAGCGTCAACGGTAATTTCTACTACTACTTCACGTTGTCCGACGTGTTCGGCATCACCCTCGACTTGGGCGAGGACCACGACGACGATTGGTGGGAGTACTACGGCACGGCGCAATTCGACGTCTATCGAAACAAGCAAACGGAAATGTTGCAAAACATTGTACAGCAAAAACCCTACGAAGGTTTCAGGTACAAACTGGTGTGTTGCCACATTCCCATTCAGTTTATCAACAACAGGTTAAACCACTTGGAAGCGAAAACGGCGTGGACGGAATTACTCAACGAAATTGCGCCCGACTTGGTTGTGTCGGGGCATCAGCACGATTTGTATCCATTTTTCGAAGACACGATAGAGTTGAATTCCAAAAACAAGTTGGTGTACAATTCGCAGTTTGTCAATCAGGAAAACAAAACCTACGGCGGACGTGTAACGGATTTTCACTTCAACAGTTTTATCGTCAGCAAACGGGGCGACACCCAAACGGACGAAGTTTCTTCCTTCAACAACGGCAAGCACATCGGGCTTGTTACGGTGGTGGACTTTGGCAGGGGTGAGCAAACAAGTTACTACCTCAATTCTTCTTTGGAAAAAGTTTCCGTATTCAATCCTTTTGTGGAAGGTCCCGCTCAAACCGAGTTTGTAACAAAATTGAAAACTGTTTGAAGGTGAAGCGTTGCACGGCAAGTACGCTTTTGCTCGCATTGAAACGGTAACGGAAAGACGGCGTTTGCGCCGTCTTTTTTTTTGCGTTTTTCTTTTGCCGATTGCATGCACCTTGCCGGCGGTTGCCGTAACGAAGGCGAGATTACTGCAAAAACTCAGTTTGTGCCCCTTTGCAAATTGTACGAAAAAACAACTTTTTCGGCGTGGCTATGCAAGCATTTTCCTG
>HF998482.1:48756-49709 GCA_000433775.1 Corallococcus sp. CAG:1435 | reverse complement strand
CGTGGCTATGCAAGCATTTTCCTGCTTTTGTCAGGCTCTTTGTTTTGCGCCGTCTTTTTGCATTGGAAAGGTGTTTTCCGTTTGTCGGAAACGGGCTCAAACGCCTGCGCAAAGTACAAACGAGTACTTATTTTTTTTATTTTCGGCAAAAGGGTGCTATTGGCTTTTTTATACTTTTTGTTTTGGGCAAAATTTCACTTCATAACATCTATTTTTAGCGGCAAAAATAATCAAAGACAAATAAATATTCGCTTATAAACCTAATTCAAAAAAAATTTCAACAAAATGGTTAAAAATGGTTGAAATTGGTTAAGTCCTGTGTTACAATACTTTCACATCGATAAAAGGGGAAAAGTCTATGTTTTTACTGGGCAACTACCAACATTCGTTGGATGATAAAAACAGAATAAGACTTCCGTCCAATTTCCGCACGGAAATGGGGAACGACTATTTTTTGATGCCCGGTTCTAACGGTTGTATTTTCGTGTACAAGGCAGACGAAACGCAAAAACTCCTTTCATCGTTGATGGATTTGGACACGCTGAATCCCCAGCAATCGTTGTTGCTGACACAACTGACGGCATACAGTCGCAGTGTAACTGCCGACAGTCAGGGAAGGTTTATGTTGCCCGACGATTTGATAAAAATGATGGGCATAAACAAAGACGTTCGCATTGTAGGGGCTATCACCAAAGCGGAAATTTGGAGCGAGGAGCGTTGGCAAGAGAAGTTTGGCACAGGTATCGGCGCAATGAACGCTGCGACGGTGGACGAAATCTACAAACAACTTGACGCATCGCTGAAAGCAAAATGATTTTTTCGCACACATCCGTTTTGCTTAACGAGTGCATTGAAAACCTCAACATAAATCCTCACGGAATCTACGTCGATTGCACTTGCGGTGGTGGCGGACATTCGAGAGAAATATTGAAGCGGCTGACAGACGGAATGCT
>HF998482.1:41286-48670 GCA_000433775.1 Corallococcus sp. CAG:1435 | reverse complement strand
GGTTTGTTCACAGCGACTTCAAAAACATAGCGTCGGTGTTGGACCAACTGAATATCTCCAAAGCTGACGGTTTTTTGGCTGATCTGGGTATCAGTTCCTACCAGATAGACAACCCCGAGCGAGGTTTTTCCTACATGGCGAAGGATGCCCCCTTGGACATGAAGATGGACGCTTCGCAAAGTCTTTCGGCAAAAGACGTGGTGAACACCTATTCCGAAGTGGCGTTGGAAAAAATAATCAAAATGTACGGCGAGGATAAATTTGCAAAGAACATTGCAAAAAACATTGTCGCCTACCGCAGTAAACAGCCCATTGAAACTTGCGGACAGTTGGTGGAAATAGTGGACAAATCCATTCCGCAGGCGGTAAAGAAAAAGGGCGGACATCCCGCAAAAAGAAGCTTTCAGGCGTTGCGCATAGAAGTTAACGGCGAACTTAACGGTTTGGAAGAAGCGTTAAACACAATGTGCGACAGGCTCAACAGCAACGGACGTATCGTAGTGATAACTTTCCATTCGTTGGAGGACAGAATCGTCAAACACTGTTTTGCCGATTTTGCCACAGACTGTATCTGTCCGCCGAACCTTCCGGTGTGCGTGTGCGGACATCGCTCCCGTGGGAGTGTAATAACAAAAAAACCTATTTTACCAAGTAACCAAGAAATGCAAACCAACTCCCGTTCGCAAAGTGCGAAACTGCGAGTTTTTCAAAAAAAGTGATTTTTTTCGGGCGGTGGAATTATGATGAGAATGAACACTGAAAAAAGAGAATATGATAATGCAGACGTGTACTCCGATTTGGATACATCTTATTCCGCTACCTACCTTAATCAGGACGCACCGGAGTTTTCTCTGCAAAGCGTACAGCAAAAACTCGGACAGTTCACCTCGGTAGAAGATCCCGCAACGGCAAACGGTGCGGCAAATGCCGATGCTATGCCTTCGCAGCAGACTCTCAAAATGAACTATCAAAGAGAGTACCAAAGCGGCAGCGTTGCAACAGCCAAAAAGGTAAGCACAAAAACCAAAGTTGTTGCAATAAGTTACGTTGCGGTGGTGCTGTTGCTTGTTTTGGGCATTGCCCTTACTTCCGTTGCAGTCAGCGGTGTGTTTGCGGAAACTGCTCAACTTTCGGCAGATTACGCCGGCGTTGTCGGCGAAGTGTCCGCTTTGGACGAATTGCTTTCGGTGGAAGACTATGCCGCTTTGGCGGAAAGAGCGGAAGAGTTGGGCTACATTGACGCATCGGAATCCAACACGCAAACCTACACAGAAGTAGAAACAAGACCCGCACAAAATTTCAACATCGAAACAAACTGGTTCGATTCCTTGTGCGATTGGGTCAGCAATGCTTTCGGAGGCTGATTTGCAACAAAGTTACTACACATCTAAAAAACGATTGCTGGCACTTACCGTGTCGGCAATTTTTTTGTTTTCGGGAATATTTTTGCGTTTGGCGTATATACAGGTAGTTTGGGGAAAAGACCTGCAACAAAAAGCCTCTTCGCAATGGCAACGTGATTTGCCGATAAAAGCCTACCGTGGCGACATCGTTGACACAAACGGCAACCTGCTTGCCACAACGGAAACAGGCTACGGCGTTTATGCCCGACCTCAAAGCGTAACGGACGCCAATAAATGCGCAACCGTTTTAAGCGAAATTTTGCAGTTGGACTTTCAGACCGTGTACGACAAACTGTGCAAACAGGGTGTTTCGGAAGTTACCGTGAAAAGACAGATAACCTCGGAACAGGCAACAGCAATACGAAACAGCAATTTGCAGGGAATTTACCTTGCGTCGACGGGCGTGCGCAGTTACGTGTACGGAGATTTTCTGTCGCAGGTGTTGGGATACGTTTCTTCCGACGGGGTGGGGCAGTACGGTGTGGAAGCGTACTACGACAAATATTTACAGGGAATAAACGGCGCACTTCTTACGGAAACCGACCTTGTCGGACAGGAACTGACGCAAGGCAACATGACCTACATTCCCGCAGTGGACGGACTGACCGTTACCCTCACGATAGACAGCGTCATTCAGACCATTGCGGAAAATGTGCTGCAACTTGCAATGTACCAACAAAACCCCGTTTCCGCACGTTGCATAGTGATGGACGTGCAAACGGGAGAAATTTTGGCAATGGCAAGCAAGCCAAGCGTGGATCTCAACAACCTTCCAAGGGACGATATCGAAAGCCTCATCAAGTATTCCAAAAACACTTTGCTAACGGATGTTTACGAACCTGGCTCCACATTCAAGGTGCTTACCGCCGCCGCATGTCTGGAAGAATACGCCAAAGGCAACCCAAAGGCATTTTCCGCCCGGCATGTGTTTGCCAACAACAGTGGAACAAGAATAATTGACGGTTCAAAAATAAGTTGTTGGACAAAACACATCAACGGCAAACATTCCAACCAGACTTTGAGCGACGCACTAAACAACAGTTGCAACCCCATTTTTACCGATATCGCACTGTCGCTCGGGAAAGACACAATGTACAGTTACCTGGAAAAGTTCGGCTACGGCAGGACGACGGGCATCGATTTCGTGGGGGAACAGTCGGGCTTGCTTGTTCCGAAAAGTTCCGTTACCAACGGCGACCTTGCACGTATAGGCTTCGGACAGACCATTGCCGTAACGGCGTTGCAACTGTGCATGGCAACGGCGGCGGCGGTAAACGGAGGTTACCTTTTGCAACCCTACCTAGTCAAAGAAATTTCCGATCCGACAACGGGCAAGGTGGTTAAAAGATTTTCTCCTACCGTAGTCGACCGCCCGATAAGCGAGCAGACAAGCAGCCAAATAGCCGCAATGTTGCAACGTGTCGTTGCCGAAGGCGGAGGAAAAAACGCAAATATTGCCGGCTATCAGGTGGGAGGAAAAACAGGCACGGCGCAAAAGTTTGTCGACGGATCGTTGGCAAAAGGCAAGTATGTTTCCTCCTTCGTGGGATTTTTCCCTGCAAGTCAGCCCAAGTATCTGTGCCTGATGATTGTGGACGAACCACAGGGGCAAAGTTACGGCTCTATCGTGGCGGCGCCGTATGCGGGGCTGATTTTCCAAGGAATAATTGATTACAAACAAATTGCTCCGTTGGAGTAGCGGTGAATAGGTAAACAGTTGCGGCTACTTTGTGCAATTCAATTTGTCGGGTAACACCCGTTTCAAAATGTTTTTGTCTTTTTGGAACGTCCAAATTGTTTTTGCCTCAAATGCAGAGTTTCCGTCGGCACGCCATTTTGCAAACAGCACAATTTGAACGGTAGCGGTTTAATGTTTGGGGCAAAGCGTAGAGTTTTACGAGGTGTTTTTTGCCTCGTCAGGCAAGTTGCAGTGGCGGTTTCCGGCAAAAACTCATTTGCGAAACGCCGTCGGTTTTGCCCTTTTCCAACGGTTTGCAATATCATAATTTCATAAAAAAAACAATACAATAATCCATACAGACAAGCGGTTTGTATGGATTATTTGTTTTGGGAGAAAATCTATGTATCTGCAAGAATTGCTCAACGGCGTTTGTTGTAAAATCGTTGGCAAGGGCAACCCCGACGTGACATCTCTTTCATGCGACACGAAAACGGTGAAACAGGGATGTATGTTTTTTTGTCTTAAAGGGAAGAAGTACGACGGACACGACTTTTTTCGCAAAGTTATCGGCGACGGTTGCGCCGTGTTGGTGTGCGAAAGACAACTTGACACCAAAGCGTTGCAGGTAGTAGTGGAAGATTGCCGTCTGGCTATGAGCGTAATTGCCAAAAACTTTTACGAAAACTGCGCCGACAAACTGAAAATAATTTCCGTGGTAGGTACCAACGGCAAAACTTCCACAAGTTACATTCTGGAAGGTATTTTGTCAAAGGCAGGGTATCACACGGCGGTGATAGGTACCAACGGAATATTTTTCAACGGACAAAAGCATTACTCTGCGTTGACAACGCCCGACCCAATTCAACTGCATTACTGGTTCAGACAAATGTACTTAAACAAAGTGCAGGTGGTGGTAATGGAAGTTTCCGCACATGCCATTGCCCTAAACAAAATGCGTGGAGTGGTGGCAGACTTTGCAATTTTCACCAACTTTTCGCAGGATCATCTGGATTTTTCCGCACTATGAAAAAATATGCAGAGGCGAAAAAAAGTTACTTCACGCCGCAGTATGTCAAAAACGCCGTTGTCAACGTGGACGACGATCTGGGAAGAGAAATAGCAACGCTGTTGCCGTCGACAGTTACCTATTCGCTTGGGGGGCAAGCAGATGCGGTGGCGTCGGAAGTTACAGAAAAGGCGTCGGAAACGGAATTTTCCGTAAATGTTTTGGGACAAAAAGCAAAAATCCGCACTAAACTTGCGGGACGCTTCAACGTGTACAACATTCTTGCGGCAGTGACCTGTGCTTGCGCTTTGGGGGTGGATATCGATACCGCAGTGGCATCGGTTGGCGAAATTGCCTTCGTCAGCGGAAGAAACGAAACTGTTTTCAGAAAAGACGGCGCAAGAATAGTGGTGGATTTTGCACACACTCCCGACGGCGTGGAAAACATTCTAAAATACCTCCGAAGCATTACAAAGGGCAGTTTAATAGTAGTTTTCGGGTGCGGTGGAAACAGAGATAAGTTCAAACGTCCGCTCATGGCGGAAAAGGTGTCGCAATATGCCGATTTTGCCGTTCTCACAAACGACAATCCTCGTTTTGAAGACCCCAAAGCCATTGCGCAGGATGTCGTCAGCCGACTTACATGTCCCTACAAATTGATATTAAACCGCAGTCAGGCAACGGAATTTGCATTGTCCGCCCTGTCCGCCAACGACACGCTGGCAATTTTGGGAAAAGGCGCCGAAACCTATCAGGAAATAAAGGGTAAAAAGTTTCCGTACTCCGACGTGGAAGTCGTAAAAGGACTTTTGCAAAAAAACACCTAGTACATATCATTTTGGGAGGAAGTATGGTGCAACCCCTTTCTTTTCTTTCGTCCTTTGCGCTGTGTACTGTTGCCTGCGTGGCACTGTTGCCCTTGCTCAAAAAAGTCAAGGCAAAACAGTCTATTTTGCATTATGTGGCAGAACACAGCGGAAAAAACGGCACGCCCACAATGGGAGGAATTGCTTTCATAGTTGCAATAATTGTTACGGCGTGCATTTTTTGCGATTTGTCCAACCGTGGCACCGTTGTGGCGTTGGCGGTTTTTGCAGGTTACGCCGTTGTCGGCTTTTTGGACGACTTCATCAAAATACGTTTCAAGCGCAATCAGGGACTGTTTGCCTATCAAAAAATACTGGTGCAACTTGCCATTGCCGTGGTGGTGGCTGTTTTCGTGTATCGCACCCCCTCTATCGGGGACAAAATCCGCATACCATTCACGAACAGGCAAGTTTCGTTGGGTTGGTGGATTGTGCCTTTTGTGGTGTTCATTTATTTGGCATGCACCAACGGCGTCAATCTCACCGACGGCATCGACGGATTGGCAACTTCCGTTACGATATGCTTTCTTGCGGGAATGATATTGCTTCTTACAAGAGAGATTGACCGTCTGGAACAAATGGGCGACACCTATGCAGTAAGACAAACGCAGGACATCGTGCTGTTGTGCGTAATTGCAGTGGGGGCGCTGTTGGCTTTTTTGATTTTCAATGCCAATGACGCCAAGGTTTTTATGGGAGATACCGGTTCGCTTGCATTGGGAGCGTTGGTGGCGTGCGTAGCGATTTTCACACGTTTTTCGCTGTTTATTCCTATTGTCGGGCTTATGTTTGTAGTGTCCTGTGTTTCGGTAATTTTGCAGGTGGGGTACTTCAAACTTACTCACGGTAAACGCATTTTCCTTATGGCGCCTTTTCATCATCACTTGCAGGAAAAAGGACTCAGCGAAACACGAATTTGTGTGGTGTATTGTGCGGTAACGGCGGTATCAATAGCCGTTTTGCTGTGTTTTGGAGGGTAATATGACAGACATAATAGTTTACGGCAGGGGGAAAACGGGTCTTGCTTTGGCAAACTTGGCAAAAAAACTTGGTCTGCCCCCTGTCTTTTACGACGATGAAAAAGGTTTTGACGGCAACGAAAAGTTTTCGCCTGACAGCGTGGTGGTAAAAAGTCCCGGCGTCAAACCCTTTGCAAAGGGCATTGTCGAGGCACAGAAGGCAGGAGCGAAAATAGTTAGCGAGTTGGATTTTTGCTTTCCGCTGTGTAGGGGAAAATGTGTTTCCGTAACGGGAACAAACGGCAAAACTACCGTGTGCGAAATGATACGGCACATTCTTTCCCGTGAAGGCAAAAGCAATTTTCTTTTGGGAAACGGCGGAATTCCTTTTGCCCAACACGTTTTGGATGTGAAAGAGGGCGACACGGTGGTGCTGGAAAGTTCCAGTTTTCAACTGGACGGCGCAAATAAATTTTCTCCGTACATAAGCGTTCTCACCAACGTTGCACCCGATCATCTGGATTACCACGGAACGTTCAAAAACTATTGCAAAGCCAAAACCAACAATTTTCGTTTGCAACGGGAAAAAGATTTTTCCATTTTCAACGCCGACGACAACGGCGCATTGCAAATGTCCTTCGAAAGTCCTGCCTACACGCTGTACTATTCCACTAAAAATCCCAATGCCAACTGTTACTACGGCAACGGAGAGGTGTGCCTCAACGTCAGGGGAAAAGTCGTAAACTACCGATGCGCTTTCAATATGACGGAGTACAACCTGTCCAATGCAATGTGCGCAGTACTTGTATGTTTTTTGTTGGGAGTGGGCGTGGAAGACAGTTGCAGACACCTGCAAACTTATTCTTTTCTTCCGCACAGAAACACAATCGTGGAGAGATTTGACGGCGTAACTTTTGTGGATGACAGCAAAGCCACAAACGTACATGCAACCCTTTCGGCATTGAAATGTTACGCAAACACCCCCGTTGCCTTGATTGTGGGAGGATTTGACAAAGGGGAAAATTTTGACAGACTGTTTGACGGGGTGTCGCCCAACGTAAAAGTGGTGTGTGCAGTGGGTCAGACGGCGGAAAAAATCTTCAACTGTGGAAAAAAACACTTTTGCAACGTGAAAATTTGCAAAGACTACCGCCAGGCGGTAAAACTTTGTTACAGAGCAATGTTGCCTACGGGCGGAACGGTGTTGATGTCCAACGCCTGCGCAAGTTTCGACAGTTTTGAAAATTACGCCCGCCGTGGCGAATATTTTTGCCGTATTGTTGGGGAATTACACCGTGAAAAAATTTGATGCCGCTGGAAAAATTGACAAAGTTTTGCTTGTGTCTGTGTTGACGTTGGTGGGTATCGGTTTGCTTTTCGTGTACAGTGCCAGCATGTACACTGCGGAAATATCCTACGGAAACAAGTATTTTTTCCTTTTCAAACAACTGACGGGAGCGGCTGGCGGG
>HF998482.1:40363-41268 GCA_000433775.1 Corallococcus sp. CAG:1435 | reverse complement strand
GGCTTGTTGCTATGTTTGCCGTAAGCCGTGTCAACACAGATTTTCTCAAAAAGTTTTGGATAGCGGGCGTAATCGTGTCGGCGGTATTGCTGGGTTGCGTGTTTATTCCCGGTTTGGGAATAGAAAATTACGGTGCAAAACGTTGGATAGGTTTCGGAAGTTTTTCCTTTCAGCCGTCGGAAATTGCAAAATTTGCTTTTGTGCTGTTTTGTGCTGTGTACATGTCCAAAAAAGACATGGCAAAGTTTTCCAACAGTCTTGCCGTAGTGGGCGTCGGTGTGTTGTTTTGCGGACTTATCATAGCCGAACCGAACATGTCCATCACCATGTGCGTGGCTATGCTTATGGTGATTATGCTCTTTTTAGGGGGGATGAAGTGGAAAAACTTTTTGTTTTTGCTTGCACCGATAGTGCTTGCCGTTCCCGTGCTTATTTTTGCGGAACCCTACCGCCTGCAACGGCTGTTGGCGTTTCTGGACCCGTGGGCAAGCCCCAAGGATGAGGGGTATCAACTGATTCAGTCGCTGTACGCTTTGGGAAGCGGAGGCTTTTTCGGAGTAGGTCTGTTCAACAGCAGGCAAAAGTACCGTTTTTTGCCCTTTGCCGAAAGCGATTTCATTTTTTCCGTTATCGGTGAAGAAACGGGATTGTTGGGCTGCATGATTGTGTTTGCCTTGTTTGCCGTAGTGGTTGTGCGTGGCGTACGCATTGCGGCAAACAGCAGGGATAAATTTCGCTGTTACCTTGCAGGAGGCATTTCCGCCGTCATTGCCGTGCAAACCTTGCTCAATTTTGCCGTGGTTACCGGAAGCATTCCCCCTACGGGATTGCCGTTGCCGTTCATCAGTTACGGCGGAACGTCGCTTGTTGTGTTTATGTCGGCGGTGGGGGTGTTGCTTAACCTT
>HF998482.1:26559-40358 GCA_000433775.1 Corallococcus sp. CAG:1435 | reverse complement strand
GGGTGTTGCTTAACCTTTCCAAAGACGTTTTGAAAACGGAGGGCGCTTTGTGGATTACATAATCGAAGGTCAACACAAACTTAACGGCGAAGTTGCCGTTTGCGGAAGCAAAAACTGCGCTTTGCCACTGCTTGCCGCCACCGTCCTTACGGACAAAGAGGTGGTTTTGCACAACTGTCCCGACATTTTTGACGTGCAAAACATGCTTTCGCTGTTGGAAAGCCTGGGCAAAAAGACGCAACGTCAGGGAGAAACGGTAATTGTCGGCGGAGAAGTCGCCACAACGCAAATTTCCCGTGAAAAGGCTGTGCTTTTGCGTGGTTCCGGACTGCTGTTGGGGGGACTTGTAGCAAAAAGAGGCAGCGCATTTCTTCCTCAGACAGGGGGCTGCGCAATAGGAAAACGCCCGATGGACATTCACGTCGACGGACTGCGTGCGTTGGGTGTAGATGTGGATGACGCAGAAGGTATCGTGTGCCACGGCAAACCAATCGGCGGGAAATACCGTCTGAGAATGCCCAGCGTCGGCGCAACGGAAAATTTGTTGTGCGCAGCCTCTCTTTGCAGGCAGACAACGGTGTTGTTAAACTGTGCAATGGAGCCTGAAGTTGTGGCGTTACAACGTTTTTTGCAACTTTTGGGAGTAAAAATACAGGGAGTGGGTACTTCGACACTGCAAATTGAGGGCAAAGAAAGTCTTGGCGGAGGAGAATTTCAGATAATACCCGACAGAATAGTTGCCTGCACCTATCTGGCGTGTGCCGTTGCCTGCGGCGGTAACGTTACCGTGAAAGATTGCTCGCCGATGCATTTTGAATGTTTTCTGAAAATGCTTGAAGAGCGTTTTACCTTACGTACTTTTCAAAACGCCGTAAACATTGTAGTCAGCAGAAAAACCGACGGCTACGGCAGTGTAACTACGGCACCTTATCCCGGCTTTCCCACCGATGTACAGCAAATTTTGCTTTCTCTAGCCGCTTTAAGCGACGGCGGAACGACAAAAATAACGGAAACACTGTTTGAAAACAGGTTGAAGCACAACGTTTCGCAACTTCAGAAAATGGGAGCGGATGTGTCTTGCCGTGGCGACTGTGCGGAAATAAGGGGCAAAAACTTGCACGCCGCCGATGTGTCCGCCGCCGACTTNNNCGATGTGTCCGCCGCCGACTTGCGTGGCGGAGCGGCATTGGTTGTGGCTGCTTTGGGGGCGGAAGGAACAAGCCGTGTTTCACAGGCTCAGCATATTTTCAGAGGTTATTCCTGCTTTCGGGAAAATCTCGTTTCGCTGGGAGGGAAAATAGAATATTTGCAGTAAACAGGCACTGATATGCCGTGTTTTTTCGGGGCAAAAGTGAAGAAAGAAAATTTTTTTCTTCCCTTTTGCCTGTTCTGTGACAAATTTTACCTTCATTACTTAAAAAAGCATGTACGTATTGCAAAAAATATTACATTTTCGCCCTGTTTAATTGTACATTCTATTGACAAACAAAAACTCAAAATGTATAATAATATATATTTATTTGTCGGGAAAATCTCTTCCCGAGCATTTTAAGGAGATTGCCGTGAAAAGCAAAAAGTTGCTTACGTTGATAATAGCCGTTGCCGTCGTTGTGGTGGTAGTCGTGGTTTTGGCTAGCGTGTTTGCCGTTCGCCAGGTTTTGCCCGTCTATCACAATTTCGAAGGCGGACAAACTCTTTCGGTGGAGGGTGCCCCCACAGCCAACGACGTTTTGCAACTGGCAAAGGGAAAAAGCATTTTCACTCTTTCAAAAAGCCAACTGACGGATAAACTCAACAGTCAGTATCCCGAGTGGAGCGTGGTGGGAATTGTAAAAAATTTCCCCAACATTCTGGAAGTTCACTTTGTGCAACGTGTGGCGGTGGTGAAAGTCAGCGTCAATGGTGCCGATGTTTTTCTTGACAACACCGGTTACGTCGTGGATGCCCCGCAATCGGGCAATGTGCCTATAGATATCACCAGCGCCGTGTCTACACCCACAACGGCAAAGGTAAATGTCAAGGGGCAAAAATTGCAGTTTGAGGACGACGTCAACAATCATCGCCTCGAATGCGTGTTGGAAAGCATAATGGCGTTGTGGCAATGTCAGTGCGAAATAGAGGATATTCCCACAATTTTGGGCAAAAGCAATGTGTTTACCTTCAACGCTGACGGCGAAATGACCATTACCACCCGAGCGGGAGCAAAAATTATCGTTATGTCGCCCGACGACGGATTGACGGATAAACTTATTCAGGCTTTCAGCGTGTACTGCGACGGTTCAAACGATTTACAAAAGTACGGAACGGAAATTACCGTTTGGCCTGACGGAAAGGTTACAACACCTCAAAAATAAAAGCAGAGGAACATATGAAGAACAATTTTGTAGCAATTTTAGACTTCGGTTCAAGCAAAGTAACCTGCATGGCGGCAACCAAAGTTGCCGGCAGGTCGGATTTCGTCATCCGTGCCGTGGGACAAAGCGCATACAACGGTTTTGACGACAACTCATGGTACGAGCCGGAAACAATTTCTTTCGCCGTAACCGATGCAATTTCGCAGGTGGAAAAGAAAATGGACAGCCCGATAAAGGAAATTTTTGTCGGAGTACCCGGCGTATTTTGCGCTACCGTTACCAGCGAAGCGTCGGTAACTTTCCATTCCAAAAAGAAAATCGACGGCGATGACATTCAGGAACTGATAAAAAAAGCCGACATTTTCGACGTCGGTTCGGACAACATACCCATGGGCGGGAAACCCGTGTATTTCATTTTGGACGGTGCACTGAAAACTTTTGACCCTGTCGGCAGCGTTGCCAGCAAACTCACGGCTTTGGTGTCCTTTTCCTTCATGAAAAACTACTTCCGCAATTCCGTTTCGCCTGTATTGTTGCAAAAAGGTATCAAAAAAGTTACCTACATGAACACTTGCGATGCCGAAACGCAGTTTATTGCGCAAACCATGGGGCTTACCGACTACTGCATTGTCGTGGATGTCGGACACATTACCACAAACGTGATGTTGAGCGGCGGAAAAAGTCTGTTGTTCTCCCGTACCTTTTCTTTGGGAAGCGGTTACCTTGCCAGCGACCTGTGCCAGGTAGAGGGATGCGAATACAAGGTGGCAATGGCAACTCTGGAAAAAATCAATTTTAGTTTGGAGTTCCGTGAGGGGGACACCTACAACGTCAACGGCGTGGCTTTGGACGCAAAACGCACCAACGAAATTCTCAAAGCCCGCATCGGACAGATTGCCGATTACATAATTAAAAGTTTTCAGTACTGCGATAAGGAAATTCCCTACAACACGCCTGTAATTCTCACGGGCGGCGGGCTGACCTATCTGCGTGGCGGTGCCTACGTGTTGTCCACGTTTTTGGGCAAAAATGTCAAGGTGTACGAAAGCGCAAATCCGCAAACAAACAGAAACGAGTACACGTCTTGTTACGGTCTGTTAGCCGAAGCAATCAAAAACAACGGCGCAAGAAGCAGTATTTTCGCTTTTTTGCGCAGATAACGCAAGTAATTTAAGGAGAAAGAAACAATGGAAGGAACAAACGGAAACATTGCAAAAATTTTGGTTGTCGGCATAGGCGGCGGTGGCGGAAATGCCGTAAACGCAATGGTAAACGAAAATATTCAGGAAGTTGAATTTTTGGCGATGAACACCGATAAGCAGGCATTGAGCACTGTTCGTGCTAAAAGACTTGCCATCGGTGAAAAACTCACAAAAGGTTTGGGCGCAGGAGCCAATCCCGAAATCGGCAGACAGGCTGCGGAAGAAAGCCGTGCTACAATTCAGCAGATGCTGGAAGGCGCCGACCTTGTTTTTATTGCCGCTGGCATGGGCGGCGGTACCGGAACAGGTGCGGCACCCATTGTGGCGCAAATAGCACGTGAGTTGGGGATTCTTACAATTGCCGTAGTTACAAAGCCCTTCAATTTTGAAGGTACACGTCGCATGAAGTACG
Organism: Corallococcus sp. CAG:1435; assembly: GCA_000433775.1. Classification (GTDB taxonomy): domain Bacteria; phylum Bacillota; class Clostridia; order Christensenellales; family CAG-314; genus Fimimonas; species Fimimonas gallinarum. The sequence continues at coordinate 36,390 of HF998482.1, read as the reverse complement.
CCGAAATGGGCATAGACAACCTCAAAGGCAACGTGGATGCTTTGGTAATAGTGCAAAATGAAAAACTCAACAGAGACAAAAACTTTTCCATCAAGGACGCATTTACAAAAGCCGACGAGATTTTGATGCAGGGTATCAGAGGCGTTACGGAAATAGTCGTGCAAAACGGACGTATCAATCTCGACCTTGCCGACGTGCAATGCGCAATGCGTGACAGCGGAATGGCACACATGGGTATCGGTGAAGGAAAGGGCAAAAACAAGACAATCGACGCTATTCGCAAGGCAGTTTATTCCCCCTTGTCGGAAACTACAATTCAGGGGGCGGCAAACCTCATGATCAACTTCCGTGGCGGCGATGACCTCACTTTGGATGAGGTTACCGTTGGCGTCGACCTTGTAAAACAGGTTATTTCTCCCAACGCAAACGTACTGTTCGGCGTCGGTTTTGACGAAGAAATGAAGGATGAAGTCCGTGTCACATTGATTGCAACGGGTTTTTCCGGCGGAAACGACGGAAAAGCGGCATTTTTCAGCAGCGAAGCGGCAACCCAGGTAGCGGCGGACAATGTCAAACGTCGTGCGGAAGCAACTGCAGGCCCCGCAACGGTAAATCCTGTGGACATGCTTTCACAGGGAGGAGCAGCACGTCCCGCACCTCAACCCTCTGCATTTACAGCGCAAAAGCCTGTAAACGCACCCATATCAGGCACCGTTTCCGTAGACGAAGACAAAAATATTCCTCCTTTCCTTCGCAAAATGAAAGGTTGATAAAAACACAAAGGCAACGTTTCGTTGCCTTTTATTTTGTCTTTTTTTAGTTTTTTTCTTGCAAATTCGGTGCATAGGCTTATTGATTTGCTTTCCGTTGCAAATTTTTCTTGCACGCTTAAAGCACTTGCTACAACTTTCGTTGCAACGTTGTTGCAGTCGGTGGTGCCTGCAACTTACAGACTAGGCAAAACAAGTAGCTTATTTGTTTGTTAACAGCGAAATAAAGTATGTTCGGAAGGGACAACTTTATTTTTAGTACATACACAAAAAATGAGTTAATCACCGTAAAATCCGTAATACGGCTCAGTCTGCATTTTGAAAAGGTTAGTTGAAACGGCACAGTGTTAATTTGTATGCGTCAGACATACGAAAAGCATAATGGCAAACTGTAAGGTGTTTTTTTAGTGATAAACAAAAATAATGTGTAAACATGCAAAGTGGCACAACTTGAAGGAAATGGAAAAAACTGAATTTCACAAAAATTTTGTCTGTTTTCATATTTTGCGTTTATTTTTTCCCCCTTTGGTTACACTAATTGCAGGAGGTGCTTAATATGAAATCTACAAAAAATTGCAATGGCACAAAATCTTGTTCTAAGAAAAACTCTGCAGGTAAATCCGCAAAAAAGGCGAGGTCCTCACAGGAAAGTGAAAGCGACCCGTCAGGGAGTTACACGGGCAATCCAATAGGTTGGGGAATAGACGCCCTCCCCGTACAGGACGCCGACGATTTGTAAAAACTGACTGCATTTGCACTTTTGTGCATTTGCAGTTTTGTTTTTACCCTTTGTAAACTGCCTTTGGTAGAAAAATCAAAATAAAAGAAATGGTTTGACATTCCCTCGGCAATTTTCAATGCGCTTGTGTTGAAGGCTTTTTTGCCGATACATGCCACAACGTACGGACTTTGATGTTTTCAACATGAGTGTGCCACGCAGCGTGTTTTTGTAATTAAGGCAAGAGGTTCCGCCAATTTTAATACACAAATAAAGTGCGTTGTGGCGCTGTTCCCCAACAGTACAACAAGTTGAAATGTGGTGCAAGTTGTTGAAAAGGTAAAATGCGTTACCTATGCTGTTTGGGGGATTCGGAATCAACTTCTTCACCGTGCAGGCAACGCTTGTTTTGACAATTACAGTTTGGCGAACAAACTTGCAGTTGCAAGTCGGTGCTAACTTCATCGCAGCGCAGACAAATTCTGCCGTTCTTTGTCTGACAGGTGTATTGTGCATAAGGTCTTTCTCTGTGGCAGGGTGGTTGAGGCGGACGTTTTTTGCTTTTACACACAGTGTCAAGATACGTCTGCTGGTTGATAAATCTGCCGTTGTTGCATTTTCTCATATCAAATAATATGTAACAAAAGTTAATTGTGTGAAAACAGTTGAAAAAAGCGTAAAAATACTGTACAATAAGTACAAACAATTTAGGAGGTTGCTTAAATGACTTTTGAAAAGGTGCAAAAACTCATTGCACAACAGTTCAGTATTGATCCGGCAAAAGTTACGATGGAATCTGACTTGGTAAAGGATCTCGGCGCCGACAGTCTGGACATCGCCGACATGATCATGACTTTGGAAGACGAATTCAATGTTACCGTGCCCGATGAAATGGCAAACGATTTTCTTGTCGTTGGCAAAATCGTCGAATTCATTGATTCTCAAAATAAGTAATTTGCGTCAACACAAGTCCAAGCCGTCGGCTTGGACNNAAGCCGTCGGCTTGGACTTTTTCCTTGTAAAGGAGCATAACAGTGCAATACAGTCAGTTGCTTGCCTTTCTGAAAGAAAATTCATCACCAAAAACCGCACAATTCAACCGTCGCATTATCAACAGCAAAGTGCCCGTTTTGGGTTGTAAAATCCCTGTCATACGCAAAGCGGTCAGGCTTTTTTCTCCCACCGTTGAGGAAGCGGAACACCTGCCTTGTCATCAGTTTTTGGAAGTAGATTTGTTTCAGGGTATCGCTTTGTCGCAGGCGAAACTTCCCTTTGAAGAAAAGAGCCGCCTTTTGGAACAATTTGCAAACACCTTGGAAAATTGGACAGTGTGCGACAGCAGTACAGTTAAGGTTTCACCAAAGCAAGAAGACTACTTTCAATTTTTTAGCCGTCTTGCAACCGACTCCGTACCCTTTGTAATCAGGTACGGTATTGTCAACATTTTGTGCAACTTCACGGATGACCGACACATACAATCAATTTTCAAACTGCTTGCAGAGGTGAAACAAGGCGACTACTACGTGGATATGGCAATAGCATGGCTAATTTCCGTAGCAATGGTCAAGTGTCGCAATCAAACTGTCAGTTTTATGCAGGAAGACGGCAGGCAAGTTCTTTATTGCTTCACCTACAACGCCGCATTGCAAAAAATGCGTGATTCTTTCCGTGTTTCCGACGAGGACAAGCAATGGACAAAATCCATCAAACGGCTAAAGTAATTTTTCGGCGATAGTGTAGGTTTCGCTTTTTTGATTTGCTACATTACACTAAAAAGCAAACTTATTTCACTTTCGGCGGTGAAGTATTTTGTTGCACAGCGTTTTTTTTAGTAATTTATCTGATAAATGTTGTTTAATTACGCATTATAATACACTGTTTATTCAAAAACGCATTATACACACACGTTTTAATCTGTTTTTGACGGCTGTTGTTTGATTCAACTTGTATTGACAAATAAAATCAAGGTATTTCAACTTCGGCGGTGCAGTATTTTGTTGCACAGCGTTTTTTTTAGTAATTTATCTGATAAATGTTGTTTAATTACGCATTATAATACACTGTTTATTCAAAAACGCATTATACGCACACGTTTAATCTGTTTTGACAACTGTCGTTTTATTCAACTTGCATTTACAAACAAAATCAAGGTATTTCATCTTTCGGCGATGTATAGTGCGTTACTTTACTTCAAGGTTTTGTAGCGGTTTTTCTGCAGTAATACTGTTTAATCACACAAAATTTTTGCACAACACGTTTTAATTTCTTTTGCGGCTGTCGTGGTTTTAACTTATATCTTTAAACAAAAATTTTTTTGCAACAAGGCAATAAGTTTTGTATTGTATTATCTGTTTGGTGAAAATTTTTGTCAGTCTGATTTGTCTGTCGGGAAACATTTTGCGAGCGTTTCTTGCGTTTAACGTCTGATGTAAAATATTGCATTACAAATTTTTTCCTGTCGATTGTTGTCGCCGCAAAATAAAGATATTGAAAATTGAATACAATAGAAGTATGTACGAAGTAACAGTAAGCGCTTTGCGAAAAGAGCAACACCTTTTGGAACACATCAAGAGAGAGGCGGTTCCTGCAATAGCGGAAATGGACGGAATATTCACAGAAATGTCGGACGAAAGCAGAAGTTATTTTTCCGCCGCCTGCTCCGACACCTATCGTTTTCAGTTGCGTCGGCTTTTGTCGGGAAGCATTGCCGAAACCATTGCATTGGGGTACAAAAATATTTTTGTACGCAATTGCCTGCACGTAAACAAGGGCAATTTTTTGCAAAATGTGCTGATAAACACCATGTGCGTGTTTGACAAAACGTACGACCAGCAAATCGTTTCCAAAATTATCGATGTAGACAAACCCGTCTTTATTGACGGTTACTGCAATTTCCGTTTGCAACCTCTCAAAAAAAAGTGGAAAGAAATTGCCAACCTTGTTGCGGAAAACAACTACATTTTGCAGGACAAACAACTGATATTGGAATTTTTGCAATATCTTTTGGAATCGGTGTACAGCCGTGCGGAGCAACTGACGGTTACTTTGGACAAAGACACATTTATGTTGTATGACGGACAGGGAAAAGTTTTGACGTCGTGCAGTACTCTTGCGCAAAATCCCACGGTGGAAGAGGAGGCGGCAATAAACGTCCTTTTGTTGAAGCCTGCAAAGTTAAACGTGTACTTTGACAAGCAACCGTCGGAAGATTTCTGCACGGTAATGCAAATGTTTCGATGCCGTTTTGTGCAAACGCAGTAACACTTTGGAAAGGGCAGAGGCTTAACATGTGTGCGGCGTAAAAAACAGCAGTATTTCAAACAATTTCGTTGTTTTACTTTTGCAAAGTTTGTCAAAAACAGTTGACTTATTTTTTGACAGGTACTACAATGAAGACACAAAAGAATAGGTCATACGGGCATAGACAACGTTTTGCGAGGTAGTTTCCCAGAGAGTAACAGACGGTGCGATTGTTGCAAACGAAACGTAAAAATACCACTGTGCCTGACACGCATTCCATGCGCATTGGAAAAACGAGCGGGCGGCATAGCCGTCAATTAAGGTGGAACCACGGAAATTTTTTCGTCCTTATGATTTTCATAAGGGCGTTTTTTATTTGACCTACTCACAGTAACTTTACGGAGGAAAATATGATAAACATTAAATTGCCTAACGGCAGTGTAAAACAGTTCGAACAACCGGTAAGTTGTCTTGCCATTGCCGAGAGCATTTCGGCAGGTTTGGCACGCAATGCCGTGTGTGCCGAGGTAAACGGTGTTTTGTGCGACCTTTCACACATTGTGGATGCAGACGCCGAGTACAAGGTACACACACTGAAAGATGAAGAAGGCTTGGCTGTGTTGCGTCATTCCACGGCGCACCTTATGGCGCAGGCAATTTCACATCTGTGGAAAAATGCAAAATTTGCCATAGGTCCTTCCATCAAAAACGGATTTTATTACGACATCGATTTTGAAGGCACCGTAATTGCGCCGGAAGATTTGGAAAAAATCGAAGCGGAAATGACAAAAATCGTCAAAGAAGATTTGCCCATTGTCCGTGAGGAAATGTCCCGAGAAGAAGCAATAGAGTTTTTCCGCAAGCACAGCGACACCTACAAAGTGGAAATCCTTTCGGAGTTGGACAGTCCCGTCGTTTCCCTGTACCGTCAGGGCGACTACGTCGATTTGTGCAGAGGTCCGCACATGCCTTCAACAGGCAGGCTGAAAGTTTTCAAACTTACAAGCATTGCCGGTGCCTATTGGCGTGGGGACACAAAAAACAAAATGCTGACACGTATCTACGGTACGGCTTTTGAAAAGAAGTCGGAATTGGACGAATACATCGTACGCATGGAAGAAGCCAAACGCCGTGACCACCGCAAGTTGGGCAAGGAACTGGACCTTTTCGACATTTTCGACGAAGGTCCCGGTTTCCCGTTTTTCTTCCCCAAAGGAATGGTGCTGAGAAACACTTTGGAAGATTTCTGGCGCAAGGAACACACATTGGCAGGTTATGAAGAAGTCAAAACGCCAATGATTCTCAATCAGGAACTTTGGCATCGCAGCGGACACTGGGATCACTACAAAGACAATATGTACGTGGTTAAGATTGACAACGAAGACTACGCAATCAAACCCATGAACTGCCCCGGCGGAATGTTGGTGTACAAGCGCAAACCGCACAGTTACCGTGATTTGCCCGAGCGTATGGCGGAACTTGGACTTGTTCACCGTCACGAACTTTCCGGTGCGTTGCACGGACTTATGCGTGTTCGTTGCTTTACTCAGGACGATGCTCACATCTTCATGACTCCGGACCAGATAGAGGAAGAAATCGAAGGCGTTGTACGTCTGATAGACAAATTCTACAAGGTGTTCGGATTCAAGTACAAGTTGGAACTTTCCACACGTCCGGAAAACAGCATGGGTACCGACGAGCAGTGGGAGACGGCAACCAACGCATTGAAACGTGCATTGAATGTTTTGGGCAAGGACTACGAAATCAACGAAGGCGACGGCGCATTTTACGGACCGAAAATTGACTTCCACCTGGAAGACAGCATTGGAAGAACATGGCAGTGCGGAACCATTCAGTTGGATTTCCAGATGCCGGAACGTTTCGACCTGACGTACGTGGGACAGGACGGCGAAAAGCACAGACCTGTCATGATTCACCGTGTTGTGTTTGGCAGCATTGAGAGATTCATTGCAATTCTCACTGAACATTACGCAGGCGCATTCCCCTTGTGGCTTGCTCCCGTTCAGGTGAAAATCGTTCCCATTTCCGAAGTGCAGGCGGATTACGCTCACCAAGTGTGCGAAAAACTTGTCAACATGGGAATTCGTGCGGAGGTTGACGACCGCAACGAAAAAATGGGCTATCGCATACGTGAAGCGCAACTGCAAAAAATCCCTTACATGCTTGTTTTGGGCGAAAAGGAAAAACAATGTGGCACCGTTGCAGTACGCAACAGAAAGAAGGGCGATTTGGGCGTGATGAGTTTCGACGATTTGGCAAACAAATTGCTGAAAGAAATTGCCGAAAAATCTTCCGATATGTAACAGTCAAGCCGACTGAATTTTCAGTCGGCTTGTGTTTTGCTTGTGTTGTACAAAGGGCTTTGCTGCATCAAAATGTGCAACGTAAACACTGCCGAAAGTCAATGTTGCTTGTGTGAAGTTTTATGTGTTGTCGGATTTTGCTTTTTTAGAAAATTTCTGACGCATTAAACAAAATTTGCAAATACTTTCGTAGTAAGTCTGCACTAAACTGTCTTGCCAACAGGCGAAAAGGCAATTTGCACATATATTTTTTTTGGGGAAGGTTTTGTTTCGGACTTTTTTCAAAAACATTGCAGAAACGGCAAAAAATACAGTAAAATCAGTTGACACAAAAAGGTAAATTTGGTACAATAACTCACGTAGTAAAGCAGAAATTACCGTTTCTCACCGTACGGACAAAAGTGCGTCGGTCATCCGATATTGAACTTTCGCCTGAAAAGGCGCATTCTTTGTTGGTGTGGTAAATCTGTTTGCCACACTTTTTTTGTTGCAGGAGGACACAACTATTAAAGAACTTCAAGTAAACTCCCAAGTGAGGGACAGAGAAATTCGTCTAATCGGAAGCGATGGACAGCAGTTGGGAATCATGTCCGCTTATGAAGGACAACGCATTGCCGACGACGAAGGTTTGGACCTTGTGAAGATTTCTCCCAATTCCGTTCCGCCCGTTTGCCGTATTATGGATTACATCAAGTACAAGTACGAGCAAAACAAGAAAGAAAAGGAAATGAGGAAAAATCAAAAAATCATTGAGATTAAGGAAGTTTGGCTGTCGATGACAATAGACACGGGCGATTTGGTAACAAAAGCCAACATTGCACGCAAGTTCCTCAAAGACGGCAACAAAGTAAAGGCTACTATCCGTATGCGTGGCAGGCAGCAGGCATACGCAAACCAAGGTGTGGAAGTGATGAGGAAATTTGCGGAAATTCTTTCCGACGTTTCCAAAATCGACAAACAACCCGTTACGGAAGGCAGAAACATTTCCATGTTTCTTGCACCGTTAAACTAGTAAATTTTTCATCGGAGGACAAATAAATGCCTAAACAAAAAACGCATAGCGCATCCAAAAAAAGATTTGTTGTGTTGAAGAGCGGCAAAATTAAAAGAGCCCAATGCAACAAAAACCACAAGTTGGGTAAGAAAACAACAAAGAGAACACGCAACCTTCGCAGCACTGCTTATGTCGATAAGACAAGAGCCAACACTGTTAAGAGTATGTTGCCGTACTGATAGGAGGAAAGAAGAATGAGAATTAAAAGAGGCGTAACTGCCGTTAAAAAACGCAGAAAAATTTTGAGAGCCGCAAAAGGCTATTTCGGTCTTAAATCCACCAACTACCGCATTGCACGTCAGGCGGTAATGAAGAGCGGTAACTATGCTTACATCGGAAGAAGACTTAAAAAGAGAGATATGCGCAGTTTGTGGATTGCACGTATCAACGCAGGCGCACGTGCCAACGGTTTGTCTTACAGCAAACTTATGCACGGTTTGAAAGTTGCAAACATCGACCTCAACAGAAAGTCCTTGGCGGAAATTGCCGTAACGGACGCCGCTACGTTTGCAAAACTTGCCGAAACAGCAAAAGCAAACTTGAAGTAACAATACGGAGTCTTGAATTAAAGACTCCTTTTCGTTGTTTGAGGTAGAAAAGATGCTCATCACATCAACGGAAAATGCCAAAGTGGCGGAAGTTGCCAAACTTCTGGACAAAAAGTATCGCAAAGCAAGCGGTTTGTACCTTATCGAGGGAGAACGACTTGTCAGCGACGCATTGATGCACGGTGCGGAAATCACGGAAATTTTCGTAAAGGAAAGCGCAATGCAAAAAATACACTTTGACAACGCAATTTTTGTTGCCGACAAGGTGTTTGCCAAAATGTCCGATACGGTAACTTCACAGGGAGTCGTGGCAGTGGTAAAAAAACGCCAAGGCGTACCTGTTCCGCCCAAGGGCAACTGTCTTGTGTTGGACGGTTTGCAGGACCCGGGCAACGTCGGCACACTTATTCGCACGGCTGCGGCTTGCGCTTTCACCGATATTTATGCCGTAAACACCGTCGATTTGTATTCGCCCAAAGTGTTGCGTTCGGCAATGTCGGCACATTTTTGCTTAAATTTGTGGCAAACGGAAAATTTGCAAGAAACTTTCCAATTGCTGAAAGACTGCGCTATTGTTGCCGCTGACATGAAAGGCGCAAACGTTTTTTCGTCGAAATTTCACGGTAAGGTTGCGTTGGTTTTGGGAAACGAAGGCAACGGACTTTCGGAATTCAGCAGAAAAGCCGTGCAACAAACAGTTTCGTTACCCATGGAAAACAACTTTGAATCGTTAAACGTTGCCGTTGCAGGAAGCGTGATAATGTATCAGATCTACGCCCAAACTCAAACAAAGTAATTACAGGAGGCAAAATATTTATGTCCGGTCACAGCAAATGGAACAACATAAAAAATAAAAAAGCCAAGGGCGACGCCGCACGTTCCAAAATATTCACTAAAATTGGGCGTGAAATTGCCGTAGCCGTAAAGGCAGGCGGGGCAGACCCCAACACCAACAGCAAGTTGTACGATATTGTTCAGAAAGCCAAGGCAAACAACATGCCCAACGACAACATCACACGCAGCATCAAAAAGGCAAGCGGCGAACTTTCCGCAGTGGACTACACCGAAATCACCTACGAAGGATACGGTATCGGAGGCAGTGCAGTTATTGTGGAATGTCTTACCGACAACAAAAACCGCACGGCAGGCGACGTGCGTTGCGCATTTGATAAAAACG
>HF998482.1:17357-26537 GCA_000433775.1 Corallococcus sp. CAG:1435 | reverse complement strand
CAGTTTGGGACAGACAAACTGTGTAAGTTTTTTGTTTGCAAGAAAGGGCGTTGTAGTTGCGGAAAACACGGTAAATCTCGATGAAGACAGCGCTTTCGAATTGGCAATCGAGGCAGGTGCCGATGATGTTTCTGTGGAAGACGGTATGGTGGATATCACTTGCGAAACTTCCTCGCTGGCGTCGGTGCGTGACGCAGTGGTGGCAAAGGGGCTCAACCTCGTTTCCGCCGAAATGGTGTGGTTGCCGCAAACTATGGTAACTTTGGAAGGCGAAAACCTCGTTAAATTCCAAAGAATGTTGGACGCTTTGGAAGACAACGACGACGTTCAGAATGTCTATCACAACGTGGCTTTGCCCGAAGAGGAATAATTTATCAACAGCAAAAAATAAAGGCGTAACAACTTTTGTGTTACGCCTTTTTTAATACGTTTGTGTTTTTTGTGTACAAATCCTTGCTTTTTACTTTGGAAAAATGCTTAAAAGCCGATTTCGCATGCGCATGTTAAGTCGCAAAATGCCGTGATTCGGAAAAGACGGACGTCTTCAACTTTATACCTAATGAATGGACACGCCAAGCGTGTTTTTCAGATTACGGCAAAAACAGTTATTGTTTTACAGTTTACGGACAGTAAATCAAAACGTGATCGAAGAAATTGGCGCAACTAGTGTTGTTTGACGAGCGTTTGAACAACTGCTGGGTAGTGTTTGAACAACAAAATACTGCACAATGAAGTTTCAGCGGTATTTTAATGCAAAAACGCCAAAATTTTCGTAAAAATGCTGCGAATTATCCATTGCATGAAAATGAAAACTTACGGCAGAACCCTCAATGCCTTTTGACAGTAAAGTAAAATTTCAAATGAGTTTGTAGCAGATAACTGCAAAGCGGGAAGTGTTGAGAGTAACCCAAAAGGTGTTTTCAAAACAGTAGGGGACTTATCACCCTTTTGAAATCCCCCTTTTTCGTTGTCAATTTTTCATGTCAAACAAATTTTCACGTAAACGTAAACATCCAAAGTGTTTCTTAAACGTTGACTTTCAAACGTAGTAAAGCACGCAGACAAGGTTGATTGTATCAAAAATTTGCATACGTAAATGAAAAATTGATACTTTATGTTGTCTGACTTTATACCAAAAGTTGCTTGACGTTGCAGTTACTGTTGTTCAAGCCATTCCGTGTGGCGGTTGGGATTTACCAACAACGTGTTGTAAGTGTTGTACACAACAAACCCGAGAGGAGAGTGTGGCGGTTTTTTGACGTTTTGCCTTTGCGTGTAGTCTACGGGAATTTTGCTTCCTTCAGACACTTGGGAAAAGAATGCGCAGATTTCTGCCGCTCCTACAATTACCTCGTCAGGAACGTTTTTGCCTTCCGCTACTATTATCACGTGGGAAGAGTGTATCTTTTGCGTGTGTAGCCAGATGTCGTCGTTTTTTGCAATTTTGAATGTTACGTGGTTGTTTTGTACGTTGTTTTTGCCTACGTACACGCAAAAACCGTGCACGTTGTACTTCAAAGGCTTTACGTGCAATTCCTTTTGTTTCTTTGACGTGTTTTCCTTTATCAGTCCGAGCGAAACAAGTTCCGACCGTATTTCCTGCAAATCTTCCGTTTCGGTGCAGTAGCGTAAATTTTGCCTTATCGTCAGCAGATAGTCCAACATTTTTTCGTTTTCCTGCACGAGAACCTGGTTGTGTTGTGCGGAAGATTTAAGTTTGCGGTACTTTTTGTAGTATGCCTGCGCATTTTGCTGTGGCGTTAGCGTAGCATCAAGGGCAATTTCCGCAGTGCTTCCGTCGTAGTAGTTTTGGCAGGAAAAGACCGTCTGCCCTTGTTTTATCTGCCACAGATTGGACAGTATCAAATCGCCGTACTGTTTGTACATTTCTCTGTTTTGCGCTTCCAACACGCTTTGGCGTTGTATGGCAAGTTTCTTTTCCGTGCGTGATACGGCATTTTTAACAACGGTGGTGATGGATTTTGCCTTGTCGTTGAAACGTTGCACCTTGTCCGTCAGGAAGTAGAAACTGTCGTGCGCCTTGTTAAGCGTCGGGTAAAAAACCTTCTCGCCTTTTTTGGAAAGATAGTTGAAAGGGCAAACTTCCACAGGCACGCCTTTTTGAAACACGACGTTAGGCTGTTTGTTTTCCAAACCATGCTTGTAACGCATCAGTCCCTGAATAACTTTTTCGTTGTTGACGATGGTGTGATCGTTTTCGTCCAATCCCCACAAAACTTCGTTGACGGTTGTCTGCGACACTCCAAGCAGATTTTCCGTGAGGCTTTTTCTTAGGGGAGTTGCACACTTTGACAAAAATTCCCGTATTCTTGGTATGTCAAAGGGTTGCAGTTTGTTTTGCGGAGGGAAAAAGGTGTACTTTGCCCCCGCAAGAATGACACGGGTACTTTCCAATGTCTGAGGCAGGTGCTTTATGCTGTCCAAAATAACGTAGTCGCCGTCTGTAAGTACCGTGTTGGAAGTTTTACCCGTAAGTTCGAAAATAAGGTGCATTTTGTTGCGGTAGCCGAGGTCGTCGCTTCCTTCCAGCGAAAAATCCAATACTCGCTCGTAGGGCATTTGTGTAATGCCTGTGATGGTGGCGTTTGTCAGGTGCTTCCGCAAAAGCATGCAAAAGGCGGGCGCAGTTTTTGGGTTGTCGGTGGGCATTTCCGTAATGTGTATTCTGTTTACGCTTGCGTTTGCCGACAAAATAAGTTTGTGAGTTTGTTTATTGAAAACAAACAACACAATCTCGTCCCTTTCGGGCTGATAAATTTTGGTGATTTTTCCGCCGGTGAGAATGTCGTTCATTTCTTCGCACAGCAAAGAAAGACTCAAAGCGTCGTATGCCATAAAACTCCTTAAAATTTGCAACTTTGCAACCTATTTGCCATGACGGCAGTACTACCATTATACATCGTGCAGGCGTTACAGGCAAGAAAAAAGTGCAATGTGCCGAGAATGTCTGTTGTTTGATATTCATTCCTGCCCGTTTGCCGTTACCTGCCTGTTTTGTTACTGCATATTGCATCGCATTAACAACGCAAAGTTTGCCGTTACTAATTTTACTTTTGACAGGTAATTTGCAACAATTAGCAACGAAACAATGTGACTGCAAACGATTGCTTTATTTTTATCTGTATGATATAATTACTTGCTGAAAAAAGTTGCCTAACTCTTCAGAGGCAATACACTAATTGCAAAAAAATGTCGGAGGATAAAAATGAAATACACACAAAAAAGAGAAGTAAACACGCTTACCGTTACTTTCAAAATGGATGCGACTGAATGGAACGCTTTTGACGTGAAGGCGTATGAGCAAAACAAGGGCAAGTACAATGTGCCCGGTTTCCGCAAAGGACATGTTCCCAAGCACGTTTTGGAAAACAGATACGGCAAAGGTCTTTTCTTCGAGGACGCTCTTTATCTTGCCGCACAAGAATATTACACGGAATTTTTGGATAAGAATAGTAAGGTGCAACCCGTTGCACGTCCTGAGATTGACGAAAAGTCTGTAAAGATAGATGACAAAGGCGTTACCTTTGCAGTGGTAGTTACCGTTCGTCCCGTGGTTACTTTGGGCGAATACAAGGGACTTACCATTGAAAAGACGCAACCGGAAGTTGTTACCGACGCCGATGTGGATGCGGAACTTGAAAGACTGCGTGAACGCAACGCCCGTTACATCGAAGTTACCGACCGTCCCGTTCAGCAGGGGGATGAAATCAACCTCGATTACAGCGGCAAGGTGGACGGAGTGGCTTTCGAAGGCGGCACGGCGCAAAAGCAGACGCTTGTCATCGGTTCGCACACATTCATCGAAGGTTTCGAAGATCAACTTGTGGGCATGAACATCGGCGAAACAAAGGACATCAACGTTACTTTCCCCGAAGACTATCACGCCGAGGATCTGAAAGGCAAGGCTGCCGTTTTCACCTGCACGGTAAACAGCATCACAGTGAAGCAGTTGCCGGAACTTGACGACGAATTTGCCAAGGACGCAAGCGAATTTTCCACATTGGAAGAATTCAAAAAGGACATCAGAAGCACTTTGCAGGCTAAAAACGACAAGGTAGCGTCGGACAAGGACCAATCCAACCTTGTGGAAAAGGTGGTGGCAAACGCCACAATGGAAATTCCCGTAGCAATGATAGACGAGCAGGTGGACGAATACGTGGAAGACTTCAAGTATCAACTTGCCTATCAGGGACTTAATCTTGAAAATTACTTCAAGTACACCAATTCCACAATGGAAACGTTGCGTGCCAACTACACGGAACGTGCGGAAAAAGCTGTGCGCACACGTCTTGTTTTCGAAGAAATAGTAAAGGCGGAAAAAATCAAAGCCACCGCAAAGAAAGTTGACGCCAAAATCAAGGAATATGCTCAAAACGTCGGCAAGGACTTTGCGGAATTTAAAGCGGGTTTGCAACCGCAGGAACGCTACTACTTTGAAAATCAGGTAATAACGGAAGAATTGCTTGACCTGTTGAAGAAGGAAAACACAATTGCCTGATTTTCCGTCAGCATTCAAACCGTTCAGGAGGTAAAAAAGTGTTAATACCAATGGTTGTAGACCGCACCGACAACGGTGAAAGAAGTTTTGACATCTATTCCCGTCTGTTGGAAGACAGAGTAGTGTTTTTGTCGGGGGAAATTACCGATGACGTAGCCAACCTTGTGGTGGCGCAGTTGATTTATCTGGAATCCAAAGACCCGACAAAGGACATTTCGCTGTACATCAACACCCCGGGCGGAAGCGTTACTGCCGGACTTGCCATTTACGACACAATGAAGTACATTCGTTGCGACGTTTCCACTATATGCATAGGAATGGCGGCTTCCATGGGAGCGTTTTTGCTTTCCAGCGGCACAAAGGGCAAGCGGTACGCTTTGCCAAACAGCGAAATTATGATTCATCAGGTATTGGGCGGTTCGCAGGGACAGGCAAGCGACGTGGAAATTCACACACGTCAGTTGCTCAAAATGAAGCGTAAACTCAATGCGATACTTGCCGAAAACGTCGGCAAAAAGGTGGAAGAGGTGGAAAAGGACACCGACAGGGACAACTACCTTTCCGCCGAGGAAGCGAAGACCTACGGAATTGTTGACGAGGTGTTCTATTCCAGAAAATAAAAGGAGAAAAAATGACGCAACAACATTGTTCTTTTTGCGGTAAAAGCGAAGATAAGGTGAGAAAGTTGCTTGCAGGACCAAGCGGCGTGTGCATTTGCGACGAGTGCGTGGAAACCTGTTCGGCAATTATTCACGGTGAAAGTCTTGCCGATATGTCGGAAGACGCTCACGTAAGATTGCTTAAACCGGAAGAAATCAAAAGCGAACTGGATAAGTACGTTGTGGGACAGGAAACCGCCAAAAAAACGTTGTCTGTGGCGGTGTACAACCATTACAAACGTGTTTTGTACGCCAAAACGGACGATGACGTGGAGTTGGAAAAGAGCAACATTCTGATGCTCGGACCTACCGGTTGCGGTAAAACACTGCTTGCAAAGACTTTGGCAAAAATTCTGGACGTACCTTTTGCCGTTGCCGACGCTACTACACTTACGGAAGCGGGCTACGTGGGCGAAGACGTGGAAAACATTTTGCTCAAACTTATTCAGGCTGCCGATTACGACATTAAAAAAGCGGAAAAAGGCATTATTTACATTGACGAAATAGACAAAATTGCCAAAAAAACGGAAAACGTGTCCATCACAAGAGATGTTTCCGGCGAAGGCGTGCAACAGGCTTTGCTGAAAATTATCGAAAGCACCGTTGCCAACGTACCTCCGCAAGGGGGCAGAAAGCATCCGCAGGCGGAAAACATTGCGATAGACACCACAAACATTCTGTTTATTTGCGGCGGGGCATTTGTCGGACTGGACAAAATAGCCGAAAAACGTCAGCAGGGCGCAGGTTTGGGATTCGGTAACAAAATAAAGAGTACCGAAGAAATAGACTATGCTCAACTTGTGAAAAATCTGCAACCGCAGGACTTCATCAAGTACGGTCTGATACCGGAATTTGTCGGTCGTTTACCGATAACGGTGGGTTTGTCGCCGTTGGACGAAACGGCATTGATAAAGATTCTCACCGAACCCAAAAATTCCCTCATCAAACAGTATCAAAAACTGTTCAAGATGGACAACATCGAACTTGTTTTCGATGACGACGCCATCAAAGCCGTTGCGGAAAAATCCATACGCCTCAAAACAGGTGCAAGAGGTTTGCGGTCGGTTATTGAAAACATGATGCTGGATTGCATGTACGAAGTACCTTCCATAGGCGACGTTGCAAAAATAAAGGTAAGCCGTGGATGCGTCGAGGGAGTTGCAAAACCGCAAATTATCAAGCGTGCAGGCTGATTTGACACGCTACAAACGCCCCGTCATTTTTTGATGGGGTGTTTTTGTTGCAATCGCAGGATTTTTCGTTTATAATATTGCTTAATAAATACAAACTAAAGTTGGAGCACGGCATTTTTGCCGTTAGAGAGGTGTATATTGAAAACTTTTAACAATCTTCCCCTGCTTGCTATGAGGGGAAACTTCTTCTTTCCCAACGTCAAAGCAAAAGTAGAGGTGGCACGCACAATTTCACGCAATGCCGTCAAATTTGCGTTGGAAAACGGTGGAATATTCTTTATGGTAAGCCAGGTGGACGCAACGCAAACCAGCCCTAAGGAATTGGGGGACGTGTACGACGTGGGCGTAATTGCCGAAGTGCTTGCAGTGGAAAAGGACGACGAACAGTCGGTAATAATTTCCGTACGAACATTGGAAGCGGCGAAAATTTCCTCTTTCCGCCTTTCCACGGGCATTATTTTCGTTGACGTCAACACGTTGGATTTTCATTGTGAAGAGGGCAACAAGACAAAGGCTCTTTTCAAAAAAACATGCGACGTAGCAAGACAATATGCGGAAATAAACAGCAGCATAAACAAGTTGGGCATAGGCGAACTTGCCAAAATGCAAAATATCGATTATCTGCTTTTCACCAACCTTATCGCAAACGAAGTGGTAACCAAACTTGGTCCTCGCCAGCAAATTTTGCAGGAAACGGATCTGGACGAAAGAATGGAACAACTTTGCGTGTATATGCTTACGGAATTGGACTTTGCCACTGTGGAAAAGCGTATTGCCAACAGAGTGCGCAAACAGGTGGAAGCGGGACAAAAGGAATATTACCTGCGTGAGCAGATAAAGGCTATTTCCGCCGAACTCGGCGACGACGCCAACGAAAAGCAGGAGTATCTCCAACGCATAAAAAACTGTCATATGCCCGAAGAGGTGCAAAAGAAGGCGGAAAAGGAACTTTCCCGTCTTAACAAAATGTCGTCAACTTCGCCCGATGCGGCGGTGATACGCAACTACCTTGACTGGCTGTGCGATATGCCGTGGGACAAGGAAACAACGGACAACAAGGATTTGGTACGTGCCCGTGCTATTCTGGACGAGGACCATTACGGTCTGGAAAAAATCAAAGACAGAATAGTGGAATTTCTTGCCGTAATGCAACTTACAGGCAAATTGAACGGACCCATTTTGTGCTTTGTAGGTCCCCCGGGAGTGGGCAAAACATCTATCGTCAAGAGCATTGCCCGTGCTTTGGGCAGAAAGTATCTGCGTGTAAGTCTAGGAGGAGTGCGTGACGAAGCGGAGATACGAGGACACCGACGCACCTATGTGGGGGCAATTCCCGGCAAAATCATTTACATGATGCGACAGGCGGAATGTAAAAATCCCGTTTTGCTTTTGGACGAAATAGACAAAATGGGCATGGACAACAGGGGCGACCCTGCAAGCGCAATGCTGGAAGTATTGGATCCGGAACAGAATTTCAGTTTCACCGACCACTATCTGGAAGTTCCCTTCGATTTGTCCAAGGTGCTGTTTGTCTGCACGGCAAACGCTACCGACGACATTCCTGCGCCTCTTTTGGACAGAATGGAAATTATCGAACTTTCCGGCTACACGGAAGTGGAAAAGGTGGAAATCGCCAACAAATTTTTGCTTGGCAAAAACATGGCTCTGCACGGAATCCCCGAAGGAAAAATACAAATTTCCAATGAAACGTTTGCAAAAATCGTGGAACGTTACACAAGCGAATCGGGCGTGCGTAGTCTTGAAAGGGAAATAGCGGCAATTTGCAGAAAAGTAGCGTTGAAACTTGTGCAGAACCCGCAATACGTTGCGGAAATCACTCCCGAAAACCTTCACGAGTACCTCGGCGTAGAAAAATTCAAAGATGAAATGGGCATCATTCCCGACACTGTCGGCAGTGCAAGAGGTCTTGCCTGGACAAGAGTTGGCGGAGTTACCTTAAACGTGGACGCTGCGCTGTTTGACGGCAAAGGCGATGTGCAACTGACGGGTAATCTCGGCGATGTGATGAAGGAATCGGCACGCACGGCAATTTCTTTGGTAAAAAGTCTTGCGGAAAAGTACGGCATAGACAAATCACGGTTTGAAAAAACCGACATACACATTCACGTTCCCGAAGGGGCAATTCCCAAGGACGGACCTTCCGCAGGCGTAACAATGGCAACGGTGGTGATGTCGGCATTTTCCAACATTCCCGTGAGCGGAAAAGTTGCAATGACGGGAGAAATAACTTTGCGTGGCAAAGTGCTACCCATCGGCGGTTTACGTGAAAAGGCTTTGGCTGCCTACCGTGTGGGCATACGCAAAGTAATAATTCCCAAGGACAACGAAAAAGATTTGGAGGAAATTCCTGCCGAAATCAAAAATCAAATAACCTTTGTGCTTGCGGAAAACATTTCCGACGTATTCGACAATGCTTTGGTGAAATGAAAATACGAAAATCCTGTTATGTGAAGGGAGCGGCAACCTACGGTCAGTGTCTGGTTGCCGATATTCCCCAAATAGCCGTTGCAGGCAAGTCCAATGTGGGAAAAAGCAGTTTTATCAACTTCCTTGCGGAGGACGGCAAACTTGCACGCACGTCAAAACTTCCCGGTCGCACACGTCTTATCAACTATTTTCTGATTAACGGCGACACCGAGGAAGAATTTTTGCTTGCCGATTTGCCGGGGTACGGTTTTGCCAAGGTGAGCGATGAGGAAAAATCCAAGTGGGCAAGTCTGTTGGAAAATTACCTTGCAAAGGAAAAAATGCTCAGGCATGTTTTCTTCCTTGTGGACATAAGGCATGA
>HF998482.1:0-17265 GCA_000433775.1 Corallococcus sp. CAG:1435 | reverse complement strand
CCACAAAAGCCGACAAACTTCCCAAAAGTCAGGTAAAAAACCGCTTGCGTGCCATTGCTTCTTTTTTGAAGGTGGGCGAGGGCAACATTCTGGCTGTTTCATCTCTCAACAAAACGGGCAAAGAGGCGGTTTTGGACAGAATAGAAAAGGTCATCGTGGCTTTCCGCACCGAAGGGAAGGATGACGGGGAAATGCAGCAATAAAACTGCCCTTTGCGGCAGTTTTTTTGCATTTTTGTTACTTGTAAAGTTGACTTGTATATTTTAAGTTGAAGAAAGTCAATGAAAACGTTTCGGCAAGGTAACAACTTGACGCAACAATACCTGCAAGATAAAGTTTTGCAATTTAATTGTTTTTTAAGTGGCAATGTGATAAACTGTAAACAGGTCGTATCTTCGGAGCGATACTCTGGTTTTTGTGTCTTTTTACCAAAAAAGATATTCGCACCCTTGCGGGCGAAATTGAGGAATTTATGGTAAACAACAGCAAAGCATTCAAATTGGCTAAATATGCAGTCATGTTCGCAACAATTTTCGTTGCCATGATGTTGGACAGAGTGATAAGTCTTGGGTTGCCTACGGCGACGGCAGCCTGTGTGTTGCTTGTCACCTTTTCTTTTTGCTATCTCGACAACAGTTGGCTTACGGGTGTTCTTTCCTGCACACTGTTTGGACTTGCTTCCTTTTTCAAGGAATTCATCTTCCCGTCTTCCGTGGCAGGCTTTCCCGTCTACTATTGGCCGATAATCACCGTTTTGCCACGTATTGCTATGGGAGCGGTGGCGTTTGGCGTGTACAGGCTAATGCTTTTGGCAACGGCGAAAATGCGCAACAAATACACACGGCAGACAATCTGCATAACGGTGGCAACGTTTTTCGGATTGGTTACAAACACCGTGCTTTTCCTTTCCACGCTGAATCTCTTCAATCAGTTGGCAGGTAAGGAATACAACTCTTTGGTGGTTGTGATAAAGGGCGTGTTGCTCACCAACATTTTGCCGGAATATCTTATTTCCATGATATTGGCGCCGCACATAGTGCTTGGTGTACGTCGTGGTTTGAAGTTGGGGCTGGAAGGCAACAATTGGAAGCATGACGAAAGCGAAAAAAATCCTGCCTGAGGCAGAAAAACACACAGGGTGAACTTTATGATACTTGCAGTAGACATCGGTAACACTAACGTTAAAATAGGTCTGTTTGAAGAAGGGGGAAAACTTGCCCGTTCTTTCAAAATGTCCACAGATATCAAACGCACTTCGGACGAATACGTGGCGTTGCTTTTGCAGTTGCTGTGGCATTCCAAAATTGACGAAAAGCAGATAAGCGGTGCAATTTTGTCCTCCGTAATTCCGCAACTGGACTACACCTTCACACACGTGATAAGGCATGTTTTCGGCGTCCGTCCGCTGATAGTCGGCGTCGGAATCAAAACGGGCATAGCAATCAAGTACGATTTTCCACGTGAGTTGGGCAGCGACCGTATAATTACAAGCGTCGCTGCGGAAAAAAAGTACGGTGCGCCCTTTATTCTGGTAGATTTCGGCACTGCCACGACATTTAACGTGGTAAACGAAAAGAAAGAATTTATCGGCGGTGCAATAACATTGGGTTTGAAAACCACAATAGAAAGTCTTGCACGCTGCACGGCGAAACTTCCCAACGTCGATTTAGAAACACCTACAAAAACCGTTGCTCAGTCCACACGCAAAGCAATACAAAGCGGTGTCATTTTCGGAGCAGTGGGACAGGTCAAGTACATGATAGACCGCATCAAAAAGGAAACGGGGCTTAAAGATGCTCAAGTCATTGCAACAGGCGGTCTTTCGGAAATTGTAAGTCGGGTGGACCCGCTTTTCAATCACATCGACAGGGAACTTTCCCTTAAAGGGCTTTACGAAATTTACAAACTCAACAACGCAGGTTGAATTACACACATTTTCAACTTGTAGCGTCTGTAAAGGCTTGATGAAGTTTGCTCTTTTTCAATTATTCCATACGTTACATTAAAATAACGGTAAATTTCAGGAGAAAAAATGAATTTCAAGTTGCATTCCAATTACAGCCCTTGCGGCGACCAACCGCACGCAATAAAACAGTTGACGGAAGGTTTGAACAACGGTCTTGCCACACAGGTGTTACGTGGCGTAACGGGCAGCGGAAAAACCTTTACAATGGCAAACGTCATTGCCAACGTAAACCGTCCTGCGCTGGTAATTTGCCACAACAAAACGCTTGCGGCACAACTGTGCAACGAATTTCGTGAGTTTTTCCCCGAAAACCGAGTGGAATTTTTTGTTTCCTACTACGACTACTACATGCCGGAAAGTTACATTCCTTCCCGAGATTTGTACATCGAAAAGGAAATAGACATCAACGACGAGATTGATAAATTGCGCCATTCCGCCACTTGCAGTCTGTTTGAAAGACGTGACACAATAGTGGTGGCAAGCGTTTCCTGCATATACGGTTTGGGTGCTCCCGGCGAATACTACAAAATGAGTCTTTCGCTTAGACCCGGCGACAACGTTTCCCGTGAGGCGGTAATAAAAAAACTCATTTCCATACAGTACCAGCGCAACGACATGGACTTCCACCGTGGCACATTCCGTGTGCGTGGCGACATTTTGGAAATATTCCCCGCCGCCAACTCCGAACACGCTATCCGTGTGGAATTTTGGGGGGACGAAATAGAAAAAATAAGCGAAATAGACGCACTGACGGGCAACACCGTAGCCACCCTTTTGCACACAATTGTTTTTCCTGCCAGCCACTACGTAGTGGAAGGAGTAACAATGGAAAATGCCCTAAAAAACATTCAGCGTGACATGGAAAAGGAAACGCAGGCGTTTTTGGACAGCGGAAAACTGGTGGAAGGGCAGCGACTCAAACAGCGTGTTTCCTACGACATGGAAATGATGCGTGAAATGGGTTATTGCAGCGGTATCGAAAACTATTCACGCTACTTTGACGGCAGGGAAGCGGGACAACCGCCTTACACTCTGTTGGATTATTTTCCCAAGGATTTTGTTGCTTTCATTGACGAAAGCCACATGACCATTCCGCAGATAAGGGGAATGTACAACGGCGACAGGGCGAGGAAAACCAACCTTGTCGGATACGGGTTTCGCTTGCAAAGCGCCTACGACAACCGACCTCTCACATTTGACGAATTCGACGCCCGTTTGGGACAGTTGATTTGCGTATCCGCAACCCCTGCGGAGTACGAACTGCGTCGTGCCGACGACGTGGTGGAGCAACTCATTCGCCCGACGGGGCTTTTGGACCCAATGGTGGAAGTGCGTCCCGTGGAAGGACAAATAGACAATCTGCTGGGCGAAATACATTCCGTTGTAGACAGCGGCGGAAGGGTTTTGGTAACAACTTTGACCAAACGTATGGCAGAAAGTTTGACAGACTTCCTTGCAAAGCAGGACATCAGGGTGCGTTACATGCACTCGGAAATTGACACGTTGGAGCGTGTTGAAATTGTAAGCGGACTGAAAAAAGGCGAGTTCGACGTGCTGGTGGGAATCAATCTTCTGCGTGAAGGATTGGACATGCCGCAGGTGAAACTTGTCGCCATTCTGGACGCCGACAAGGAAGGCTTTTTGCGTAGCGACACTGCGCTTATTCAGACAATAGGACGTGCTGCACGCAACAGCGAAGGAAGGGTGATAATGTACGCCGACGTCATCACCGACAGCATGAAACGTGCAATAGGCGAAACAAACCGTCGTCGCAAAATTCAGGACGACTACAACAAAGAACACAACATTGTTCCCAAAACAATAAGTCATTTTGTGGAAAACACGTTGGAAATCACGCAAAAGGGGGAAACGGCTCTTTCCGCAAAGGATTTGGAACGTGCAATAGAAAACACAACGGCACGCATGAAAACTGCTGCCAATCAGTTGGATTTTGAAAAGGCAATACAGTTGCGTGAAGAGGTGGTGCGCCTCACCAAACAGTTGGAAAAACTAAAAAAGAAAAAGAAAGGACAAGCGTAGTCGAATCTTTCTTTTTGCGTAAGTTTCACCCCGCCTCTGACAGCCGATTAAATGCAATGTACATTGGTGTAGTTATGCAAAATCGTGGTAGGTGTGTCGTTGGGGCAATAGCCCTAAAAGACACAAAAATTGCATTTCAATTAGGTTTTCCCCGTTGTTACCGTCAATAAAGACATTTGCTCAGCCTATTTGTACCTGTTTGCATTGTTTGGGCTGTAATTGTACAAAAAGATGTGCATACTTTGTGTATGCCGAAAAGTATTATGAAAGAAATAGTAATCAAAAATGCAAAAGAAAACAATCTGAAAAGTGTTAGTTTGTCCATTCCGAGAGACAAACTGGTGGTGTTCACCGGTCTTTCGGGAAGCGGAAAATCTTCCCTTGCCTTCGACACCATTTTTGCCGAAGGTCAACGCCGATACATGGAAAGTTTGTCCAGTTACGCCAGACAGTTTTTGGGACAAATGGACAAGCCCGACGTTGAAAGTATCGAAGGGCTTTCTCCAGCCATCAGTATCGACCAGAAAACAACTTCCTCTAACCCCCGTTCCACAGTGGGTACGGTAACGGAAATCTACGATTATCTGCGTTTGCTTTTTGCACGTGTGGGTATTCCCTATTGTCCGCATTGCGGAAAAGAAATTACAAAAACGTCGGTGGACCAGATTTGTGACAAGGTTTCCGCCTTGCCCGTCGACACACGTCTTTTGATTCTTGCGCCTGTCGTGCGTGGCAGAAAGGGCGAATTTCAAAAACTTTTCGAACAACTGAAAAAGCAAGGTTTCGTGCGTGTTATCGTAGACGGAGAACAACGCACTCTCGATGAGGACATTAAACTCGTCAAAAACAACAAACACAACATTTCCGTGGTGGTGGACAGACTCATTGTCAAAGCGGACATGAACACACGTCTTTCCGACAGCGTGGAAGCGGCATTGAAACTTGCCGACGGTTTGGTTGTGGTGTCCGCCAACGGACAGGAAACCACCTACTCGCAAAAATTTGCCTGTCCCGATTGCGGTTTTACCGTGGAAGAATTGGAGCCTCGTTCCTTTTCTTTCAACAGTCCTTTCGGCGCATGTCCGGAATGTCTCGGATTGGGTTTCAAACAGGAATTTGACGAAAGGCTCATTCTGCCCGACGACAGCAAATCGTTGCACGGCGGGGCAATTCGCCTGCTTGGGTTCAATTTGGGCGCTGCCAGTTGGATGCGCAACTTTTTCGACGCTTTGTCGGAAAAGTACGGTTTTTCCTGCGATGTGCCAGTGCGAGAACTGCCTAAATCGGCGTACAATACCATCATGTACGGCAACGGTGGAGAACAGTTGGTGTGCAGGCTGGAAGACGGGCGCACCTACAACGCAACGTGGGAAGGAATAATTCCCATGATGACACGTCGTCATGCAGAGGCAAAAAGTGATTGGACACGTCAGGAATACGAAAAATTTATGATTGACAAGCCCTGCACAAAGTGCCACGGCAAACGTCTGAAAGATGAAATTTTGTCGGTGCGTGTCGGCGGACTCAACATTTGGGAAGTCGGCGAACTTTCCGTTGTGGCGGCTTTGCGGTTTTTCACCGATTTACAACTTGACGAAACAAGACAAAAAATTGCGTACATGGTGCTGAAAGAAATCAAGGCTCGCCTTAAATTTTTGGTAGACGTGGGATTGGGTTACCTCACGCTAAACAGAGAAGCAGGCTCCCTTTCCGGCGGAGAGGCACAGCGAATCAGGCTTGCCACGCAGATAGGAAGCGGACTCACGGGCGTGCTGTACATTCTGGACGAACCCAGCATAGGTTTGCATCAAAGGGACAACAACAAACTGATTGCCACACTCACACGCCTGCGTGACTTGGGCAACACTCTTATTGTTGTGGAGCACGACGAAGACACCATACGCACGGCTGACTTTGTGGTGGACGTAGGACCGGGAGCGGGTGTGCACGGCGGTGAAATAGTGTGCGCAGGCAGTGTGCAGGATGTGATGAACTGTCCAAATTCCATTACAGGGCAGTATCTTTCCGGAAAACTGTACATTCCCGTTCCTACCGAAAGACGTTTGGGAAACGGCAACGTACTGACCGTGCACGGCGCACGTAAAAACAATCTGAAAAACATCGACGTGTCCTTCCCACTTGGCACTTTGTGTTTGGTAACGGGTGTTTCAGGCAGCGGAAAAAGCAGTCTGATAAACGAAGTGCTTTTACCCTATCTTTCGGAAAAACTCAACAAGGCTCGTCCCACCGACGTGCTGTGCGACAGCGTTGAAGGGGTGGAATTTCTCGACAAGGTAATTGCCATCGACCAAAGTGCGATAGGCCGTACGCCGAGAAGCAATCCCGCAACCTACACGGGCGTGTTTTCGTTGATCAGAGATTTGTTTGCCTCCACGCTTGACGCAAAGGAACGTGGGTATTCTTCGGGGCGGTTCAGTTTCAATGTCAAAGGAGGCCGTTGCGAGCATTGCGACGGCGACGGAATACTGCGTATTTCCATGAACTTTCTTCCCGATGTGTACGTTCCCTGTGAAGTGTGCCACGGCTCACGTTACAACAGAGAAACGCTTGCCGTAAAGTACAAGGGCAAGTCCATTGCCGACGTTTTGAACATGACGGTGGAAGAGGCGGTACACTTCTTTGAAAATATTCAAAGTATCCGCAACAAAATACAGACGCTGTACGACGTCGGGCTGGGCTACATCAAATTGGGACAACCCGCAACAACGCTTTCGGGAGGCGAGGCGCAACGTGTCAAACTCGCTACCGAACTGTCCAAACGCAGCACGGGAAAAACGGTGTACATTCTTGACGAACCCACAACGGGATTGCACACACACGATGTCGCAAAACTGATAACTATTTTGCAACGGCTTGTTGCGGCAGGAAACACTGTGATTGTGAT
Organism: Corallococcus sp. CAG:1435; assembly: GCA_000433775.1. Lineage (GTDB taxonomy): Bacteria > Bacillota > Clostridia > Christensenellales > CAG-314 > Fimimonas > Fimimonas gallinarum. The sequence continues at coordinate 10,354 of HF998482.1, read as the reverse complement.
AGAACACAACCTTGACGTTATTAAAGTCGCCGACTACATCATCGACTTGGGACCGGAAGGCGGCGACGGAGGCGGCACGGTGGTGGCGCAAGGCACGCCCGAACAAATTGCCGACTGCCCGCAAAGTTACACGGGACAATTTCTGAAACCTATTCTGGAAAAAGCCAGACACTAAAACGAGAGGTGCAACATGACAAAACTTCTTTTGATTGACGGCAACAGTATTATCAACAGGGCGTATTTTGCCCTTCCCCCGTTGAACGACAAGGAGGGGCGCAACGTCAATGCCGTGTACGGTTTTGTCAACATCCTTTTCAAAGTGGTGCAGGATTTTGCCCCCGACAAACTTGTGGTGGCATTCGACAAGAGGGGACACAACTTCCGCAAGGATATTTATCCCGAGTACAAGTCCAACCGTAAGGGAATGCCCGACGACCTTGCAAATCAGATGCCTGTTTTGCACCAACTTTTGCAGGTTATGCAGGTAACCGTTGCGGAAAAGGAAGGCGTCGAGGCTGACGACATAATAGGCACGATAACGCAAAATTTTGACGGAGAAAGTTTCATCGTTTCCGGCGACAGAGATATGTTTCAGTTGGTTTCGGACAAAATAACGGTGTTGTTTACCAAACGTGGCGTAACGGACGTGGAAAAAGTAACGCCTGAGGTGCTGAAAACCTCTTACAACCTCACGCCGTCGCAGGTAGTGGAATACAAGGCTTTGCGTGGCGATACATCGGACAATATTCCCGGCGTGAAGGGAATAGGAGAAAAAACTGCCATGTCTTTGCTGGACAAGTACGGCAACATCGACAATTTGTACGAGAATGTGGACAAGGAAAAGGGCGCATTGCACGACAAATTGGTGGAAGGCAGGGAAATGGCTTACATAAGCAGAACTTTGGCTAAGATAGTGCGCAACGCCGACATCACATGCGATTTGCAAAACTGCGGTGTGTACCGTCTTGACGGCGACGTGAAGCAATTTCTGGAAGTTTTGCAGTTCCGTTCACTTATTTCAAGGTTGAACTTTGAAACGCCTTCAACGCAGTCGGTGCAGACGGAAACGGAGCAAATAACGGAAAAAGAGCGACTGATTCAGGTTGTACAACTTCTTTCACGTTGCGACAAAGTGGCGTTTCACTACGACGGGGAAAGGGTGTATCTGTCGGGCAGTGCGGAAAAAGATTACGAAGTTAAAATCGGAGACAGTTTCCTGGACGAATTGACGTTGCAAAGTGTATTGGAAATTGTTGCGCCTCTTTTGGAAAGCGGCATTGACAAGGCGGTGTACGACGGCAAAGCGTTGAAACACACTTTGGACAAATTGGGCGCTAAAATTTGCAACATTGTGTACGACGTGTGCATAATGCAATATCTTGTGGAGTACCGTTCGCACAAAGATCTGAAAAGCCTTGTTGAGGCGTACGGTCACAAAACTTTCGGCGCAGGAATAATTGCGCTGACAAACCTGTTGAATTCTCAACTTACTGCCAACGGCGTGGATAAACTGTACTACAACGTGGAATTGCCTCTTTCCGATTTGCTGTACCGCATGGAAAAAGAGGGCGTAGCAGTGGATTTGCCTTTGCTGGAAAGCATGTCCAAGGAAATGCACGCCACGTTGGATGAACTGACGCAAGAAATACGCCAACTTGCAGGAGAGGAAAAACTCAACGTAAACAGTCCTATGCAACTTTCCGCCGTGTTGTTTGATAAGTTGCATCTGCCACACGGCAAAAAAACGCAGCGTGGGTATTCCACAAACAACGAAGTGTTGGAGTACCTTGCGGACAAGCACCCGATTGTAGAAAAAATATTGCAGCATCGCAAAGTTTCCAAGTTGCTTGGCACCTACGTTGACGGTCTGAAACCGTTGGTAAAGCACGGCATTGTGCACACAACTTACAATCAGACGCTTACTTCCACAGGCAGATTGTCCAGTTCCGACCCGAATTTGCAAAACATTCCCATTCGCAACGAAATGGGCAAGGAAATTCGCAAGTTGTTCTGTTCCAAACACGGCGTTTTTGTGGGCGCCGACTACTCGCAGATAGAATTGCGCTTGCTTGCCGCCTTTTCTTTGGACGAAAACCTTTTGCAAAGTTTCAAAAAGGGGGAGGATATTCACGCAAAGGTAGCCTCGGAACTTATGGGTATCCCCATTGAAATGGTCAACAAGGATATGCGTCGCATGGCAAAAGCCGTCAATTTCGGAATAATTTACGGCATAAGCGATTTCGGACTTTCTCAAAACACCAGCATAAGCGTCAAAAAAGCACACGATTACATTCAACTGTATTTCACCCGTTTTCCCAAAATCAAAGCCTACCTCGACGGTTGCGTCGAGCAGGCTAGGGAAAAGGGCTATGTCACCACGATATCGGGCAGACGCAGACAAATCCCCGAAATTAAATCTTCCAACTTCAATTTGCGTGCTTTTGGCGAACGTGCAGCCATGAACATGCCCTTGCAGGGAAGTGCCGCCGACATAATGAAAGTTGCAATGCTGAAGGTGGACGACGCTTTGAAAAACGCCAATTTGAAAAGCAAACTGGTGTTGCAGGTGCATGACGAAATAATTGTCGATTGCTTCGAGGAAGAAGCGGCGCAGGTAAAGGAAATTGTCAAGCGAGAAATGGAAAACGCCGTAACGCTTGCTTGCCCTCTCGTGGCGGAAACGGAGGAGGGAAAAACTCTCTATGAAGCGTAAGGTAATCGCCATTACAGGCGGTATAGGAAGCGGAAAATCGACGGTGACGCAAATTTTGCAACAGCAAGGCTACAAAGTGGTGTTTTGCGACGTGCTGGCACGGCAGGCGGGAGAGAGTCGGCAAGTAGTGGACTCCGTAAAAAAACTGTTGGGTGAAAGTTACGTCAAAAACGGAAAACTTGACAGAAAGGCAATACGTCAAAGGGTATTTGCCGACGACGACCTTTACAAGAGTTATTCGTCGTTGTTTTACGGAAAGGTAAAAAGTCTTTTGCAAAATGAAGTAGACAACAGCGACAGCGATGTGTTTGTTGAAATCCCCGTGTTTGACGCATTCGACTTTCAGTGGGATTCCGTGTGGCTTGTGAAAAGCAACAGGGAAACGCAAATTGCCCGTGTTGTCGCCCGTGACGGAAGCAGCCGACAAAATGTCGGGGAAATTATTGCCAAACAAAGTTTTGTAAACGTCAGACCGAATATTGTAATACAAAACGACGGCACGGCGGAAGATTTGAAATCACAGGTTGCGCAGGCATTGCAAAAAGAGGGACTAGATTGTTGAATACAGTGGTTTTAACAACAGGTTTTTTGAAAAATACACTTGCCTCTGTTTCCTATAATCAATGAAAAATTTTACATAGGCTGATATTTACAGCGTAAAAATTGAAATTACACTACAAAAGTCAAAATAATTAAGCAACACCGTACTTGCTGAAAGCGGCAGTGTTGCTTTTTTAGTTTGTCGAAATGTAATTGACAATACGCTCGTGCAGAGTTCAAAGCGAACAACGTGCTTTTATTTCGCAAGTATTTGTTCCGTGATTTTAGAAATGACTTTTTTGTGCAATGAAACAAACAAATTTTTGTTTCAACATTACCGTTGAAACGCATTTGCAAGTTTAGAGTGAAACACAGAAATGCAATGTTTGGCGGAAGTGAAGAAGCAGGGTACACTTGACGCCGATATTTCACTCAACCGACTGGCTTTTCAAAGGTAGTTGTGCTTGCTTTGTGCAACAAGGCAAAATCAAGGCTCGGAAATGGACGTTTTGTAAGAAACATTTGCACAAAAATACACAAATTAGCACAACGTAATGTTAAATTTGCACGTCAAACCTGATTTTACACTTCAATTTGAATTCTCACAGCAGTAATTGAACTTCTTACGGCAGTAACCAATCTTTTAACTTCGGTTCACCTCGTTATTTTGATACGGCATTAACAACAAAATGCTGTTTCTTGTCAAACCTTCAAAAGTTCCGTGCCGACTAACTTCGTAATGCTTGATTTCACAACGTAAAAACTGATTTTACACTTCAAAACAAACTTCTTACAGCAGTTATCAAACCTTTAACATCAGTATTTTAATTTTTGATGCAACACCTACGCACGACAATGCAAAATTTGCATTGCAATATCATTTTCGCTAGCAAATTTAATTATAAAATATAAAATATATAAAGTATAGATTTTATTTATGCCTATCAAGGAATTTTTGAGGCTTAAATGTTTGACATAATGCCGTTTTGGGACTAAAATAAACAACGGTAAAAAGGTATTTTGCTAATAAAATTAAATCAAGAGGACTCAAAATGATCAATGCTTTACTTGCAATTGCCATTGCTTTAATTTTAGGGTTGCTGTCAACCCGTATTATGAAGATTATCGGTCTTCCCAACGTAACCGGTTATCTTATCATAGGTCTTATTATCGGACCTTACGCCGCAGGAGTAATAAATCCAACCGTAAACGAAAACCTTGCTTTCGTAAGCACCGTTGCATTGGGCTTTATCGGTTTTTCCATCGGCGTAGAATTCCGAATTTCTCACATTAAGGAAATAGGTAAAAGCGCCATTACTATTACCTTCTTCCAAGCGTTGTGTGCTACTTTGTGCGTAGACGTTTTGCTTATTGCACTTGGCTCTTTGCTCGATATCCCCACCTACGAGGCAATTATCCTCGGCGCTATCGCAACAGCCACGGCGCCTGCCGCTACGCTTATGGTAGTGCGTCAGTACAAGGCAAAAGGTATTGTTACGGGAACTTTGTTGCCCGTAGTTGCATTGGATGACGCCGTAGGCCTCATAGTGTTTGCTATTTCCAACTCCATTGCGTTGGCTTTGGCAAGCGGAGAAGCTCCGACAGTTTTGAACATAGCCGTTTGGCCCATTGTGGAAATAATCGCATCTTTGGGTATCGGCGCACTTATCGGCGCTTTGCTGTCCGTTATTCCCCGTTTCTTCAAATCCAGAGATAACCGTCTTATTGCCTCTTTGACGGCAGTTATTCTCAGTTTGGGTGTTTGCCAACTGTTCAGTTATCTTGAAACCAACTACGAATTCCCCTTCGGGCTTTCCGATCTGCTTGTGTGCATGATGGCAGGAGCGGTGTTTATCAACCTGAGAAAAGAAGCAACGCAAATGATGGAAGGCGTGGACCGTTGGACGCCCGTTTTGTTGATGTTGTTCTTCATTCTGTCCGGTGCCGAACTGGATTTGGGTATGTTCGCAACAGGCGGTTGGACGCTCATTCTGAGTTTGGTCGTCTACCTTTTGGCACGTTGCTCCGGCAAGTACTTCGGAACCGTTTTGGGCGCCACAGTTACCAAGAGCGACCCCAAAGTGAAAAAGTATCTGGGCATCACTTTGTTCCCGCAGGCAGGCGTTGCTATCGGTATGGCTACGATGTGCAGTCAGGAATTTGCTGACGTCAATCCCGAAGTGGGCAAAAAGATTGTTACAATCACAATGTGCGCCGTTCTCGTTTACGAACTTATCGGTCCTGTTCTCACTAAGTGGGCTTTGACAAAGGCGGGCGAAATCGACAAGAGCAATCTTCACAGATTCGGACGCAAAAAGGCGGCAGTTGCAGTAGGCGATGGTGCAGCATCCGCACAACCCGTTGTCACGGAAGTTTCCTCTCAACCCGTCGAAACAACCTCGGAAGTAACTTCCGAAAACAAGCCTCAGGACGGTTCGGACAACAAATAATCGGTGAAGACAATGAAAAGTAAATCTACAATGTACCAACTTATGCGTCAGTCGGAACTTATGGATGACGACGGTATGGATTTGTGCGACGCCGAAAAGGAGGATTCCCGCTCCGACGCCGACAAGTTCAAGGACAAGTACAAGCAGTTTTACACCGACATCAAGACTGACATCAGCGAAGATTGGTAAAGTCGTTTTTGTGTAATGTGGCAGTGCTTCGGCACCGCCACATTTTTTTGTTAATGCAAATAATGTGCAAATAGTGCTGAATGCCGTTTTAGGCAAGTTCGACAACTTTGTAAACTTTCTTGTTCGTTGACGGGACCATTGCTGTAAAGAATTTGACTGCAGGTATGGGGTGAAAACTACGTTGGTTCGGGTACATTAAATTTGCGTCATCTGCTTTCGTCTTTTCAGTCAGTTGCATTTCTGTGAATTTAGCGTGCAAATTTTGCAATATTTTAAGTTGTGTATTGAAATTCAAGCAACTTTATTGTATAATAAATAACAGTGTTGCAGTGGCAATACTTTGATACAAAACAGACAGTTACGGAGCATAAAATGAACATACTCAATATTATCGATAAGAAAAAAGTCAAAGCGGAACTTACCACCGAAGAAATAAATTTTTTTGTGGACGGCTTCACGGAAGGTAAAATACCCGACTACCAGATGTCGGCTTTGCTTATGGCAATTTTGCTCAACGGCATGACGGACAGGGAAATTTTCGATATGACCATGGCTATGCTAAACAGCGGGGACGTGGTGGATATGTCCCGTTTGGGCGGCGTGGTGTGCGACAAACATTCCACGGGAGGTATCGGAGACAGTACAACGTTGGCTCTTGCGCCGATACTTGCTTGTTGCGGCGTTTATGTTGCCAAAATGAGTGGACGTGGATTGGGCTTTACGGGAGGCACAATAGACAAGTTGGAAAGTATTCCCAATTTTGACACCGCTTTGAGCGAAGAGGAATTTTTCGACGTTGTAAAGCGTGTGGGATGCGCCGTCATCGGTCAGACGGCAAATCTTGCGCCTGCCGACAAAAAATTGTACGCTTTGAGAGACGTTACCGGCACGGTGGATTCCATTCCGCTTATTTGCGGCAGCATTATGAGTAAAAAACTTGCTTCCGGAGCCGATACAATTCTTCTGGACGTCAAATACGGTAGTGGAGCATTTATGCCTACAAAGGAAAGCGCTTTGCAACTTGCGGAAAAAATGGTGGAAATCGGTACCCGTGCAGGGAAAAACATCGGGGCGCTGATTACCGATATGGAACAGCCACTCAGCGACCATGTGGGAAATTCGCTGGAAGTAATCGGCATCATAGAAGTATTGAAAGGCAAACAAAACCGTTTGTACAATGAAATTAAGGAAGTTGCCGTCAAACTGCTTACACTTTCCGGTAAGTACAGCGAAGAAGAGGCGGAAAAAGCCTTTTGCTTTGTTGTTGAAAGTGGCGCAGCCTTGCGTAAACTGGCTGAAATGGTGCATGCGCAACACGGCGACGAAAGTTACATTTTGCACCCTGAAAAATTTGTGTTGGGCAGTAGGTACGAGGTAGTTGCGGAAATAGACGGATTCGTTGACAAAATGAATGCAGCAAACATCGGCAGGGCAGTCACCTTGCTTGGAGGCGGTCGCTTGAAGAAGGAGGACAAAATCGACTTCTCGGTAGGTGTTGCAATGTCCGTTTGCCTTGGAAGTGCAGTAAAAAAGGGCGATGTACTGTGTACCGTGTACCACAACGGCAAGGGGCTGGACGAAGCGGTGGAAATGCTCAAACAGTCAATACACATTGGCGACAAAGCGCCGTCGGCTCACAAAATCGCATACGCCTATGTTTCCAAAAACGGCGTTCAGTTGTATTGATTTAGGCAAGTTTGCTACCTGCAACTTATTTTCACGGCAGAAAAAACCTATAATTGCAAAATGTAAATTTGCAGATTTTGACCGCCGTATTGCGACAAACAGTTGCAATTACTAACGCAATTCAACTTTTACAGAATACTATGACAAACATACTATTGAATTACTACAACTTCGACGGTGACTGGACGGAAGGAAAGTTGGAAAAATATTTTCGCGACAAACACGTTCTTGTGCTTCCGTTGGCTTACCGTGAAAGTCAGGCATGGGATTTGGACAGTTGGCTTTCCGTCTACGGCAAAGGCGGTGAAAAGTACGACAGTATTTTGCGTCCTTTTCTTTCCTACGGCATTGCCGAAAAAGACGTGGAGTGGCTCAACTTTTATCAGAAAGGGTGTGATTTTCGCAAAATGATAAGGCAGTCCGACGTGCTTTTCTTCACAGGGGGAATGCCGGAAAAGGCAATAGCGCGCCTGGAAACGTTGGGACTTGTCGATGAGGTCAAAAACTTTCGTGGCGTCGTTGCAGGTGCATCGGCAGGTGCCATGTTGCAACTGGAAAAATACCACATCACACCTGACGAGGACTACGAAAGTTACGGAATTTTCAGCGGACTGGGACTGGTAGGCGGATTTGACTTGGAAGTGCATTTTCTAAACACCGAATTGCAGCAACAATGCACAAGGCGAGCATTGAAAGACCTTGGCTGTCCCGTGTACAGCATGTGGCATGAGGGAGGTTTGCTTGTGGAAAACGGTGAAGTTACCGTTTTGGGAAATGTGTGGAAAAACATTCCCGCCAAAAACGCCGATAATTGAAACGGTTTTTCATAAAAATCGTTGCTTTTTTCATAAATAAATTTTATAATATGTCTGTTGCAGGCTGTTTTGACGCTTTTGTTCACAGTCAAAATGGTTTGTTCGGTGAGGTTTATGACCAAAAACAAAGAAGGTTTTTTTCGCTCCATCAAACGCAGAGACCCTGCTGCACGCAACTGGTTTCAGATACTGTTGCTGTATCCGGGTGTGCATGCGGTAATAAATCACCGTATTGCTCACTTTTTTTACAAAATACATCTGCGCTTTTTGGCGGAGTTGATAAGTAAATGCAGTCGGTTTTGGACGGGAATAGAAATTCACCCCGCAGCGCAGATTGGCAAAAATTTGTTTATCGACCACGGTCAAGGGGTAGTTATCGGAGAAACTTCACAAATAGGGGATAATTGTACCATCTACCAAAACGCAACGCTCGGCGGTACCGGTAAGGAACACAACAAACGTCATCCGACGTTGAAAAACAATGTCATCGTCGGTGCGGGGGCAAAAGTGCTTGGTAACATAACTATAGGCAACAATGTCAAAATTGGTGCAAATTCCGTGGTTTTGAAGGATGTTCCCGATGATTGCACGGTAGTAGGTGTGGGAAGAATAATTTTCCCCAAAAACGATGTGCCTTCCTGTGACGCCGAAAAATGTGTAAATTGCGAAAATTGTTGCAGATTGCAATAATTTGAGTTTGTTTAACATTAAATTTAGTTGTTGGAGGAGTCTATGAAAATTAAAATATCTGCAGACAGCACCTGTGATCTTTCCAAAGAACTTGTGGAAAAGAACGACATTTCCATTGTGCCTCTGTTCGTTTCCTTGGGTAGTGAAAATTTGCTGGACGGAGAAACAATTCATCCGCAGGATATCTACAATTACTACGCTTCAACAAAAAAGTTGCCCAAAACAGGCGCACGTAGCATTGAAGAGTACAGCGATTTCTTCCGCAATATCCTGACGTCGGGATATGATGCCATTGTGCATTTTACCATTTCTTCCGATATGTCCTCTTCCTACAACAATGCACAAAAAGCGGCGGCAAAATTCCGAAACGTCTACGTTGTGGATTCTCGCACATTGTCCACAGGCATAGGCTTGCTGGTGTTGGACGCTTGCGACATGGTCGAAATAGGTATGGATGCACAATCTATTGCAAATCGTGCGCAAGCACGCTCGGGCGCAGTGCAGGCGTCGTTTGTTATCGATTCTCTGGAATTTTTGTACAAGGGCGGTCGGTGCTCGGCATTGTCCTACCTTGGCGCAAACCTTATGCGCATCAAGCCGTGTATTTCCGTAGAAAAAGGCAAAATGGGAGTGTGGCAAAAGCCTGTGGGAAGTTACAAGCGTTGCATTGCCAAATACGTCAATGCCGTGCATGACAACTACACAACTCCCGACAAAACACGTTGCTTTGTTACGCACACGCAAATGGAAGAAGGAATTACCGAAAACGTAAAAGAAATGGTAAAATCGTGGGGCATATTTGACGAGATTCTCGAAACTACCGCAGGATGCACGATAACAACTCATTGCGGTGCAAACACAATAGGCGTGCTGTTCATTAACGACGGCGGCGTAAAGTAGAAGTAAAACTTCCCGAACCGAAAAATCGGGAAGTTTTTTTGTGGTGTGGTGAATTGTACTTTTAAGTGCAAAACTGAGTAAAAGACAAATTGTCAGTTTCCATTTGCGGTTTTACAATTACTTGCAAATCTTCTTTAACGTGCAACGAAAATATTTATAAAACACTGTCGTGTGATTTTGTGCATGCGAAGTTACTTTTTTTGCAAATTATCTGGAAAAACACGTTGAGTGTTTTGTGTTGTGAAGCGTGCAAAGCATGAGATACAGGCTAACGGCGGAAAAACGCATATGAAGCAGTCTTTATGTGTTTGTTTTTTCAAGTTGTTGCGTATTCTGAGTAACTGTTGCCGTGTTTGCAATGCAATTTTCCT
>HF998481.1:36015-38865 GCA_000433775.1 Corallococcus sp. CAG:1435 | reverse complement strand
ACAAGACGACCGTGCATTACGGCGAAACCGTCACCATTACGGCAGACGCACCCGAAAAGGGCAAGGAGTTTGACAATTGGACGGTCACGGGACTCCACACCGCAGGATTGGATCTCACGAAACCCGAACTCACCTTTACCATGCCCGCAGGCGACGTCAAGGCGACGGCAAATTATAAGGATATTCAAAAATTCTACGTTTCCGTCACGGGCGGCACGGGCGGCGGAGAATACTATGTCGGCGATACGGTCACGGTTGCCGCAAATCCTCTTGGCGGCGCGGCATTTGTCAAGTGGACGGTTACGGGAATCGCCACCGCAGGATTGGACCTCACAAAGAAAGAACTTTCCTTTACAATGCCTGCAAATGACGTCACCGTAAAAGCAACTTACAGTGAAATGGAGTATTCTGTGACCGTCATAGGCGGCACGGCGGACAAAGCAAAAGCCAAATACGGCGACACCGTCACCGTTACGGCGAATGCGCCCGCAGGCAAACGGTTTGCCCGTTGGACGAGCGAAGGCGGAGTTTCCTTTGACAATCTGACAAGCGAAAACACCACATTCACAATGCCTGCAAATTCCGTAACAATCACCGCGGTGTTCGAAGACATCGACTATACGGTAACCGTCACGGACGGCACGGCAGACAAGACGACCGCGCATTACGGCGATACGGTGACCATTACCGCAGGGGAAGCACCCGAGGGCAAAGTCTTTGACAAGTGGACTTGCGAAACGGACGGCGTAACAATCGAGTTTGCAAGCGCAACGAGCGCAAGCACTACGTTTATAATGCCCGCAGGAGATATTACAGTCAAGGCAAATTACAGGAACGTGGAAGAAGCGCCGTCCTTTGAAATCAAGGTAAACGGCGGCACGGGCGCAGGCACTTACAAAGAAGGCGAAAGCATAACCATAACCGCAGACGAGCCCGAAGAGGGCAAGATTTTCAAGGGCTGGAAGGACGGGGACGGCAACATCGTCAGCACCGAAAAAGTTTACACCTTTACCGTAAGCGGTGAAGTCAGCCTGACCGCGGTATACGAAGACAAACCCACGGGCGGAGATAAAACCCCCGAACCCGACAAGGGCGGTTTGTCCACGGGTGCGATTGTGGGAATTGCAGTCGGTTCCGTTGCAGTTGCAGGAGTGGGCGGCTTTGCGATTTTCTGGTTCGTCATCAGGAAAAAGTCCTTTGCCGACCTCATTGCAGTGTTCAGAAAAAAGAAATAACAAAACGGTTTCACATCGCAAAAGAGCGATTGGAAATAAAATAAAAAAAAGGAGAGAAGTCTATGAAAAGGAAGTCAATGATTACAATGCTTGTAATCGCGCTGATGTTTGTGTTGTCTGTTGCGGCACTTTCCGCATGCGACAATAACAAGGCATATTCCGTAACCGTTACAAACGGCACGGGCGGCGGCGAATATGCCGAGGGGGCAACCGTCAAAATTAAAGCAAACGCGCCCGCAACGGGCAAGGAGTTCACGAGCTGGACGATTGAAGGCGTAACCGTCGACGACAAGACCAAAGCCGAAATCACCTTTACAATGCCTGCAAACGCAGTCACGGCGACCGCCAATTACGGCGACAAGGCATACCTGTTTGCTCTCGAAAACTGCACGGCGGACAAAGAGACGGCAAAGTTCGGCGAACAAGTCACTTTTACGGCAGATAAGGTCATAGGCAAGAGGTTTGATAGTTGGAACATCAAGGGAGTGGACGATCTTACGGGATTGGATCTCACCAAATCTCCGCTTACGATCACCATGCCCGCTAACGACATCAATGTAGCCGCTGTTCTGGAAGATATCGACTATACTGTAACCGTAACGGACGGCACGGCAGACAAGGCGACCGCGCACTACGGTGACTCCGTCACAATCACGGCAAACGCACCCNNCGTTTACCCCCGAAACAGGCAAGAGGTTTACGAGATGGACAATCACAGGCGTTGACACATCGGAGTTGGTTCTCACTAATAAAGAGCTGACCTTTACCATGCCCGCAGGCAATGTTACGGCGACCGCAAATTATGAGTTTATCGACTACACCGTAACAGTCAACGGCGGTAAGGCGCAAGTGAACGATGGTGTCGCATCTGCCTCTGTCAAAGCGCACTACGGCGATACCGTCACAATCACGGCAGAAGTGCCCGTAGGTAAAGAGTTTGTAATGTGGTCATTCAATGGACTTGTTCCTGACGGTTTGACGCTCACCAATAAAGAGCTGACCTTTACAATGCCTGCAAACGCAGTTACGGCAACGGCAGAATTACGTGACCTTGTTAAGAGTTCTGTGACTGTGCAGGGCGGTGTGGCGCAAGTCGGTGATGGAGAACTGGAGACATCTCTCGAAGCTTACTGCGGCGACACTGTAACTCTTACAGCATATCAGTATACCGATAAAACCTTTGTAAAATGGACAATCGAGGGTATTGATACAGAGGGGTTGGATCTGACGCAAAGGGAACTGACATTCACAATGCCCGAAAATGATGTAACCGCTACTGCGGAGTTTGAAAATGTACCGACAGAACTCACATTTGAGGGGAATACCGCTACATCCGGAGAGTTGTGGTATGTAAACTACGACAGTAAATCATTCCGTTTACCGTTAGGGTCAGGACAGGATTCTTGCACGTATACGATTGAACTTTCCAACTCGGCATTCACTTTCAAGGTATACGGTTCAGACGGAGAAGTTTATATAGACGAAAACGGGGAGGGTGTTAAGAGCATTACCATAGATCGCGAAGATAATTACACAATCGAAGTCATAAACACAGGTACAGCGGCAAATTGCACACTTACGGTAACGCAAATTTAGAACTGCGATTTGCGCCTGA
>HF998481.1:15254-35968 GCA_000433775.1 Corallococcus sp. CAG:1435 | reverse complement strand
CGGGCATTCGCCCGCTTGCCCGAGTGACTTTTGAAAAACCGAAATCCCTTTCTTGTTTTGACGCACGTTTTCGGTATCTCATAGGAGAATTTTTATGAAAGCAATCAAAAGAATTATTATCAGCCTTGTTGTCATTGTGGCGGTTCTGGGCGTAGTGGTGATCGGCGGTTATATCTACGTCCGCACGACGTACGGCATAGATCTTTTCCGCACGGCAGGGCAATTAAAAACTCTTACGCAAGCGGTTGACGAAACCGCGCTTTGCCCGAATGCCTACGGCGAGCAGGATTTCGTCGAAATGAAAAGCGCAGTCAATGATAAAATCGACGGGCTTATCGTCTATGAAAAGGACAAAGGCTACAACGGTTATTCGGTCAATTTTGCTTCACTTGCGGGCAAAAGTATGACAGATCCGATTTTCCTCACCGAAAAGCATGTCGGGGCGATTGCCCAGATGGTCTTTTACGAGCAAACGGGAGGCAAAATCAAGTTGGGCGATAAGGAAGTATCCGTAACCGTCGTACAGGTTGATTTTTCGGAAATTGCCGCAAACGGCAGCGCGGACTTCAACGTCGTGGCAAAACTCGACCTTACGCCGTTCAAAGCAGATATGGGCGGTTTCCCGTATAAATACTTCAAAAAATATATCTCCGATAACCTTTACGTTTCGTCCACCGTTCGCGTAGATAAGACGGAAGAAGACGGCTTTGCCTATACCGTAACGCACAAATCGCTTACGCTTAACAATCTTTCGGCTGATGATACGGCGGATTTGTTCAACACCCTGAACGCCGTGCTGAAAATAGGTACTGCTGAAAACCTGAATATGCAGGTCGGCTCAATGGCGGTAAACGCACTTATCGGCACGAAAGACGCCATCGGTTTTGCCTATTCCATGAAAGCAATCGGGGCAAAGAGTTTCGATTTCGGCACTGTTTTGGACATAGACTTGTTTATCGTATACTAAACGACTTAATGCAGCATATTTGCGATTTTCTGGTTTGCAGTCAAGAAAAAGACCTTTGCAGACTTAGGCGTTGCTTTGAAGAAAGGCTTTACGGCAATCGGCAACTTCTTCAAAAATCTCGGAGCAAAAATCAAAGCATTGTTCACTAAAAAGAATTCAAATAATAAATAGACAAAAAAATTTTTGCAAAATCTTTGCAATCGGTGGGCTTTGTGCTATAATATTTGTGTTGTAAATTTTAATTGGAGGACGTAAATACTTATGCAATACTCACACGAAGTAGAACTTATGCAATGCGTGAAAAAAGGTTGCAATCACGGTCCCGCTCCCATTCCCGAAGAGGGCAAGTGGGTACAGGCTTACGATATCAAAGATATCAGCGGTCTTACGCACGGATGCGGATGCTGTGCACCTCAGCAAGGCACTTGCAAACTTACTCTCAACATCAAAAACGGTGTAATCGAAGAAGCGTTGGTGGAAACCATCGGTTGTTCGGGAATGACGCACTCTGCCGCAATGGCTGCGGAAATTCTGCCCGGCAAAACCCTTCTCGAAGCGCTCAACACCGACCTTGTGTGCGACGCAATCAACGTGGCAATGAGAGAACTGTTTTTGCAAATCGTCTACGGACGTTCTCAATCGGCATTTTCCGATGCAGGATTGCCTATCGGCGCAGGTTTGGAAGACCTTGGCAAAGGACTGCGCAGTCAGGTGGGAACAATGTACTCCACCAAACTTAAGGGGCCCAGATACCTTGAAATGGCGGAAGGTTACGTAACACGTTGCGCTTTGGACGAAAACGGCGAAATCATCGGTTACGAATACGTCAACCTCGGCGTCATGATGAAACTCATTTCCGAAGGCGTCAGCGGAAACGACGCATTGGCAAAGGCAAAGAAGCACTACGGACGTTTTGAAAACGCCGCAAAATACATCGTTCCACGCAACGAATAACAGGGGAGGAAAGGAAAATGGCTATCACATTTGAAGGATATGAAAGAAGAATAGACAAAATCAATTCCGAACTTGCAAAACACGGATTGAAATCGCTGGAAGAGGCTCGTGAATTGTGCCGTTCTCACGGCGTAAATGTGGAAGAAATCGTCAAGGGCGTGCAACCCATCGCATTTGAAAATGCCGTTTGGGCGTACACGTTGGGATGCGCTATCGCATTCAAAAAGGGCGTAAAGGACGCCGCCGAAGTATCCGAATGCATCGGACTCGGCTTGCAGGCTTTTTGTATTCCCGGTTCCGTTGCCGACCAACGTAAGGTAGGTTTGGGACACGGTAACCTTGGCGCAATGCTGTTGCGTGAAGAAACGGATTGCTTTGCATTCCTTGCAGGTCACGAAAGTTTCGCCGCAGCCGAAGGCGCAATCGGAATTGCCCGCAACGCCAACAAGGCACGCAAAAAACCTCTGCGTGTAATTCTGAACGGTCTTGGAAAGGACGCTGCCTACATCATTTCCCGTATCAACGGCTTCACCTACGTTCAAACAAAGTACAACTACTACACAGGCGAACTCACCATCGTGCGTGAAGTACCCTTCTCCGACGGTGAAAGAGCAAAGGTTCGTTGCTACGGCGCAGACGACGTAAACGAAGGCGTTGCAATAATGCGTCATGAAAAGGTGGACGTTTCCATCACGGGTAACTCTACCAACCCCACACGTTTCCAGCACCCCGTTGCAGGCACCTACAAAAAGTGGTGTGTTGAAAACGGCAAAAAGTACTTCTCTGTAGCGTCCGGCGGCGGTACGGGACGTACATTGCACCCCGACAACGTAGCGGCAGGTCCTGCTTCCTACGGTATGACGGACACAATGGGACGTATGCACAGCGACGCTCAGTTTGCCGGTTCTTCCTCCGTTCCCGCTCACGTGGAAATGATGGGACTCATCGGTATGGGCAACAACCCCATGGTTGGCGCAACGGTTGCATGCGCAGTTGCAGTAAGTCTTGCAAAGTAATTATTCCTGAATTAAACAAAAATCCCCGATTTTTTCGGGGATTTTTTGTGTTTTTGGCGCAAGTAGTTTATTTTGCGCACAGATTGCAGGTAATGGGCAGTTTGCTGACCTTTCAAAAGAAGGCACTTTTGTGCGTGCCTTTCGGTTGATTTTCAACACTTGCAAAGGCGCAAATAAGATGAGCGGTTTTCGAAAAAGGCGTTTTGGAAAAAATTTGCACGTAAAACGGCAAAAATTTACGTTGGTCACGCCAAAAACGTAAAAAGGGAAAATGCCATCGTTAACTTTTTTTCCAATTCCCCCGTTGTTGAAAAGACATACGCCACTGTAATGGACGCTGTGGGTAAACTTGCTGCTAACGCTGTAAGCGTAGGTCGGCGGTAGCGGTAAAATTGACATTTCACTTGCTGTGCGATTATTTGAAAACGCATTGCAAACGTCAATCCAAAAATAAATTTTCAAATAAAAGCTGATGCGAAAAGACGGCGCAAAAGAATTTTTGCAATGCCCCGAAAACCGTGTGCAAATTGTTTTTTTTGTATCAAAAACTTGTACACGTAAGCGAAATTTTGCGTCAAGCACAGTTACACAAGACAAATTTTGAGCAAAAAATCGAACTGTACAGATGTTTTTTCGCATGCGCCGTTTGGTCGCTTGTTGACGGAAAAGTTTTTTGTGTCAGGTAAAACTGCAAACAACCGTCAACAAATGTGTTTTTGCACGGTATGCCGTTCAGTGAGGGAAAAGTCAATGTTCTGCACAAAACGCTGTTTGTTCAAGTAAAGCAAACAATGCAGTGAGTAACAAACGGTTTTTTAAGGTGAAAGAGAAATCAGCATTTTGCAAAACTTGCGGCAATTTTCAAAAGCGTGCAACGCATATTTTGCAAGGTTTTTCAAATAATAATTCAGTCCGATGGTAAGCCGTTACACCGTGTTGACAATTTGGTGGTGTTTTGGTAATATTATTTTATGAAATGCGATTTACACATACATTCAAATTGTTCCGACGGAATTTTTTCTCCCGAGCAGATTGTGGAAATGGCAAAGGAAAAGGGTTTGGATTGCATTGCCGTTACCGACCACGATACTGTGCTTGGTGTGCGCAGAGCAATGGAAAAGGGAAAAGAGTTGGGCGTCAAAGTACTTGTTGGGGTGGAAATCTCCACCGTTTCCAGTTGCGGAGACGTTCACATTCTGGCGTACAATCTGGAAACGGACTCCCCCGATTTTGCCGAAAAAATGTCGGAAATTTCCAATTTTCGCACACATCGCAACAGTCAAATGCAAAAAAAGTTTGACGAAAACGGCATTGACATAGACATTGCCTCCCTCAAAAACGTCGGCTCGATAGGGCGTGGAGATATTGCCAGGGAAATGGTGCGACGTGGCATTGTCAAAAACTCCGCCGAGGCGTTTGAAAAGTATCTCGGTGTGGGAAAGTGCTGTTATGTTCAGACACGCAGACTCAGTCCTGCCGAAGCAATAGGGTTTGCTTTGCGTTTCGGGGGTATTCCCGTGTTGGCGCATCCCAAAAATTTGCGTATGTCCTGTGGGGAATTTGAAAAATTTCTTCGTCCGCTGGTACTTTCCGGTTTGGGGGGTATTGAAGCGCAGTACTTTACACACACTAGTGCCGAGCGTAAGTTCTTCGGCAAAATGGCGAAAAAATACAAACTTATCATCACCGGAGGAAGTGACTTTCACGATTACTCGCACGGACTTCCTTTGGGTGCGCAGCACTTTTCGCCCAACGGATACACGAGAACTATTCTGGGTATATGAAAAAACTGTTAACCGTAGCATTTGCGCTTGCCGTTTTGGCAGGCGTTTTTCTTTTTCACACAGCGTCGGCACAGCAACTGCAACCTTGGAACGTAGTTGCCGACGTGTCCTGTCAAGGAAAAACATTTCACTACGATTTGTCAAAAGAAATGCAACCGTATGTGGAAAATTGCAACAACCGTGGGTTTTTTCTTGGCGCAAAAGGCAAGCAGAACCTAGCCGAAAACCTGCAGGCTCAAGGTCTTCCGTTCGACGCCGTTGCGGAGTACGTTTTGCCCGGTTTTGACAACTTCGTGAAAAAGTTTTCCTTTGTCAACGTGCAGAAAAAAGACGCTTCCGTTTTGTTTGACAAAGAAGGCTTTCATTACAAAAAGGGCAATGACGGCGTTTGGGCGGACAGGCAAAAACTGTTTGAAATGTTGCTGAAAAGCAACGGCAAGCACCTTTCGTTGCAGTTGCCTCTTGCCACAGACAAAGCCGTTACCGTACAAGAGTTGCAGCGCAACACCGTCAAAAAGGGAAGTTTCACAACCTCTTTCAACAGTGCCAATGCAAACCGTTGCCACAACATTGCAAAGGCCACGGAAAGTCTAAACGGCATTACCGTGTCTGACGGAGAGCAGTTTTCTTTCAACGACATTGTCGGTAAACGCACCAAAGAACGTGGCTATCTTGACGCCAAAGTGATTGTGGACGGCAACTACACCGACGGCGTGGGCGGCGGAGTGTGTCAGGTTTCCACAACGTTGTACAACGCTTTGTTGCTTTCGGAAATTTTGCCCAAAGCGTGTCAGCATTCGTTGGTTTCTTCCTATGTTATGGCGGGTTTTGACGCCATGGTCAGCGACGGAGGCGCCGACCTCACTTTTGTAAACAACACGGGAAGCGCACTTTACATTTGCGGTAAGGTAAATTCATCACAAGGCACCGTTACTTTCACGGTGTACGGCGTGCCAAACGCCTACCGTGTGGAAAGGGAAAACAGCGAAACACGGGAGTCTTTCGGCGTGGTGGAAATCGTCGACCCTCAAAAGTACCCCGAACTTGTGTACACCGACCAAACAAAAGTCGTTGTAAACGGCAGCGACGGGGTCAGGTCGCAGTCATTTTTGTGCTTTTACGACGGCGAAAAACTTGTGGAAAGAAAGTTGTTTCGCAAAAACACCTACAAAAAGGTGGACAAAGTGGTGGCACGTGGCAGTTTGGAGCGTCCCTGTTTGCAAAATCCGCAAGACGCAACGGCGGAAGGTTGAAGTCGTCCGTTGCGTTTGTGGCAACGGGGCAAAAAGGTTTCGGCAAAAAATTTGACAGTCTGTTTTGCGAAAAGTGACGGACGGCAACTCATTTTGTCGCTTTTTTTATTTTTTGACGTTCAGTTATTGCCTATTGAATAAAAAAATAGTATAATACTAAGCAGAAAACAGATGCGGGTTGCGCCATTTTGTGTCGCAAGTCCGTTTTTTGCCGTTTTCAAAAGATGACGAGGGGTGGAAAGGATGCCCGAAAAGAAAAAGGACCAGAACATTGCCTACACCGCATTGCCCAACAGCGTGGAAGCGGAGCAAAACGTGTTGTGTTGCATAATGCGCAACAGCGAATTGCAGTTGGAAATAATTGCGCAACTTAATGCCGACGATTTTTATCAGCCCAACCACGCCATTATTTTTGAGGCTATGAAGGACATTTCCCGTGGCTACCACAAGGTGGGCGAGGAAAACGTTGCCGACACAGTCAACTTCACAACCGTTGTGGACAGTTTGCGCCGTTCGGGAAATCTTGCCAAGGCAGGAGATATCGACTACATCGTGCGCCTCAACGACCTTTTGCCCGGCACCGCCAATTACAGCGAATACGTTTCCATTGTAAAGCGTGCCTCTACAATGCGCAAACTAATTGAAATTTGCGGCAACGTAACAAAAAAAGCGTACAGCGCCGCCACCGCCGAAGAGGCAATTTCCTACGCCGAAGAGGCAATTTTCAACCTTTCGCAACGTGGAAGCAACGGCGGACTGGTGTTGCTTGCCGAAGAAACGGCACGCACGCTGTACAAAATCAGTCAGCGTTTCGTCAATCCCGATCAATTCCGAGGAATAGAAACGGGTTTCCGTCAGTTTGACAGACTTACCAACGGCCTGCACGGAGGAGAACTCATCGTGTTGGCGGCACGTCCCCATCGTGTTGGCGGCACGTCCCGGCGTCGGTAAATCGGCGTTGTCCATGAACATTGTGGAAAACGTTGCCAAAAAAGGCAAAACGGTTGCCGTGTTCAGCTTGGAAATGTCCAACGAACAGTTGGTGGAACGTTTGCTTTCCAGCATGTCCACCGTGCCTTTGGAATTCATCAAAAACGGGCAACTTCCCCAAGGCGAAACGGACCTTTCCCGTTTGCGTATGGCGCAGGACCTGATCAGTTCTTCCATGCAACTGTACGGCAACGACTACGCCAACATTCACCCGTCGGAAATCACCTCGCAGTGTCGCAGGTTGAAGGCGCAGCACGGTTTGGATCTGGTGGTAATCGACTACATCCAACTTATGACAAGCGACATCGCCGGCAAAAACACCAGCCGACAGGAAGAGGTGCAAAACATCACCCGTTCTCTGAAACTTATGGCAAAGGAATTGGACGTTCCCGTAATTGCCCTTTCGCAGTTGAAGCGTGATGCGGAAATCCGCAACATCAAGGGGGAAAAAGGAGCGTCGGAACCCGTCCTTTCCGACTTGAGAGAATCGGGCGCAATCGAGCAGGACGCCGACATAGTGCTGTTCATTCACAGAGATTCTAACTCGCAAACAGGCACAGCCAATTACAGTCTCATTGTAGCCAAGCACCGTAACGGCGAAACGGCAACAATACCTTTGTACTGGTTGGGCAAAATTGTGCGTTTTGTGGATCAGGACTACCTTTCGCAGCACAACATTCAACCGCCGCAAAGCGTCGTTCAACAGCAGCAAACCGTGGAGGAAGAAGACGGCGTAGTCAATTTGGGCAGCGACTCGGAAGAGGAAGATTTCGGCGATATTCCCGAGGACGAGTACCCTGTTGACGAAGAATAACAAACAAATTTTGCCGTACCGTGGCAAAAAAGAAGGAACCTATGAGCGAAAAAAACGAGAGCAAAAATTTTATCGAGGAAATAATCGAATCGGATCTTGCAAGCGGCAAGGTTAAGCAAATCTACACACGTTTTCCCCCCGAGCCCAACGGCTATCTGCATGTGGGACATTCCAAAAGTCTGTGCATAAACTTCGGTCTTGCAAAGAAGTACAACGGCAAGTGCAACCTGCGTTTTGACGACACCAACCCCGTCAAAGAGGACGAGGAATACGTGGAAAGCATCAAACGTGACATCGAGTGGTTGGGATTCAAGTGGGACAAACTGCTGTTTGCCAGCGACTACTTCGACGTTATGTTCGATTGCGCCGTCAAACTTATCAAAAAAGGTCTTGCCTATGTAAGCGACGAAACGGCGGAGGAAATAAGGCAGCGTCGTGGCACACTCACTCAACCGGGCGAGGAAAGCCCCTTCCGCAACAGAAGCGTGGAGGAAAACCTGCAACTGTTCTACGAAATGCGAGACGGCAAGTACGCCGACGGCGAAAAGGTTTTGCGTGCCAAAATAGACATGGCGTCCCCCAACATCAACATGAGAGACCCCATTTTGTACAGGGTACTGCATGCCACACACCACAACACGGGGGATAAATGGTGCATCTATCCCATGTACGACTTTGCCCACCCCATCGAGGACGCTCACGAGGGAATCACTCATTCCATCTGCACGTTGGAATTTGAAGACCACCGCCCGCTGTACGATTGGGTAGTGCGTGAATGCGAATTTCCCGAGCCACGTCCCCAACAGATAGAATTTGCACGTCTTAACATCAAAAACACCATCATGTCCAAACGCTTTTTGAAAAAGTTGGTGGAAGAAGGCAAAGTTATGGGTTGGGACGACCCCCGTATGCCCACCTTGTCGGGAATGCGTCGCCGTGGTTATCCCGCTGCCGCCCTGCGTGATTTCAGCGAACGTGTGGGCGTGTCAAAAGCCAACAGCGAGGTGGAGGAAGAATATTTGCAGTCCTGCGTAAGGGACAATCTCAACCTCACCACAAACAGAGTAATGGCGGTGTTCAACCCCGTGAAAGTGGTGCTTACCAACTACGACGGAAGCGAAGTTCTCAAAGTGGAAAACAACCCCAACGAAGATCCTCTCACCTTCCGTGAAGTAACTTTCGGAAAGCAACTGTACATTGACGCAAGCGACTTTTCGCTGGTACCTCCCCCCAAGTACTACCGTCTTAAACCCGACGGATACGTGCGTTTGAAGGGTGCGTACATCATTCACTGCGACGACGTTCTGCTGGACGACAACGGAGAAGTAAAGGAATTGCACTGTTCGGTAGTGGCAAATTCCAAATCGGGCGAGGACACAAGCGGAGTTAAAGTAAAGGGAGTCATCCAGTGGGTAGACGCCGCAACATGCGTTGACGCAACTGTCAGAAAGTTGCAAAGTCTGCTCAACAACGCCGTTGACGGCGAAACGGATTTCAACCTGCGTTTCAACGAAGACAGCATGAAAACAGTTACCGCCAAGGTGGAACGCAGCCTGCTTTCGGCGAAAGTGGAGGACAAATTCCAATTTATGCGTGTCGGCTACTACGTTTTGGACAAGGACACCACACCCGACAATCTTGTTTTCAACGAAATTGTCGGTTTGAAAGACGGTTTCAAGGCGGGAAAGTAGGTTGGTGCCTGACGGCAAATTGACGTTGACAAAAAATATAAATTAGTTTATTATTTATCTACTACAAAGGTAGGTCAGGTAGCATGAAGGTTTGCAAAAATTGCGGAGAACTCAATACAAACGACGTTTCCTACTGTTGTAATTGCGGCTCATCCAAATTTGTCTTTCAGGAGGAAATTGCCTGTCCGCATTGCGGAGCGGCAAACGATAAATCCTTTGTGTATTGCATAAACTGTGGAAACAAGTTGCAGACGGAAGCGGTAAGCGTCAAGGAAGTTGCTCCTTCATTGCAATCGCCTGCCGTTTCGGAAGAAGGATTCACCCCTACGCCTGTGGACGTAAGAGAACTGCATTCCAACGTGTTCGGAGGCATTGCCCCCGCCATACCGCAGGAAACGGCGCAGTGTCCCGTGTGCGGAGCCAATGTGCCGTTGCACGCCATTTTCTGTCAGAAGTGCGGAACACCCGTTGCCAATTTGCACGAACACAGGGTGGTAAACCGCAAGGTGTGTCCTCATTGCGGACGCTCCAACAGTCTTGACGCACATTTTTGCGCCTACTGTTTCTGCTCCCTTGCCGCGGCGGAAACGCACGAAAGCGGAAACGCACGAAATGCAGGTGGTGCACGATGTGCGAAACGTCGGGGGCGACAAGGTTAAACAAACTTTTTTGGAAGACGAACAGGGCAAAAAGAAAATATGCAGCAACTGCGGCACTTTGAACAGCCTTGACGAAATGTTCTGCGTAAACTGCGGTTTTCGTCTGGACGCCGAGGAACTTAAAAAGTACTGTCCCAATTGCGGAGCGGAAAATCCCGTGGACGGCGCTTTCTGTACAAAATGTCAGTGGTCGTTTGACGGCACTGCTCCCGGCAGTGTGGAAAAGTGGGTTTGCCCTAATTGTCAAAATGTAAACGAAGTAAGTAACGAATTTTGCGTTGCGTGCGGAAAAAAACGCACGGACGACGGGAGGAAGTAAAATGTTCAGTTCAAACAGTTTCAATGTTTGCCCCCATTGCGGCAAGGCAAACGCTTTGAGTGCAAGATACTGTTCCAGTTGCGGCAAACAGTTGGTTGTGCCGGAAGAGGTTGTTGTCTGCCCCAAGTGCCACAAGACCAATTCTCCCCTTGCAAGTTTTTGCGGTGCGTGCGGCGCTCCGTTGCGTTCGGGCGCACAAACTAAAATATGTCCCAAGTGTCATCGTGAGGTGGAAATCAACCAAAACGTTTGCAGTTGCGGTTACAGTTTCGGTGCGGTAAGTTACGCCAAACCCGAAGAAAGCAAACCCGTTTCTCTTCCCACGGCAAAAACCCGTTCTCACAAGGGAGGGAGAGTGTTGGCATTTGTAGCCCTCATTTTCCTGCTTGTTTTTGCCTACATCGTTGCCGTTCCCGCATCGGTGATACGTCCGCAGGTGATTACGGACATCGACAAGGGCATTTTTGCTCCCATGGAAAAAACGCCCGCCATGTACGGCTACGACATCGTGAAAACATGGGCGCAACTAGTTGTTTCCATCGTCAATGGCGAGGCGTCGTCGGTAAGTACCGTAGGCGAAGCGATAACACGTGATATCGGCGGATTTTTGGCGGCGTGTTTCGTGGTAATAACGCTGTTGTCCATGGCGGTGCATCTGATTGTGTGCATTGTACGCATTTTCTCCGGCAAACGCAGCAAAAGAGCCAACGGTTTCTACCTTACAATGGCAATATTAAGCACCTTGTGGGTAGCGTTGTTTGCAATTTGCTACTATCTCATCGATGCGTCGTCATCCATGGGAATTTTGGTAACGGTGCGCAACATCTTTGTGCCTACGCTGAACACAACAGGGTGGGTCATCTACGCAATTCCCGTGTACTTCTGGTTTTTCTTCTTCTATTCCGTCGGAGCAAAAGCCAAAACAATACAGGAAAGCGTTGCCTGACGTAACAACTGAATATCTACCGTAAAAGACCACGGCGTTTTCGCTTTTGGTCTTTACTAATGTTGAAATTCACACCTGAAAGGCGCATGTGCTTGTTCAATCGGCAATGTGCCGAAAGGTGTAAAAAATATCGAGGATTTATGAAAATCACATCACAGTTTTTAAGAGAAAAGTATCTCAAATTTTTCAGCGACAGAGGACATGCGGTAATTCCTTCCGCCAGTCTTATTCCGGAAAACGACCCTTCCGTACTGTTCACAACGGCAGGCATGCATCCCCTCATTCCCTATCTTTTGGGACAAAAGCATCCCAAGGGAAACCGTCTTTGCGACGTGCAGAAGTGCGTGCGTACAGGCGACATAGAAGAAGTGGGCGACGACAGCCACCTTACTTTCTTTGAAATGTTGGGCAACTGGTCTTTGGGCGACTACTTCAACCACCAGTCCATCAAGTGGAGTTACGAATTTCTGACAGGCAAAGACTACCTCGGTCTGGACGTCAACCGTATTTCCGTCACCGTATTTGCCGGCGACGACGATGCGCCCCGTGACGAGGATTCCGCCCGTGTGTGGGAGGAGTGCGGTATTCCCAAGGAGAGAATTTTCTACCTTCCCAAGAAAAACAACTGGTGGATTGCCGGTACTACGGGACCGTGCGGACCGGACACGGAAATTTTTTGGGATACAGGCAAACCCAAGTGCAGCGAACATTGCGACCCTTCCTGCGATTGCGGAAAGTATCTGGAAATATGGAACAACGTTTTCATGCAGTACAACCGTCAGGCTGACGGAACCTACCTTCCCCTAAAACAGAAAAACGTGGATACAGGCATGGGGCTGGAACGCACCGTTTGCGTTCTTAACGGGCTGAAGTCGGTGTACGACATCGACCTTTTCCAGAATGCTTTGGCAAAAATACAGCAACTTTCCGGCAAAACCTACGGTAACGATGCCAAGACGACCAGGGCTATGCGTATCATTGCCGACCACGTGCGCACAGCGACATTCCTTTTGGGCGACCCCGTCGGTGTAGTGCCCAGCAACGTCGACCAAGGTTACGTTTTGCGCCGTCTGATTCGTCGTGCGGTGCGCATGGCAAATTCGTTGGAAATGCCCAAAGGCAGCATTGCGGAAGTAGCCAAGGTGTATGTGGAAGTGTACAAGGACGTCTACACGGAATTGCAACAAAACAGCCAAAAAATCGTGGACGAACTCAACAAGGAAGAGGACAAGTTCAGCAAAACTCTTGTTGCAGGCGAAAAGGAATTTTTCAAGGTTATCAGTCACATTCAGGGAAATGTAGTACCCGGAGGAACGGCGTTCAAACTGTACGACACATTCGGTTTCCCCGTGGAAATGACGGTGGAACTTGCTTCCGAAAACGGCTACACCGTGGATGTTGAGGGCTTCAAACAAAAGTTTGCGGAACATCAGGCAAAGTCGCACGCAGGCAGCGAACAACGCTTCAAGGGCGGTATGGCGGAAGGCGGCGGAATGGAAACCACCCACCTTCACACGGCAACGCACCTTTTGCAGGCGGCTTTGAGAAAGGTTCTGGGCGACGAGGTAAAGCAAAAGGGAAGCAACATTACGCCGGAACGTTTGCGTTTCGACTTCTCTTTCGGACGTCCCATGACGGCGGAGGAAATTGCCAAAACGCAGGATCTGGTAAACGATGCGATACAACGCAACCTTCCCATCACCTGTGAGGAAATGTCCATCGAAGAGGCTCGCAAAACAGGCGCCATCGGGTTGTTCGGCGACAGGTACGGCGAAGTGGTGAAAGTGTACACCATGGGCGACTTCAGCAAGGAAATTTGCGGAGGACCTCACGCCAACAGCACAGGCGAGTTGGGACACTTTGTCATCACCAAAGAACAGTCCAGCAGCAGCGGTGTGCGCCGTATCAAGGCGGAACTGCACAAGTAATTTGTAACTACAAAAGACGTCAATTTTGTGTACAGACGGAAACTTTGTTACGAAAAGTTTGCACCGTTTGGCAAAATTGACGTCTTTTTCAATGTCACCGTAAGACGGAAGTGTCTGCCCGTCAGGCAATGTTGCAAAAGACAAGCCTGCCCGAAAGTGTTTTCAGTTGGTTGAAAGTCGCCCTTCAAATGTAAGAAAGAGGCTTTCTCAAAGGAAAGAAAACGCTGTAGCGACAATGCAAGTTGGCGGTGCAGTAAAAACAGTTGCAGTTTTCAGCCGTATTAAAAGCATGTACACACAACAAAGTAAAACGCTGCAACGGGGCAGACGAAAAAAAATAAACGCAAGTACACGGCAGGTAAAAACGCCAGGCACTTTATTGAAATGTCGTTACAAACAAAACGTTGTCAATGTTAAGCCGTGCGAAGTCACCCAATGCAGTTTAATGAAATTGAAAAACAAAATTTGTGGATACCGCAAACGTTGCGGAAATTGAAAGGGTAAAGGTAAACAAAAAGTCCGATGCATGTCGGACTTTTTTTGTTTGGTCGTTAAATTCAGTTAAGAAAGCAACGCAACAACAGTTTCAAAATTTTTGATGTCGCTGTCGGATTGACGTTGCGTATCGTCGCCGTATGAATTATGTCGTCTTGCGTCGTCGAAATGCTACTGCGTGTAATTACGCAAACACACGTTGGAAAAACACTGTGCAGGTGCCGTGTAACAAAAATATCGGCAACCAAAGCATCGCAATATTTTGCAACTATTGCACGCTTTGCAACATACTTTGCGCCTGCTTTTCCAGCGAGTTTTTCAGCGTTTCGTCCTTAATTAGGCTTGTGTTTGCGTACACGTTTTCCTGCGAGTTGACAATCACCCTTTTCAACAGGTCGATGCCTATCACGCAATCGGAAGCAACGTATTTATTGAGGTAAGGCAACACCTTTTCCGCTTTGCACAGCGTTTCCTTGCACACCGTCATTACGTCCAGCGGTACCAATGCCGCCATGTGGTAGGCACTTTGCAAACTGTTTGCACGGCGCTTTTTGTCTTCATCGGTATCTTTGGGCAGTCGCAAACACTTAATTATTCTGTCAAAAGCCGTTGCGTCATCGTTTGCCAGTTGTTGCAGACGTTTTTTTGCCCTGCCGACAAACCTTGCGCCGTCGTTTAGCAATGCAACGGTGAATTCGTCAGTTTCCGTTTTGGGCAAAGTTATGTTTATTGCCATTTCCACAAGAGAACAGGCTATCGTTCCCACAACGGCAAGTGCGCTTCCTCCGCCTGGCGTCGGCTCTTTGCTTGCCAGAACTTCGTTGTATTGTTGCAGAGTCATTTTTTCAAACATATTTCACCTCACGTTGTGTAAATTATACACGTATTTGCCTTTGCGGTCAATACGCCTTTGCGTTTTGCGAGGTGTTATTTTGACTCTTGAAATAGTTCAGGGGTTGTGCTACAATGTAATGGTAACAAATATCGACGACGCCGTGTTTTGCAACTTTGTTTCAAGGAGAAGAGTATGTCAGAAGTCATTGTAAAAAAACCGAACAAACTCGGTGCGAAAATTTGGGTGTCCATTGTGCTTTTTGGCTTGATGGGACAACTTGCCTGGATGGTGGAAAACATGTACTTTTCCACCTACATTCAAAAAAACATTACAGCCGACGGCTGGGCAACAAGTGCCACCGTTGCCGCAAGTGCCGTTGTGGCGGCATTGGTTACCATCTTTGGCGGAGTTCTTTCCGACAGGGTGGGCAAGAGAAAGGTTTTTGTGGCATGGGGCTACATAATCTGGGGCTTGGTTACCGCCTCGTTTGCATTTTTCGGCAACGAACATTACAGCGACCAACAGGTAGTTGCCATCGTCGTGATTTTCGTAATTATGGACTGCGTAATGACGGTGTTCGGCTCTATGTCCAACGATGCGGCATTTTCTTCGTGGGTTACCGACGTTACCGATATCACCAACAGAGGTTTTGTGGATGTAATATTGTCCATTATGCCCGTTGCCGCCCTTATGATTATTTTCGTTGGTTTTGACGGACTGACGCAAAACGGACAGTGGACGCTGTTTTTTGTAATTTTGGGCGCAATGACGGCAGTTGCCGGCATTGTGGGATTGTTCATTTTGAAGGACAGTCCCAAACTCAAACCCGACAAATCTGGCAAATACCTCAAAGAGGTGGTGTACGGTTTCCGTCCTTCCAACATAAAACAACACAAAATGATTTACATTTGTCTTGTAGGAATGATGTTTTCCGGTCTTGCAATGCAATTCTGGCAACCCTACATGATAATGATGTTGCAGTACACCCTCGGTTTCGGCACGGGGTTTGTAATTCCTTTGGCTGTGGTAGTGTTGCTTTCCGCCGTAATGGCAGTGGTAGGCGGCAAACTTATGGACAAGTACGGCAAGGAAAAATTCTTTTGGCCTGTGGCGGCCGCAGGCGTTGTGGGCGGATTGTTGGTGTACTTCATCAAGTTTGTGGGCGGAAACGTCGTTGCAACCTACATTATGTTTATTGTGGGCGGAACACTTATCGAATCTTCCTCGCTGCTTGCTGCGGGATTGTTCAACGCCACCGCAAGAGATTACACCCCGTCGGAAAAAGCAGGTTGTTTTCAAGGCATACGTATTGTAATTTATGTTACCATGCCCATGGTTATTGCAAGTATTTTCTGCCCACTCATCATCAATGCATTCGGACCGGAAGTGTTGCAGTTTGGCGTTTCTCCCGCTCCGGGATACAGCGCAATTCCCGAGGTAGTGGGCGGTTACCGTTTGGGCGACAAGGTTTATCCCTTCGAGTTGTTCCTGTTTTCGGCAATATCCGCTTTGCTTATGTTTGTTCCCACCTACTTTGTGTACAAAAAGAACAGACAATTCCGTTTGGAAAAGTTGAAGGAAATTCACGCAGTGGACGAAGACGCACAGGACGTCCAAGTGTAACAACAGCAGTAAAAATTTTTGTTGAATGTGCGCTGTCAAAAAATGTGCAAGGCGCAAGGTATGCAACTGACATGTTTCTGTTGTTTGCATGAAGTGTTGCAGTGGCGTGAAGGTTTATTCAACTTCAAACGGCAAA
Source organism: Corallococcus sp. CAG:1435 (assembly GCA_000433775.1). GTDB lineage: Bacteria > Bacillota > Clostridia > Christensenellales > CAG-314 > Fimimonas > Fimimonas gallinarum. The sequence goes on along the minus strand of HF998481.1, from coordinate 19,558 downwards.
ACGGTATTGCAGTGCGGTAACTAAAAACATACAAAACGTTGAAGTAACGTCAGAAAAAATAACGTCGATATTGTTTAAGGCTACTTGACGGTGCGTGTAAAGAAAGTTTGGCGAGTTTGCGGTTTTGCAACAAAACAATGCCGCTTTACACAACAATGTATGAAACAGCGTTATAAACCGCATTGCGTCCTTCAAAAACAAGTAAACTGCGAAAATTTTAACAGGCAATTTTTTTCAGGCAAGCCCTCTTCGGCTTGCTTTTTTTTGCAAACGGTTGTAAAATTGAATTACAAATTTTGGGAAGTGTATTATGACAGAATGTAATCACGATTGTTCAAGTTGTTCGGCAAACTGTTCCGAACGTTCTCAGCAAATACCCAAGGCGCAACTCCGCAAAGGTTCCACCGTTAAAAAGGTGATTGGCATCGTAAGCGGAAAGGGCGGCGTGGGCAAGTCTTTGGTAACATCTCTTCTTGCGGTGGAAACTCAGCGTCGCAACTTGCGTACGGCAATTTTGGACGCCGACATCACCGGTCCGTCTATTCCGCAAATTTTTGGTTTGCACGGCAACGCCACGGCGACGGAAACGGCATTGTATCCTGTGGTGACTTCCTGCGGAACGCAAGTAATGTCCCTCAATCTTCTTTTGGAAGACGTGTCCCAACCCGTTGTTTGGAGAGGTCCCGTCATTGCAGGTGCGGTAACGCAGTTCTGGACAGACGTTGTCTGGCAGGATGTGGACTACATGTTTGTGGATATGCCACCGGGAACGGGCGACGTTCCTCTCACTGTGTTTCAGTCCTTGCCTGTGGACGGCATTGTGGTGGTAACTTCACCTCAGGAACTTGTGGAAATGATAGTGGAAAAAGCCGTGAAAATGGCGCAGATGCTGGACGTGCCTGTTTTGGGCGTAGTGGAAAACTATTCCTATTTCCGTTGTCCCGATTGCGGAAAAATTCACAAAATTTACGGTGAAAGTAACGTCGACGACTTTGCGGCGCAAAACGGAATCGACACCGTTTGCAAACTGCCTATCGACCCGAATTTGGCACGTATGTGCGACGAAGGAAAAATCGAAAGCGTGCATGCAAATTGGTTGGACGCTTTGGTGGAAAAAATTTGCAAGTTGTAAATTTTTGCATACGGTACAATGTTTTTGTGCTTCGTGAAGTATTTTAAAAGGAAATTTATCGGTAAATTTGCAACACTGTATCTTTGCAAAACAAGTTGTAACAAAAAAAACGCCTTTAGTCACTTACTTTTGAAACTAGTGTAATAATTAGAGAATTAGAAAAATATCTAGTTCTCTTTTTTCTTGGCTACTTTATGCCGTGAAAGGTACTTGACAAGAGAAGAAATGAAAACACAATATCAGAAGGCAGAGAAACGAATAAAACAAAGCCACAAGCGCAAATATTGTTTCTCTGCCTTAATCAGCAAAAGAAGAACTCATTTCAGAGACTCTTGTCAAGTACACCATGGAATAAATTAGCCATCATACATAATAGAAAAAAGCGAAAGTGTGTTACGTTTACCAACACTTTCGCTTTTTGTCTAATATATTTAGTTGTAGAGTGTGCTTGTCTGTCGGAGCGAAGCGACGACACTTGTATCAAGACAAGCACACGTTTAACAGCCAAATTATATTAAAGTATCTTTTATGATTTTTTAAATTTCTCTAACAACATAGTCAATTTATATTCTTTTTTATTTCAATACACACTTTTATTATCGTATAGATTTATTTTTTCACCATACGATAGACAATACATAAAATTTTATGATACAATAATTTTAAATTGAAAATCAAAAAATTAAAGGATTTTTATGAGCCATATTATTGATATAAGGAATTTAAAGAAATTTTTTGGCGACATAAAAGCAGTTGATGATATTACATTTTCTGTCGAAGAGGGTGAGTTGTTTGCTTTTTTGGGGTTAAATGGAGCAGGGAAAAGCACAACTATCAATATTCTTGTTGGCGTGTTAAAGCGTGATAGTGGCGACTGTTTTGTTAATAATTTTTCAGTGGATGAAATTTCTAAAATTTTACCAAGTATTGGAATTGTTTTTCAAACATCTGTACTTGATAAAAAACTATCTGTGTATGACAATTTAAGATATAGAGCAATGCTTTATGGTATGGACAAAAAAGAATTTGAAAATAATTTAAAATATTTCATAGATAAACTTGACCTCGGACAAATCTTAAAAAAACAACTTGATAAGTTAAGTGGTGGTCAAAAACGAAAAGTGGATATTGTGAGAGCACTTTTACATAAGCCCAATATTTTAATACTTGATGAACCAACAACTGGGCTTGACCCAAAGACAAGAAAGCTTGTTTGGGATACGATTAACGAATTAAGAAAAACAACAAATTTGACAGTGCTATTAACCACTCATTATATGGAAGAAGCAAGTATCGCCGATAATGTTGTCATTATTGATGGTGGAAAAATTGTTGCCGAAGGTTCTCCTTTAACTTTAAAGAATAAGTACGCCAACGATTACATTAAAGCATATAAATACGACAACAGTATTTTTGAGATTTTAGATAAGGCAAAAATACCATATAAAAAAGAAAAGAATTGCTTAGAAATACTGTTTAAAAGCACAGATGAAGCGAAAAATTTTCTAGTGAAGCACAACAACCTATTTAAAGATATTGAAATTGTAAAAGGTTCAATGGATGATGTCTTTTTATCTATCACAGGAAAAGAATTGAAGGAGAATATATGAATAAACAGTCAGAACTAAGAAAGATGAGTTATTTGACTTTACGAAATATAAAATTATACTTCAAAGACAAAATGACCTTTTTGGTTTCACTTATAACCCCACTTATTTTACTTGTTCTCTTTATAGCTTTTTTAAAATCAACTTATGAAGACAGCATTCTTTCAATAATCCAAGGTTTTGATTTGGACCAAAGCCTAATTGATGCCTTCACTGGTGGGTGGCTGTTTTCATCCGTTCTTGCAACTTCTTGTATAACTATTGCATTTTGTTCAGGAATGATGGTTATTGATAAAATAAATAGAGCAAACATAGACTTTATGGTATCGCCAGTTAAAAAAAGTACACTTCAATTAAGTTATGTGTTAGCAAATTTATTTTCTACATTTATAATTACTTTTGTTTTACTCATAGTCGGGCTAATTTATCTTGCCTGTGTTGGATTTTATATCACTTTTGTTGATATTTTATTAATTGTTTTTGGGATTATTATAACCTCGCTTTTTGGTACAATTTTAGCAAATATAATTTGGACCTTCACCCATTCCCAAGGAGTAGTAAGTGGGGTTTGCACTCTTGTTTCTGCCTTATACGGATTTATTTGTGGTGCATATATGCCGATTAGAACAATGGGGCAAGGTATGCAATACTTTGTTTCTCTTTTGCCAGGCACTTACGCAACCGTTTTGTTCAGACAAGGGTTTTTAAACAGTGTTTTAAATAGGATGAGAGAAACTTTGCCACAAGGAATGATAAATGGTATTGCCAGCGGGTTTGATGTGAAAATGTCGTTTTTCGGCCATGATGTTTCAACACTTGCACTGATTTTGGTGATAAGCATTTCAACAATTGTATTGCTTGGAGTTTTCTTGTTTATAAATAAATTTAAGAAAAAAAACTAAAACTCAGTAATCTTAAAATTCAAACACTTTATACACTACTTATCAAATTTTTATCTGTTTCAAAAGTATTTAATCTGTCTATAATTTTTGAAACTAATTATAAAAAAGAGTTTTACTTTGAAAGTAGAACTCCTTTTTTCTTGTTTATTCTGCTAGTTTCAAAATGATTTGACCTTGCAGGCGTTTTTTTTGTTGCATTTGCCGTTTGTGTTTTATGTGAGTTCAAAGTTTGTTATTGTTTTTTGTGAAAAGGTGTGTTTTTCTTAACTTTACCGAAGTGTCGCTCTTGTTTCAGAATAGTTATTTTTTATGCACTAAACATGCTTTGCAGGCGTTTTTTTTTGCATTTGCCGTTTGTGTTTTATGTGAGTTGGATGTTTTGTTATTTTCGTTTGTGCAACGGTGCGTTTTAAACTTCACAAAAGTGTCGCTCTTGCTATTGACGGTATAGTTATTTGTTTTTTGCTGGCAAAAACAGTCTTTGCAGGTGTTTTTGTGTAAATTACTTGTTGCAGGCAAAGGTGACCATTTGTGCCGCACTGTTTTCTGCGTATTGTTGTAAATGTGTTTGTGTACAAAGTTTGACGTTTGCAACTTTGCCGTTACACAATGCGTAAAATTTCGCCGTATGAAGGAAGTTGCCACACCTTTTGCGGAAGAGCG
>HF998481.1:8690-15216 GCA_000433775.1 Corallococcus sp. CAG:1435 | reverse complement strand
AGACTGTCCGTTGCGTTGCGAAGTTTTCTGCAAACGGGCAACAAATTGCAGGCGCAATGCATGGCTTTTTCTTTCAAGGGAAGTTTGTCGTACTTCAACAGCGATTTTTTCAGTTTACCGCACCAAAATTTTGCCTCTGTCAGCAAATTCCACTCTTGCGTTTGGAAAAACTCATCACGGCAGTTGCAAGCCTGTGCAAGACGTTGTCTTTTGAAAAGGTATTTCTCTGCAAAAGGCAATATGTGTCTGTTAAGAAGCATCAACATCGTTTTTCCTTCAATTTGCAAGGTATTGCAGTAGTTTTCCAGCAATATTTGTTGCATTGCACAAAGTTCCTTGGCGGAGTACACACCTTGCCCTTCAAAAAGCCTGACGTTTTTTTCTGTGCAGAGGCACTGCAATGCCTGCGCAGCGTTTTCAAAATGCACAAGTTTTCTGCGTTGGCTTTGCTTGCGCCATTTTGCGGAGTAGTTGTTGCCGTTAAACACAATTTTTTTGTGCTGTTGCCACATTTCTTTCATCACAATTTTTGCATCCGCCCAAAAGTTGCGTGAGTTTTGCAGTCTGTCGGCGACAATTTGCATTTCGTCTGCCAAAATTGTGTTGAGCACAATGTTGCAATCGGCAAGCGAGGAGGATGAGCCTGCCATACGAAATTCAAATTTGTTGCCTGTAAATGCCAAAGGAGAGGTGCGGTTTCTGTCCGTTTTGCCACGGCAATGGTGCAGGTTTTGCGGAAAAATTGCGTCGCCGTCGAAAAATCTTTGCACGGCGCAGTGCAGTTCGTTGCCCAAAAACAGGGAAATTGCACACGGCGGAGCCTCGAATCCTCCCAAACGGCAGTCGTTGGAGGCATTGCAAACAGACGTCAGCAACAAATCCTGGTGTTTGTCCACGGCAGACACTACGCACATCAGCATCAGCAAAAACACGCCGTTGCCCTTTTCCGTGGGAGTCGGTTCAAAGAGATTTTGCCCCTCAAAGGTAAGCAACGACCAGTTGTTGTGTTTACCGCTTCCGTTCACCCCGTTGAAGGGTTTTTCATGGAGCAAACACACAAGACGGTGTTTTTTTGCCACGCTTTTCAGTACTTGCATTATCAGTTGATTTTGGTCGCACGCCACGTTTACGGGAGCGTAGCAGGGGGCAAGTTCAAACTGACAGGGCGCAACTTCCCTGTGTTCCGTTTTGACGATAATTCCCAAACTTTGCAATTCTGCGTCCACGTCATGCCAAAATTGCAAAATTTTTTCGTCGGGAAGGCGATAGTAGTGGTCGTTCAGTTGCTGTGTTTTGGGCGGAAGCGTCCCAAGCAGCGTTTTTCCCGTCATTACAAGGTCGGGACGGTGCAAAAACATCTTTTCGTCAATCAAAAAGTATTCTTGTTCCGCACCTACAACGCTGCGTACCGAAAGGCTTTTCATTCCCGCAAGACAAAGCAATCGCACGGCTTGTTTGTTCAACGCATTGCAACTGCGCAGTAGCGGAGTTTTTTTGTCCAACGCTTCGCCGCTTGCGGACTTGAATGTGGAAGGCACAAACAAGCATCCGTCCTTGATAAAGGGCGTCGAGGAAAAATCCCACGACGTAACGCCTCTTGCCTCAAAAGTCTGTCGCATTCCGCCCGTGGGAAAACTTGAAGCGTCCCCTTCGCCCTGCAACAGTTCCTTTATGCGAAATTTCGCAAAAGCCTTTCCGTTGCCGTCCACGGAAAACAGACTGTCCCTTTTGCCCGCCGAAAGGTTGTTGAGAGGCTGAAACCAATGCGAAAATCTGTCCACGCCTTTGTCCAAAGCCCATTTTTTCAAGGCTTCGGCATATTTTTGTTGCTCTTTTTCAGTGAAAGTCGCCTTGCCTATGCAAACTTGTTGAAGTTTTTTCCACATTCGGCTTGGTAAGTATTTCTTCGCACTGTGCCTGTCAAATAAATTTTTTCCGAATCTGTCGTTGAATTTTTCCATATAAAACCTACACACAAATTTATGCCGAAAAATTTTTTTTCGTGCGGTTTTTGTGCAATTTCCTCTGTTTTTTTGAGTGTTTGCAGGTTTTTGTTGCAGTGCAGTAATGTTGCAATAAATTACCGACGGGGTTCAAATCGCACGGCAAAACATGCAAAAGGCAAGCAAACGCAACGTTGCGCACCCCGTGTAGCGTACAAAGACAATGCGCTTTGTTTTGTCCGTTTTGAATTTCCCTCAACGAAAACAAGAAACTTGTGCAACAAAAAGTTTACGTGCCAAAAATTTAATTTTCAATAGTAGTAAAACAAGAAAATTTAGTCCGAACACATTTGAAAAGTCAAAAAAATGAAGGTTTATTTCACACATTAAAAAACACTAATGAAAGCACAAAAAAACCGCAGGTAAAACCTGCGGTAGATTCAGTCTAGGTAGTTTTCTCGTAGTAGCGTTATGTCATTTTCCGTAACGCCGCAATCGGAAAGGAAGTTTTCAATGCTTCCGAAGAGATGGTCTATCTCGTCAAAGAAACCCTGTAAAAAAACGGCGTCTGCCGAAAGCATTTTTTCAATCAGCCTCACGTTATCGTCGGAAACAAAGCCTTTCACCTTGTTGACGATGCTGTTTGTGCTGTCCGCCGATTGAACGTTTGTAAGCAGGTAATCTTCAAAGATCTGCTCTTTCGAAGCACCCAAACAGTGTAACAACAACGCAGTGCAGGTGCCTACACGGTCTTTGCCCGCAGTGCAGTGCCACAGCGTAACGCCATTTGTGGGGTGTTGCGCCAACAGACGCAAAAAACTTCCGTACCCCTTGCGGCTGTACTCGTCGGAAACAAATCTGCGGTACAGCAGTTCCATATGCTGAAAATACGTTTCGCCACGTTGGCGCATACGTTCCAACCCTGCTTGAAGCATCTGTGCAATTTCACTGCCGGAAGATTTTTCGTAGGTAATTCCGAAAGTGGTGCTTCTGATTATCGGGTTGTGCAGGTATTGCACGCCCTCTATTTTAACGTCGGGTGAGCGTTGCATTTCTTCCGCCGTTCGCAAGTCCACAACACGTTGCAAGGGCAGTGCTTGTAAAACAGACACATCTTGGGGAGTGATTCTGCTCAATTCGCCGCACCTTACCAGGCGATGAAGTTTTGTCGTTCCGTTTGCGGTGGCAATGCCTCCGATATCTCGTGCATTGCACGCCCCTGAAAGAAAAATTCTCATTGTTCGTCCCTGCTGTTCAGTTTTTTGTTGATGGCGTCAACAATAGTGGAAATGGCAATAAGGTTGTGTCCCCCTTCCGGTATTATTAAATCGGCTTTTGTTTTGGAAGGTTCCACAAACTGTTCGTGCATGGGCTTAACCGTTTTGAGATATTGGTTTATTACCGATTCCATCGTGCGCCCACGGGAATTCACGTCACGGCGCAGACGGCGGATAAATCTCACGTCGGCGTCTGTGTCCACAAACAGTCTTATGTCGCACAGGTCGCACAGCCTTTTGTCGGTAAAAATCAAAATGCCTTCCACAATTATTAGTTTCGCACTTTCCGTCCTTTCCCATGCATCGTTTCTGCAATGGTGTGAAAAGTCGTAGGTGGGGTGCAAAATTGCCTCGCCGTGTTTCAAAGCGGTGAGGTGTTGTACCAGCAAATCGGTGTCCAGCGAATCGGGATGGTCGTAGTTCAGTTTGCAACGTTCCTCAAAAGGCAACTCGTCGTGCGGTTTGTAGTAGAAGTCGTGCGAAAGAATCACGGCGTTTTTGCTGAAAGATTGGTAAATTTTCTTGGCTATGGTGGTTTTACCCGAGCCGGTGCCACCGGCAATTCCGATGATCAGTCTGTCCATGAGGGTATTTTATCACTTTGCGTCGAAAGGTGTCAACTTCGCAAAGAACAAAGTTGAAGTTGTCAAAAATTTTTTGTGAAAAGCTCGTTTTTTGTTTTGCGTAGGAACAATATCGTCGCAGGTGAATAAAAAAAATTTCATTTGTCCAAACTATCGCCGTTGAAACGTCCTTTTGGCAATGCGTATTTCAAAAAACGCACGAATCTGACAAACAGCGTGTGTTGCCTGTGCAGCACACGATGTGCACAGGGTAACTGTTAAATTTTGGGGTAAACAACGCTGAATGTTTCAGAAATTGAGCAGTACTTCGGTGTTTGTGGCGATGTTCGCCCCTTTTGCCGATAAAATTGTGAAAAGTTGAAAAAATATGGTTGTAACTTAAAAATATTATCAAAAAACAGTTTACATTTTACATTAATAATGGTAAATTATTTGCGCATTGAAAATGCGACTAAATTTTAACTTAAGGTGAAAAACATGGGAAAGTACAAAAAATGCCCCAGATGTGAATTGAACTACATAAAGCAGGACGAGGACATGTGCGACGTCTGCAAGGCGGAATTGGGACTTGATTCCAGCATTGTACTTCTTGACGACATAATCGACGACGACGAACCTCTCAAACTTTGTCCCGTGTGCAAAGCCGCTTACATTGGCATGGACGAGGAAATGTGCGAAAACTGTCTTGCCCACGAAAAGCAGGCGGAAGCGTCGGAGGACGAAGACAACGACGATTGGCGCACCTATCTTGACGATGAAGACACCGACGACGCCGCAGACGCCGACATCATTTCTCTTGACGAGTTGGGCGAAGACGAAAAGTTCGACGACGAAGACGAATTCGAGGACGAGGAAAACAAGGATGTGGAACTTGACGATTATCCCGACGACTTCGACGAGGACTTTGACGACGATTTCGACGACGAAGATGATGACGACGAGGACGACGAAGAAGAAGACGAGTAATCCTCGCAATTGACACTGACATGCAAACCCCCTGTCAAAAACAAGGGGTTTGTTTTTTTATTTTCAGACAAATTTTGTGCGTAGTATTTTTTGCGTTGCAATTTTGCTCTTGTTATATAAACAGAATGTCTGCGTTTTTTTGCAAATATTATGTACAGTGGTAACAGGCGTTTTGTAAAAATTTTGCCCGCCTTTCGTGGAAAATTTGTAGGTAAGGATTGTAATCGATTGTTGAAAATTACCGTTGTGATACAGTGTCGGCTCTTTTGCTCAAGTATTTTATCCAAACGTTTTGGCAACACTTTCAGTATTTGTGGAGGTGTCGTTTTGAAAAAAGTTGCCGATATCACCGCTGCGCAAAATGCCGTTCAGCGTTTGCTGGGCAAAAAAGTGGTGGTAAAACTAAACAAAGGACGCAGAAAAATAAAACACTACAACGGCGTGGTAACAGAGGCACATTCCAACGTGTTTGTCGTTCAGTTGTACGGCGAACTGTTTGACAGGATAAGTTGCAGTTACACCGATATGCTGTGCGGCGAAGTTTCCCTTTCGGAATCGCCCTCACGCTGATACGTCAAAATACCCTTTTATAGTACAAAAAAAGTGGTCTATCATCAACGAACTTTCCGTATATTACACTGAACAGTCAAAAAAAGTTTGCGGAGGTTTGTTATGGCTAATGTACATTTTCAAAATGCTACTGTTTTCCGTCGTAAAACGGTGGGAAAAATACAAACGGCGGAAAACGTGCGTATTTCCGTCAAAAACGACATTGCCGACGTGCTGTCGGTAGGTGTGGAACACTTCATCAATTCCTACGAGGCGACGGAAGGCGAGGTTACTTTTTACGGCAAAACCGCCATAAAATTTTTGTACAGCGACGGTACCACGGTGATAGGCTCCAACTACAACGCCGATTTCAACGCAGGTGTGCAAAACGACGAAATCACTTCCGACACCAAATGCGTGTTTGATGTGGTAACGGTGGATTCCAAGGTGGAAACCAATGCCAACACCGCCACGCTTACGATATTGTTGGAAATTACCGCCTATGCCTACATTGCGCAATCGGTGTCCTACCTTGCCGACGGAGAGGAGGTGTATCTGCGCAAGGAAAGCGTGGAAGTGCTTAGCGGTGCAAACGTGGAAAATCTTGCTCTTGTGGTGGACGAACAACTGTGTGCCACCCACACGATAACGTCCGTTTTGCTTGCGGAAAGCACGCTGTGCGTGTGCGACTACACCAATGCGGAGGGAATATTGCACATTTCCGGCGACGCCACCGTCAGGCTGACCTATATGTCGGAGGGAAAGATTGTAACGGACAATTTGCCCTTCAAGTTCGACAGAGAGTTGGATTCTTCCTCCATTCCGCAAACGGCGCAACTTAAAATCACTCCCTTCATCCGTGCGACGAAGGTTCGCTTGGACATTGCCGAAGACAGTATCAACACCGATTTCACTGCGGAAATAAACGCCACCGTGCGTGTGGAATACACCACAACGGAAGTGATAGACATTGTAACCGACGCTTACGGCGCAAACTGTGAATTTGTTTTTCAACGTGGCAGCCTTGCTACCACCTTGCCGTGCGGCAGCGCAATAGCACGCAAACAGGCATCTTACACCCTGACCGTAATGGACAAAAAAGCCGTAACGGCGGTAAACGTAGGGGCTGTGGTTACCAAATGCACCTCGCTGGACAAGTGCGCACAAGTGGAAGGCGTGGTGTACGCCACACTGCTGTGCCAAGGTG
>HF998481.1:7139-8644 GCA_000433775.1 Corallococcus sp. CAG:1435 | reverse complement strand
GAACTGCCATTTGTTCAGACGGCGGATGTCGATTTTCTGTACGGAGGTTGCAATTCCAATGCCACCGTTACCGTCACCGATTTTTCCCTTTCCGACAGCGGCAATGTGCAATGCACGGCGGATTTGTGCATTGCCGTGGACAGTGTAAGGGACGTCAACTACGGCGTTATTCTTTCCGCCGAGGAAAAACCCTTCGACAAAACGCAACTGCCCGCAATAGAAGTTTGTCTTGCCCACAAGGGAGAAACGCTGTGGGAATTGGCAAAAGGTCTGCACATGTCGGAAGAGGATTTGCTTGCGGTAAACCCTGAAATCAAAAGTCCTCTGGAAAAGGACGCTCGCATTGTCGTGTACAACAAAATTTGACACGGTTGCAAATTTCTGATACATCAACGTGTTTTTTGCTTGCAGGCAATGCCTACGTTTGCATAAAATTTCAACAAAAAAACCGTCCTTTTCGGGGGCGGTTTTTTTGGCTACAATATGTCTTTTGCAACGTTTTTTTGTTTTTATGTTTTCCTGCACATGTCGGAAGAGGATTTGCTTGCGGTAAACCCTGAAATCAAAAGTCCTCTGGAAAAGGACGCTCGCATTGTCGTGTACAACAAAATTTGACACGGTTGCGAATTTCTGATACATCAACGTGTTTTTTGCTTGCAGGCAATGCCTACGTTTGCATAAAATTTCAACAAAAAAACCGCCCTTTTCGGGCGCGGTTTTTTGCTACATTATGTCTTTTGTAACGGTTTTTTTGTTTTTATGTTTTCGATAATTTACACACAAACAATTTCAGTAAAAAGCGTCATTTTCCGAAACGGTTTTGAATAGTAACGGCATGTTTTTGTTGCAGATGCCACGCAGTTTTTTAGTGCGTTTCAGCAACAAACACACAGCCGATTTCAACAAAAAACCGTCCCCGAAAAAGGGACGGTCTTAAATTCAGCATTTTTAATTTTTCCAAACAACGTTGCCTGTGCAGTATTCGACGGGAAAAAGCAACGCAACTTTGGCGCAACGTCGGGTAAACTTTCACATGTGCATCCGCACGTTGTCTGTTACCGACGTGTTTCAAAGGCTATTTCAGCGGTTCCAATTTTTCCATTCCGCCCATGTATTTGCGCAGTGCTTCGGGTATGGTAACGGAACCGTCGGCATTTTGGTTTTGTTCCAAAAGTGCGGGGAACACACGGCTTGTAGCAAGGCCGCTGGCGTTGAGGGTGTGAACGTATTCCAACTTTTTGTCGGAGGCTCTGCGATAGCGCATGTTACCACGTCTTGCCTGGTAGTCTCTTGCGTTGGAAGCGGAACTCACTTCCTTGTAGATGTTCATGGAAGGAATGTAAATTTCTATGTCGTAGGTGCGAGCCATGCTGTCGGAGCAGTCGCCTGCGGCAAGTTTGCTGAGTTGGTAATGAAGTCCCAAGCCTTCCACAAGACCGCACGCCATGTTGACCATCTCTTCAAAGGCTTCGTCGGATTTTTCCGGCGTGGTGTATTGGAACAAT
>HF998481.1:0-7074 GCA_000433775.1 Corallococcus sp. CAG:1435 | reverse complement strand
GCGGTAACTGCCCGCTTCTCTGCGGAAGCATGCCGAGTAGCCGAAAAACTTTTTGGGAAGGTCGCTTTCGTTGAGAATCTCATCTCTGTACAGGTTGACCAAAGCCGTTTCCGCCGTGGGAAGCAAAAACTTTTTGCCTTCGGCATTGGCAAGTTGGTACACGTCGTCTTCAAACTTGGGAAATTGTCCTGCCGTAAGGCCGCATTCGTAGGACAGCATGTAGGGCGGAAGCATAAAGGTGTAGCCCTTGGCGATGTGGCTGTCGATAAAGTAGTTGAGCAATGCCCATTCCAACCTTGCGCCACGGTCGGTGTAAATCCAACTGCCGTTACCGGCAAGTTTTGCGCCACGTTCGTAGTCGATAAGTTGCAAACTTTTTGCAAGTTCCATGTGGTCTTTGGGCGTAAAATCGAAGTGCGGTTTTTGTCCGAAAGTTCTTATCGGGCGGTTGTTTTCCTTTCCGCCTGCGGCGAGGTCCTCGTCGGGCAGGTTGGGCAAACGCAACAGAAAATCTCTTATCTTGCCGTTTACCTCGTCCAGCGTTGCGTCAACACGGGCAATTTCCTCCCCCAAAGTTTTCATTTCCGCAATGGTGGCGGAAACGTCCATTCCCGCTTTTTTAAGTTTGGGAACTTCCGCAGAAACTTTGTTGCGTTGCGCCTTCATGGTTTCCACTTGCGCAATAATTTGCTTTCTTTCTTCGTCCCATTTCAAAAAATCGGTAAAATCTATGTCTTTGCCACGTTTAAGGTATCTTTCCCTTATGGCTTGCGGATTTTGTCTTATCAGATTGACGTCAATCATAATTTCTACCCCTCTGGTAATTTCAGATGTATTTTGTCCAACGCTTATTTTACCACACGACAAAAATATTTGCAATAATTTGTTGTAACAAACAAAAATGTATTTGTTTACTTGTTGTGTGGCGCAAAGTGTGGTAAAATACTGTAAGAAAAATTTGGAGTAAGTTTATGCAACTGCGATTTTACAACACCCTCACCCGCAAAAAAGAAGATTTTGTCCCCGTCAAACCTCATCAGGCGGGCATTTATTCCTGCGGTCCCACCGTGTACAAGTATGCGCACATCGGAAATCTGCGTGCCTACGTGTTTATGGACGAACTGCGTCGTGTTTTGGAATACAACGGCTACAAGGTCAAATCGGTAATGAACATCACCGACGTGGGACACCTTGTTTCCGACGCCGACGACGGCGAAGACAAAATGAGCAAATCGGCTCACGAAACGGGCAAAACCCCTTTGGAAATTGCCTCTTTCTACACCGACCAGTTCATGAAGGACATTGACGCACTCAACATAAAGCGTCCCACCGTCTGCCCAAAAGCCACCGACAACATTCCGGAAATGATTGCCGTGGTGCAAAGTCTGCTTGACAAGGGCTACGCCTACGAAACGGAGGACGGAATCTACTTTTCCGTGGAAAAGTTTCCCGATTACGGCAAACTTTCCGGTATCAATCTTGCCGACCAACGTCACGGAGCAAGGGTGGAGGTCAATTCCTTCAAACGTCATCCCGTAGATTTTGCCTTGTGGAAAAAAGCCGCCCCCAATCATTTGCAACAGTGGGACAGCCCGTGGGGAAAGGGATTTCCCGGTTGGCACATAGAATGCACCGCCATGAGCAAAAAGTACCTTGGCGAAGTTTTCGACATTCACACAGGCGGTGTGGACCACATACCCATTCACCACGAAAACGAAATTGCCCAGGCGGAGTGTTGGTTGGGACATCCTGCCGTTCACTACTGGATGCACAGCGAATTTATGCTTATTGACGGCGGAAAGATGAGCAAATCTCTCGGCAACACCTACACAATAAGCGATTTGGTGGCAAAAGGCTATTCGCCTGTGGTATTCCGCTATTTTTGCCTCAACGTGCAATACAGACAAAAAATAAATTTCACGTGGGAAGCCATGGATGCGGCAAAAGCGGCGTACAACAAACTGTGTGCTCAACTTGTAAGTCACAAAAACAGCCCCGCACGCACGGAAAAGAGCATTTTGGACGATTTTCACAACAAGTTTGAAGAGGCAATCAACGACGACCTCAACATTCCTCTTGCCATCGGCGTGTTGTGGACAATGTTGAAACTGCCCAAGTCCTGCGACGTGTACAAACTCGCTTTGGATTTCGACCGTGTTTTCGCCCTCGATTTCGACAAGGTTAAAGAGGAAAAGAAAGAAATTGTCATTCCCGACAATGTTAGACAGTTGGCGGAAACACGTTTGCAGGCACGCAAAGCCAAAAACTGGGCGGAAAGCGACAGACTGCGTGAAGAATTGTCTGCTTTGGGTTACTCCGTCAAGGATACCGCCGACGGCTACGAACTTTCCGAAAAGTAATGCAACTTTGCCCCAAACACCTGATTTAACAAAACGCCCTTTGCAAAAGCAAAAGGCGTTTTTTGTTGTGGTGAATTATATTTTCAGGTTCAACACGTAAAAAATGTAACTTTGCGTCCGTTTTCTGTTTGTTTCCGCTAACGTTTTTATATGGTACCTGCTGCTTTTTTGCAAATTTGACATTTAGGATACTGCAACATTTTCAGCGTGTAGTGCAATTTTGCATTCGTTTACGCTTGTTTTCGCTAACTTTTTTGTATATTGTTGAGGGTATATTTACAAATTATTCGGTACTTTTGTAATTCTGCGTTTGCAGTATGCTTATACTCGCTAACTTTTTTTGCATTATGTCGTTTAGTACATCCGCAAATTTTTGGACTTATGTAACTTTGCGTCCGTTTTCTGTTTGTTTCCGCTAACGTTTTTATATGGTACCTGCTGCTTTTTTGCAAATTTGACATTTAGGATACTGCAACATTTTCAGCGTGTAGTGCAATTTTGCATTCGTTTACGCTTGTTTTCGCTAACATTTTTATATGGTCGTACCTGCTACTTTTTTGCAAATTTGCCGTTGAGCACATCCGCAAATTTTTTCGGGCAAAGAAAAAGCCACAAACATGTTGTGGCTTTGTTTACTTTCAACGCTCTTGTCGGGCGTTGCAGATTACTGTGCCGTTTCAGGCGTCTGTTGCTCCGCTTGCTGTTGCGTTTCTGCTGTGTTGGTTTCATCTTTCTCATTGTCTGCGGGGAAGCGTATTACCTTGTACACCACAGAACCTACAAGCAACAAAATTCCCGATATTATCACAAATACGGAGGGTGTAACTATTCTTATCACGCTTTCGTAGGTAGAATACTTTTGCGTTAAGAACAAACCGCCAAGCACTATCATCAATGCGCCAAGTATCATTGCGCCAAGTCCGCCGAAGATAAACAACAGTACGGTGGATTGTTGCGTTACTTTTTCCGATGCGCCGGCAGTTTTTGCAAAGGCTACCGTAAGAAGCGTGCAAGTTGCAATGGCAACGACGACAGCCACTGCGGAAATTATGATAAAATTGCTGACCAAAGACAAATCACTCAGTTCGCTGGAAAAAGTGGAGGAAATTTCCATCAAAAGGGAACTCAATCCGTACGTCATGGTAGTGTCGCTCGAATCTACGTAGGTAAACACGCCTTTTGCCAGCATGCTGACGAGAACAACGGCTATTATTCCCAAAATTCCCGTAGCAACAGCGTCGGACAGCATTCTGCCGCAACTGTTGCCCTCTTTAACTTTGGCAACGGCGTTTGCAACAATGGACATCAGCAGGGCGATTGCTCCGATAGTAATGCCTGCTATGGTTGCACCGTTAAGCGTGAATACTTGCGCAACTCTCATTGTGGGAAGTTGATTTTCCAGCGCAATGCAATGCTTAAACAGAACCGCAGTGCAAAGAAAACTTAAAAATGTGGCTGTGGCAACAGGCAACAGGCTTTTTTTGCTTGCTTTTTTTACTGCATTTATACTGCGTATTGCGGTAATCAAAAAGCAAACGGTTGTGCAGATGATGCCAAGTGCGCACACAACCGTACCCAACACGGCGCCGGTGGTGTAAACGTTGTTTTGCGCCGCCGTCATTGTAACATCGGTACGGTAGACATCGTCAAAATAGTAGTACAGCGTGACGTAGGGCGACTCCGTCAAAGTCAAACTTCCCTGTTTGGTAGCGGAAGATGCTCCGATGGCAAACAAAAACAGAAAGGAAGCAAAAGCCGCCAAAAAAGCCAGCAAGTTGCTTGCCGTGTACAACGGCTTAGGTTTTACGCAACAAACAAGGCTCTTAAATTTGCAAGACGTGCCCGGTGCGTTCTTTTCGCAAGTTGTCGCTTGGACAGTTGTTGCGTCGGACGGTTGCGCTACATCCAGTTTGTGTCCGCATTTTGTGCAAAATACCGAATCGGCAGTGTTTTCCGCTTGACAGTTCGGACATCTCATATTATTACCCCCTTTTTTGCCGACGTTGTTACGCCGATGATAATAATATCATATATGCAGGTAGTGTTTTTGTCAATACCAAAGGGCTAAATACCGTCATTTTTGTACAAGCAAAATGCAATCGACAAATTTCGGCACAGCAATGTTGTACGGCGACATTACGAATCACTTCCAAGTCTGCTTCAAGTCGGATTTGTTTGTCGGCATAAGCGGTATTATTTTTTTGTCAGCCAGCCGCAATGCTCAAATCAGAAAAAAGCCAAGCCGACAAGCAACGTGCGACGGATTTTGTCTTCAAGTGAAGTTTCGGAGATTTTTTGCATATAGTATTGCAAGGGGAAAAATATGACGCAACACAGTCTTTCCGTGCAAAACAACATTCTAACCGTCAACGGGGTGGAAAAGGTGGTGGAAATCTGCGACAGGGAAGCGCAACTCAAACTGGCGCAAAACACCCTGTATGTCAAAGGCACGGGGTTAAACGTAGTCAAACTCGACAGAGAACAGGGGGTAGTGCAAATGGAAACAAAATCGCTGCAATCGCTGACATACCGACAAAACTCGCTGGGCGTAAAGGGGTTTTTCCGCTGATGTTGGGGGAAAACATAACTCAACTGTACGTATTTCTGGCGTTTTTTGCATGCGGCGTTTTGCTGTCTGTTCCCTACATGTTCTGCACGGGATTTTTGAAAGGCATTGCTTCTACGGTGTTTGACGCTGTGTACTGTCTGTTTGCCCTTTGGGCGTTGTGGGCGTTGAACTTGCGTGTCAACAACGGTGAATTTCGACTTTTTTTGCCCTTTGCATTGGTGTTGGGAATAATTTTCGCCGTAAGAACTTCCAAACGTACACTTGACAATTTGGCACGCAGGTTGTATAATTTTGCTACTTCCCGAAAGGTGGTCAAAGACAATGAATTTGTTCTACAAAAAAAAGACGGCGATTCTGACTGTGGCGGCAATTGTGGTAGTGGTGTTTCTGCTGTGCATATTGCTGGCTTTTCTCACGCAACTTCCAAGTCTCAACGCCACAAAAGAAAAACTCACAACGATGGTTCGTCAGGCGCAAGAGGACGAAGCGTCCAAACAGGCACTGTTGGAGTACCGCAAGACGGACAAATACGTCATTGACTGGGCAATAAGCATGCACCTTATTCCCGATGACGTCGTAAATTACATAAAAAACGAAATAGACAGGTAACGACCTTGTTTTCACCGCTTGCAATGCAGGCGGTTTTTTGTTGTCCCAAACATTTCAGGTCTTGACCTTATCGCAATAAGTTGGTATAATATTTGTCAGGACGTAGTCAACTTTTGTTGACTTGTGAAATTTACAACGAGGAAAAAACATGCGTAAAAAACCAATTTTGGCAAAGAAAAGCCTTTTGCGTGGCGCACTGCTGTTTTACGGAAACAACTTTGTCAAAAAGAAAATAAAACTCATTCACGACGGTACCCTTTCTGAGTTGCAACCGCCCTACATAGTGCTGGCAAACCATTGCAGTTTTGTGGATGTGTGCAGTCTGATAAAAATGATGTATCCTCACTGCGGAAATTTTGTGGCAAGCGAAACGCAAATTGTGCAGTGGCCCAAACTAATCATGCACATGGGAATTTTGCCCAAAAAACAGTTTACGTTGGACATGTCGTTGCTTTCTTCGATACGGTACTGTTTGCAACACAATCGTCCCGTGGTAATTTATCCCGAGGCAAAACTTTCGGTGGTCGGCGTACCCAACATAATTAAACCATCAGTCGCAAAACTTGTAAAAATGTTCAAAGTGCCTTTGGTAACGGTGTGTTTCAACGGCAGTTACCTGTACCGTCCACGTTGGGCGGCGTCGGCAAGATTTGTACCCGTAACGGCGGAAGTCAAGGTGGCTGTGGACGGCGACGAGGTGAAAAAACTTTCCGTCGACGAGATTTTTCAGCGCATTTGCGCAAATCTCAACTACGACGACTACGCCTATCAGTTGAAAAACGGTATCGAAATTGACGTGCCCGACCTTGCGGAAGGTCTGGAAAACATTTTGTACAAATGCCCGTCGTGCGGAAAGGAATTTGCCATGACGGCAAAAGGCAACACTCTCACCTGCGCATCCTGCGGCAAAAGCGTGGTGCAAAACAAGTTTGGACAGTTGCAGGGGGGAGAGTTTGACAAGGTGGTGGATTGGTACCGCTGGCAGGAAAATGGCGTCAAAACTCAACTTCTGGAAGGCACCTACGTCTTTGACGAACCTTTCGCCGCTCAGAAACTGGTCGGAGGCAAGTACGTCGCTTTGGGGTATGCGCAAATCAGGCACGACAGCAACGCAATAAGTGTGGAAATTGAAAACGGCGAAAAACTGTACTATCCTACAGGCACCTTTTACACATTGTCTTTCGACAACAATTTTGTGTATCTGCCAACGCAAGAGGCGGTGTACCGTTTCCACAGGCTAAAGGACGTGGGCTGCACTACGAAACTCAACATTGCGGTGGAACAACTGTCGTTGCTTTCTGAAAAACAAAAACATCAAACTGCGTCGGATTGACGCAGTTTTTTTTGTACGGTATCAAACTTTTTGTACACAAGTGGACGGTTGTAGTTGTACAGTCTTTCGGAATTTGTGTTGTACACGGTGTTTTCGTTGCAAAAACTTTTGTCTTTTACCTGCTGTTTTTAGCAGTAGAAGTTTTGAAAATGACCTGTTTACACAGGAAAAACTTTGGCAATGCAAGTTTCGCATGTGGGCAA
>HF998480.1:9698-20391 GCA_000433775.1 Corallococcus sp. CAG:1435 | reverse complement strand
ATGAAAATATAAACCGAACAATATTGTCGTTTGGTATTTCCCACTAAAAAACAACGGCGACCGTGTGGCCGCCGTTATTGCTGGTAAAATACAAAAGTCTTGTCAAGTTGTCAGTTAGTTATTGAACGTTTTTTTGCATCCGTATGTAGAAATTTATTGCAAAATTGGTTTTTTGCGTATACCAGCGGGTTTAATATTCACGTTTTACAAGCACTTCACATGCGTAGATGATTCTGCTTCGCTTATAGTAGGAAATTTTCATTCGTATTGCTCTGCAAACACGGAAATGATGTTGGGCAACAACAAAAATACACACAACCACAAAGGCAATCCAAACTTTTGCTGTAACAAACAATAATGTCCACTGTTCGTTAAATTCGCTTACCGTTTTGTCAAAACCTCTAAAAATATTGATCCTAAAAACACACTGCCAACAATACTAATGCGGTAATTATTGGGGCAAGAACAAGTTTAAAAAAGTACTTCCGGACAAACAGCCATTTGAATTTCTTTTTGTCAATTTTCAAACATAGTTACCTTTATTAGGAAATTGATGTAATTACTCAACTATAGTGTTTACATAAGTTTCTCGCAGTATCTTTTGCAATGCGAGAAATACCTCCTATTCCCACTTTATCTTTTATAACTCCGCAAAAGGATTCTGTTTTATTTATTGCGGAACTAAATTTTCTAAGTGTGTTTAATTTTTGAGCTCAAAGTGTCATTGTGGTAGAAATTGCGTTAGAACAAAAACGATATTCCCAAAAAAATAATGGATGTTATCAGTATTCCAATGTCACAATTCTCAAGTTTGCTGTAACTAGTATCGTAATCCCAATCATCAGGCAAAAAATTAGTTATTTTCCAGCAAATATTGAAAAAAGTTTTTGGCGCAATCCACGCAAATAAGTGCATTAAAAATAACGTAAATGCAATTGCTATAAACACCATTTTGTCAGCACTAAAATTTACAACAATTCTATAAATTGCAAAAACGGACGCTACCACAAATAAAATTGTTAGTGCTACTTTTAAAAACTTTTTCATTAAAATCCACTTCCTATTTTATTGCCAATAAATTTAATTACACCCCTAACTGTGCCGGTCATAATAGTGGGCGCTAATGTGTATAGTTTTGATTTAAAAGCGACCAAGTTTCTTTGTAGGAATCCTGCGCCATCTACTCTTGCCATGCTAATGTAATCATGTACTGTACCGTTTGCGGACGTAGTAGCGGTGCCGTGGATACGCTTTTTTTGTAACGGTAGTGAAAATCTGTTACAATGGCATGTGTTTGGATTGCATTTTAAGCACACAAAAGGCAGTAGCCTGTACAACAGTTCTTTGTGCAATTTTGTCTGTATATGTTTGTAATTATATTATACGGCAATACGTTTCTGCCGTCAATATTAAAGTTTCAAGTTATGTAGTTCTACCCAAAAACAATCGGAAAGGTATGGTTTGTGCAACATTTTCAATGCTCAAACAAGCCAAAAGTAAAGTTGATTTTATTGAAACAATGTGGCAAAAAACAAGCCGAGGGCAATCGCCCTCGGCTTGGAAATGTTTTCGTTTATGCGGTTTACGCCTTTGCAAAACGGCTGTTTGGTAAATAATTTTTTATACCGTTTTGTGAAAATGAGATGTTTTCCAAATTGATTCCCATTTCACTCAGAACAAACAACTGATTCATGTCCTTGCTGTAGCAAATTTAGATGCAATTTGTTTCCGTTGTGTTGACAGCGGTGAATGTTTCGGGATTGTAGTAGACTATATTGAAAAATTTACACTTGTTTTTTTCAATAATTCATTGTCGCAAAACAAACCGCAACGCAAGGCGTGTAATCATTTGTACAAGTATTCTTTGTCTTTTATTATATTGTGTTCAGATGCAACAACGCAAGCATATGCAATAACCACACATGCGCAACCGATATTGATAAACCATGCTAACCGTTCTTCCAAAAAAAGCGTTATTACAAACAAGGCAATATCACACAGGATTATCAGATACCAAAACACCTCAAACAAAAATGTTTTTTTTGAAATTACCCGTTTGTTTTTAGATTTCTGTATGATAAAAATTTGCCTGTGCTTAAAGGTTAACAATTTTTGGTTTTTTGTTTTGAATTCCACATTATCTATTGATAAAACCAGCAATAACGAAAGTATATGAATTCCGATAAGAGCAATATGTTCGAATATAATTGTTCTCAAAGAATCAGATTCCAACAAAATTTTCGTTTCGGTTAAGAACAGATTGAGACTTATCATAAAATCCTCCAAATACAGGCAACAGCATGCTTGGCAACGTCATTTTTAACAAAGATTTCACGCCTGCTATACTTACAGCATTCATTATGGCTCTACTGCCTGTCAAGTTGATGAATGATGTAGCAGAAAATGATTTCATCCATCCATTGCCACCTATAAAGTTACAAATTCTTCCTATAACACTATATGGCAATCTTTGAACAAGTTTTTTAACCCTTCACAATGGAAGCAATCTCTTGTTGTAACTTGCGAGGTATTTTCCCGAAAATGTACACCTTTTTGTCTTGGTTGATTCGGTGTAAAAACTCATCACATTGTTTCAAGTTTAATTGACTTATTCGCTGTGCAAATTCTTCGGGCGTAAGCCACAAGTTTAAGTTTGTATAATTCCACAGAGTAGAAGTGCACAAGTAGTCCAAATCGTCGCACAGCATCGGCAGGTTGTCGCAGCAAAAGGCTTTGACGTATTGAAAGTACCGCTCGGACAAAACAAAATCGTGCAGTAATTTTTCCAAATTCAACAACGTTTTCGTCAAATTGTTTTTGTGTACCGTCAATTTGAAAATCCAATTCAGTTGGTTGGAAAACTTTGCAAAGTAACTGTCTACTTCGTACACGCAGCCCAAATTTTCTCTCAAATGTTCGGTTACAAAAGCCTTGTCGCCTCTGAAAAGCACGTTGTCCAAAACAAACAGGCACAAAACATCATCGGGAAAACTGTCCGCCGCGTAGTAGGAATAATATACGTCGATAACTTCGCTTTTGTCGTGAACAAATTGTAAAACATTTTGCCGTGCAGGTAAATTTGTTTCGCGCAAAGATTTTTCTGCGTTGGCGGCAAAATTTTTTTGCGGAAAAAGGTTGGTTACGCATTTTACAGTTGTGACGTTGAAATTTCCCACCAAAACTATTGAAAAATCCGAGTTTAGCAGTCTTGCTTTGTACTCGACTACATCCTGCAAGGATATAGCCTCAATAGATTTTCCCGTACCCAGTATGGGATTTTCAAAAGCCGATTCCTGCCATCTGCTGTCGAATATAACCTGCATGTTGGTGCTTTCTGTCTGTAAAATTTCCGCCGAAACAACAGCTTTTTCTCGTTGTAAATCCTTGTCCGTGTAATGTGTTTCTTTCAGCATATCACTTAAAAGAGTTATTGCTTCGTCAAAAACATCTTTTCGACAGGCGAATTTGAAGTAAATAAAGGTTTTTCCCGTTTTTGCGTTAATTTTTATTCCCAAACTTTCGCTTTTATCATATATGTCTTTTTGGGTTAGTGTTCCCGCTTTTCGAAACATCATATGTTCCGTAAGATGCGCCATTCCCGCCTTTCCGTTTGGGTCGTCGATTGAACCCAACGGAAAAAGTATAGCAAAATATATAGAATTACAGTGTCGGTTTGGTATTTTTATAAAAGGCATAATTTCCTCACAAATTATAACGCAATCATTAGCCACAGGCTTTGTCCGCCCGTTAATGGAACTAAGCAAAGTGCCGCAATAATCAGAATGCTTGCTCCTATTGCCAACCAAAGCATACTATCGTCTGTAGATGACTTGTTATTAGCCCTGAACGGTTGGTAATCGTTCACACTTAAAGTTGTAAATGAGCTGTCTTCCTGATTATTTTTTGACATTGAAAAAAATTCATAATTATTTATTGAGAAGTTTTCCATAAGGGTTATTTTGGTGTTTTCAATCGGATTCCATTGAGAATATGAGGCGTTTAGCCAGAATATACTGTGTCGTACACCTTTGTTACCTTTAGGAACCCGGCTGTGTTCTTCTCCGTTTGGATGGCCGACGTTTCTTTCTCTAGAACCGGTAGGTTGTCGTTTTTCAGCGCCTTTTCTTTGTGGTTTTCGAGGAATAAAATTTGGTTTCCTGGGTTTGGTTCCATCGTAACATATATAATTTACGGGATTAGAAAAACAGTATGTGAAAAAATTTGCGTTTTGCAAATCCAAAGAATATTTAGTATGAATATGAGTCAGCCAACGACACCATTCGGGGACGTAGTAGCGGGTGTGGCAGTAGTACATTCCGCTTTCACTGTCGAAGTAGTAGCCTTTGAAGCGGAAGGGGTTTATGCTTGCAAGTCCCGCAGTGTCCTGCAACACCGTACTAGTACCGTATGCCGTATATTGGTATATTACCACAGGCGAACCGTTTGTGTCAATAATGCCTAAAATATTTTGTAACATATCTCGTGCATAGAAGTACTTTGCCGAACCGTCCTTAACAAATCCGTACAGCATGTCGTTTTCGTCGTACAGGAAGTCCAAACGGTAGTTTGGGGCAATTTCCGCAGCCAACTTTGTGCCGTTGTACAGGTACTTTGTTACGCTTCCGTCAGGGGCAATTTTTCTTGTGCGAAGTCCTTGTTCGTCGTAGATGTAGTTGTAGGTACTTCCCGACTTGGTGAAGGACTGCAACCTTCTGCCTTTGAAATTGTAACTGCAGTTACCGTACGTTGCGGGGTTCAGGGGATTTGCCGTGCTGTAGGTAACGGGCGTATTGCCTACCTTGACAAGTCTGTCTTTAATTACCGTGTCGTAGGTAAAGGTGGTGGTACCCTTTTTCGTTATGTTGCCGTTGCCGTCGTACTCGTACGCCGTTCCGTTGTCGTTCACCAAAAAGTTGCGGTAGTCGTAGGTGTAGTCGTGGCGGTCGGGCGTTTCGCCGTAAATTTTGGTAACGTTGCCCATGGCGTCGTACTGATACTGACGTACCCAATAGGACTCGTCGCCAAAGGCAAAGGTGTCCATGTTTATTCTTTGAGAAATGTGCTTGCTGTCGTTCGTACGTGCCTGATAGTTGCGTGTCAATGTCATAACGCGCGAGTCGTTTTTGTCGTATACGTAGGTGTTTTTCAACATGCCCAGGTCGTCATATTCGTTGGTTTTGGAAATGCAGTTGAGGTCGTCTTCAAGTTGCAAAAGCGTTGCCGAAGTGCAAAGTTCCGATGAGGCTGCAACCATTTCAATTTGACCGTACAAAGGATAACTTTCCTTAATGTCTCCGAAAGAGGTACTTGTTACGGATTCGTTAAACATTCTGCCAATGGAAAATTTCATGTTCTGCAAAGCCGATACTTCCGTCAGTATCGTTTTGCTGTAACAAGCATCGTCCGCAAAAATTGTCAGATGTGCTTCATTGGGCGGTTGAATGGTTATTTGTCCGCCATTATTTGGGGGAAACGGGTTGAGGGGCGGGATTATAATTATGTCGAAACTTAATCCCACGGTGTGCCAACAGTTGGACGAAAGAGTCAATCCTGTTGATATTTCCAAACCGTTATATTCTGCGTACAGTTTCATGTCGGATTTGCGGTAGAGGGAAAGGGTGTGTCCGTCGTCGTCTTTGCCTTGCAACAAGTATTGTTTGTCGCAAACAGCGTACGTGTAGGCTCGCATAACAACGGTACCCGTGTTGTCCTGCCCGAAGTCGTACACAAGTTCCGAACCGTCGGCAACGTAGGCGTAACGTTTTGCCTTGGCGTTGTAGTTGAACACCTTGTCGCGGTCGGCGTCTGCCCCCGTTCGCATGGTAAATTTATCGGGATATTTTGTCCCGTCCAATGACACCACATCGCAGTGAAGCGGGAATATGGAAAATTTTTCCGTCGTGCTTTCGCTTGGCATAAATGCTACCGTTTGGCTAGTGTCGCAAATTTTTGAAGTCTGATTAATATAGCGGCAACTTTCCAAAAAGTCTTTGGTGGCACGGTAGTAGGCACGAATGTTGCTAAGAGGCTCATACCAGTGTTTTCCAATAAAAACACATGCAATTTTTCCGTACAGTGCTTCGCCTGATCCGCCGGTGTAACTTCGACCGATATGGATTACAGAACTGACACTAAGCGATATGTTGAATTGCGGATCCATTTTCTTATATGTTTGTGTGTGCTCGTTCAGCGTCAATGTAAATTCTGTAACCTTTTGATATCCTTCTCCGTCGTCCCTTTGAATAAAGTTCAAAGCCATGAAGTTCCATTTGTCGGGAAGTACATTGTAGTCGCTTGTCAACATGGGAAGTTCGTAGCCCTCGTCGACTTTTGTTGTCAGGTACAATTTGCCTTGATACATATACACGGCTATGTACGATGAATCATACGATTTGCAAACTCCCAACAGGTACTGTTTTGAGTTGACGTTTTCTGTCTTGAACCAAAATTGTACACACCCGCATTCACCTGAAGTGGGGTAAGAATACGGAACAATGTATCCTAAGCCCACCCCCGGATTGAGATTGACGCACGGGACGCCTTCGTCACGCATTACCGACAGTGCAGTATTTGTTGCCGGAGCAATTTCGAGATTTCCGCCAATAAGTTTTGTGTTTTCCGTAAACATTCCCACGCAGGCGGATTGTCCGAAAGAGGAAATAATGTACTGTGGGTCGGTGGTTTTGGAACGTGCCAGACTTTCCTGTGCCTGGCACAGAAGTTTTCCGTCAATTTCCTGTATTGAGGAATTTGCATTGCCCAATCCGTTTTTCCTGTAGGAAACGGTTGCCATTTCCGTAGTACATTGCGATTCGTCTTCGCTTATACGGCAACTTACCTTTTCCACGTTTCCTTGCGCATCGTAGGTGTAAGTTTTAAGCACACCCGTCTGGTCGGAAACGGAAGAAAGACGTTTTTGTTCGTCGTAAGCGTAGGTAAAGCAAAGTTGCAGCGCATTTGCGTCTTCGGGTTGACTGTTGGCTTCAAAGTAGTAGATTTTGCTCACAAGATTGTCTGCATTGTATTCAAAAGCGTAACCGTCGCCGTTTTCGCCGTATTGCTGACGCAGGACGTTGCCCGTTTGGTTGTCGTAGGTGTAGGCAAAAGCAACCTGACCGTTGAGACAAATTGTGCTGATTCTGCCACAGGCGTCATAGGCAAAGGTGTACATGCTGCCGTTGGCAAGTGTAATGCTTTGCAAACGGTGGCAGGCGTCGTATTGGTAATCTGCAGAAACAGAGTCTTCGCCCTTTTCCAACAACAGTTTTTTCAGTTCACCACATTCCGTGTAGGTCAACTCGGTAACGGCGGACAAAGCGTTGGTAACTTTGGTAAGGTTGCCTTGTACGTCGTATTCGTAACTTTCCGCACAAGTGCCCAGTTCGTCAGTTACGGAACTTACAAACCTGCCGTCGGAGGTGTACTGTCGGCTTGTTTCCAAAACACGCTGTTTGTCGGCGCTGGTAACCGTTTGTTTAGCAATATTGGTCGGGTGCTCCGTGTCGTACACGGTTTCTGTTACAACGCCGTCGGGTGTCATTGTTTTTACGGGAGCGTTTTCTTCGTTGTATTCCGTCTCGTAAGAGGACGAGTCGGCCTGCGTAACTTTGGACGGAAGGTTGGAGGAATATTGGAAATTCGAGGTAGCGTAACCGTTGCTTACGGCAGTGGTGTTGCCGTCTTCTACCTCACGGTAGACGCCTCCGTTTATTTTGAAAAGTTTGATGCCGCCTATTTCCGCAGAAGCATTGCCATTGATGGTCACGTTCAAAGTAACGCTGTCAATATTTTTGCGAGGAGTAAGGCTCAATACGACAACTTCGTAGTTGTTGTCTACAACTTTCTTTTTCAGTTTAGCCCTCCTGCTTTGACTGTTTGCAAACAACGATATTTCTACATAGTCGTTATCGGTGAAGGCGGCAAGTTGTTTGCACCACAACACGGCGGTAACGCTTTCCCCCGCCACCAAAGGCAAGGTCTGTTTTTGAACAACAGAACCGTGAGTTTTTCCGCTTTTCAAGGAAATTTTTTTGAATGTTTCGGAAACAATACCTTGCAAATCGTCGTCTTGCAACGTTGCGGAGGTTATGTCGAGGGAATCGTTGTCGGGGTCGGACAATGTCATTGCGTAAACGTGTGCGGAATTGTCTTTTTCCCAAATTGCATTTGATTGAGCCATAAGCATTTTCGTTTCGCCGTCAAATTCCGTTTTGACAAAATTTCCCTCATCGTCCAAAATGTACAGAGGCAATCCGTCGCTGTCAAAGTGACTGATGGTCTTTTTGCCTTGCCAGTTGGTAACCGTGGTTTTGTTGGTTTGGTAGGTAATGGTAGTGGTGCGTGCCCCGATGTTGGTTACTCCGTAAGCGTCCTGAATGGAAACGACTTTTCCGTTTTGCAGTGCGTAGGTAATTTTGTAACCGCTGTTGAAGTCGGAAACAATAATGTCGCTTTGAGTATACGTAATGGTTGTCTTATTCATCAAAGTGTCTTCGGAGGATTCTTTGTTGTAGTAACTTATGCAACTTATTCTGTTGTTGGAGTAGGAAAGTACTACTGTGCTGCACACGGTGTTTTCGTGCAAATACTTCACTTTGTTCACCTTCCCTGCAACAAGTTCAAAAACAATCTTGTCGTCGTGTTGATTTGAGATGGTTTTATTGCTGGACACGAAATCCAACGTCAGCGTTTCACCGTTTTTGGCAACAATTTTTTCTGGATACTCGGAAAGACTGCCGTAAATTTGTTTGTTGTTCAACTTGTCGGTAACTTCTATGTGCGGATTGAGCCCGTAATCCTCCGTTACTTGCTGCGCCGTCAGTTGCGTTTCTGCGTTGTAATATTCTTTAGACGCCAAATAGGTATCTATTGAACCGTCGGCATTTTTGATTGTAACGTCGCTTGCGTTTTTTGTGGCTTTTGCGTAATAGTTCAGTTTAACGCCTTTGCCGAAAATTCCCGATTCTTCTCTGTCGGCGTAACTGAATATCAAACTTGCGGAAAACGGGTTTAGCCCGACTGTTTCCACAAGAGGTGCAACAAAGTGCATGTTTGCGTCCGTGGGGTTTATGTTTACGCTCACCCGACAAGAGCCAATGTTTTGCGTTAATTGTTTTGTGTAAGATTTCAATCCTCTGTTCATTTTCGCTCTCCTTTAAAATATTTTTATGTATTGAATAATTTGAGTTATTGTCCAGTCGCCCAAGTATTCGCTTATTTCCGTGATGTCGATAAATCTACGGAAAAGGGAAAAGTAGTAACGGGACAAGTCTTCGATGACTTTCGCCTTCATTTCAAACGACATATCCTGCGAAAACACAATCATCAGGTCGATGTCGGAATCCAAACGTTGCAAGTTTTTTGCAAAAGAACCGAAAAGTAAAACGCTTCGCACTCCGTACTGTGTTTGCAACAGCGTCTTTTGACTTTTTATGCGTTGGCAAATTTGACTTGCAGAAAGCGGTTTAGCATTTTTATAAAAACTTTTACTTTGAAACTGTGCCTGTTGCAGTTGTTCCAAAAAGAAACGGTACATTTCAGGTGTGCCTTTTTCGGACATGTCCTTAACAAGTTTTTGATACAGTTTTAAGGCTTGCAATGTAAACCTCAACGAAGGTATTTTGCAGTTGACAAGCGTGTAGTTGAAAAACATAAGTGGCAACAAAAAATTTCTGTAATTATCTTCGCCGTTTGTTTCTGATAAAACGTACATGTGAAAATCTGCGGCTTTTTCCAGCGCAGGAAGGTTTTTAATCTTGAAAAATTTTGTTGCAAGCCGTATCACAAGGGATTCGTCAGGCTCTTTGCCGTCTAAAAGGTAAAAAAACTTTCGCAGTATTTCCGTGGTGAGTTGATTTTGCGCATTTGAAAGCAGGTACAAGTAGGCGTCATAAACATTTTTGATGGTGCTTTCCAGCGTCGTTTTGCAACCTGCTTCTGCGTAAACAATTTGTTTGTAGTCATCATGCCCAAAATCGTATCCGCAAAAGCGAAACGCCTTTTCGATGAATGCGGCAACTTTTTTTCTGACAATCAGTTCTTTGTTTTGCGTGTCAATTTCATGCATTGTAACCTCCTTTTCTGTTTTTTTAGAGTAACGGTTCTGTTGGCGTAATAATTACTGATTTGTGTCATTTTTGTCGTCCGTTTGGCTTTCGGAATGGACAAACACCTGTTTTATTATCTGATTTGCGCCGGTGGCGGATGCCCCGCTGAATATGCCTACGCCAAGGGCAATCCAAACGTTTTGTGCGTTGAAAATCATTTCGGGGTTGGTAAAAAAAATAACAACACCCAATATGCCGCCCAAAACAGGCAAAATTACAGGGATAAACCTGTAAGCGTCGGCGTTTTTCTTAAAAATCTGCTTGTAAATTTCGCCCACCAGGTAGCAGCACACAACGATGATGGGCACACACGTAAAGTTCATTTTTTCACCTCTCTTTTTTGTTTATTTCTTCAATGCGTTCTCGAATGTTGCACAATCCTTCCTCAACTTTTGCAATTCTTTCGGCAAAGTAGTGTTGCCGTTCGTCCAGTTTTCGTACGTCGCACTCTACACGGTCCACACTTTGCTTAATGTAAGAAACGTCGGACACCAGCGTGCCTTCATCCTTTCCGCACAATTTTGTGTCTTTTTTATCGTTTCTTCTGTAACCCAAAAAAGCAAACAAAATGCCGGAAACGGAAGAGC
>HF998480.1:6419-9675 GCA_000433775.1 Corallococcus sp. CAG:1435 | reverse complement strand
GCCCGACTACCAATACGACAATTTCCGTCGTCACCAAAACATCGTCTCCCGTAATTTATTTACGGCAAATATTTCACAATCTTTTGCAGTATGCTTTGCAATTTTTCAAATAAAAAAGGCGAAAACAAGTCCGACACACGGGCTTCTGATCGCCTATTTGGTTTGACACAACAATTTGTTAAAACAATGTAAAAGTTCAAAAGCGTATTGCTTCGATTGAATTCGCATTTGCCGATTTCATTCTAACACATCAATCTTTTGTTTCCAAAACTTGCTGTCAAAAATTTACACGCCTCAAATTTTGCAGCAATCATTACCTGCCGTCGAAACCTGCTTCGACTTTTTGCAATGTGGTGCTATAATTTGAAAAAATGTAGCATTTGTTACCTTTTTTAATGTAGAAGTTGAACGTGGTTGAAATTTTTTCAAACGCTGTAGAAGTTTTGATATGACTAAAAAATAAAAAAATGACCTTGTTTGGCACGCACAAACAAAAGCATATACGTTAAATACTGAATGCATTAAAAACTGAATTTTTACAAAAAAAGTACAACTTATCAAACAGCCGCACACGTGTGCGATTTTGCGAAATTTACATTATTCTTATTGAAACATACATGAAATTTTGTATTTTTACTGTTACTCAACATTTAAATGAAAAAACGCAAGCAGAACTTTTTTGGTTCGGCTTGCGTTTTTTATGGCACTCCCTGCGGGAATCGAACCCACAACTAGCCCTTAGGAGGGGCTTGTTATATCCATTTAACTAAGAGAGCAAAGTTTGCGTAGACGCATTCGAAAGCGTCGTTGCTTTTGTAAAACATGGTTAACATGCGCCGTGTGCCGTTGAAATACAGACATTACACATGCGTAAAACTTTTCTTTTGAAAAGTCACTACTTCAAAAAGTTTCCGGAAAGACAACTTGGCTTTATTGCAAGTGGTATTATACTGCAAAATTGCTTTGCCGTCAAACGATGTCGTCAATTTTTACTTACGGTTTGTTGCGTCCGACATGCTTTTCAAGTATTACGGTGCGTAAACAACGGTTCAGGTCAAACTGCGTGCAGATTGTTTAGCCGTTTGTACCTCATTGTCGCAAAAGTTGTTGCAGTGCAAATTTCACCTTTCAAACCGACCTTTGTCATTACCGAAACGCAGTTTACACGGGGCGTACCGTCCAAAGTGCTAATGCTTGTGTGCTGAAAATTCTGATACGGTGTGCCGTTTTTGCGACATTGTGTACAATTTGGAGCAATACAATTACACAAACAACGGTTTTGCTGCCTAGGCACAGCCATTTTTAGGTGTTGCGGTGCAAAACGTTCAAATCAAGCGCTGGCAATCTGTTTTGCCGTTTTTTGCCAAGTTGCAGAACAAAAGTTGATACGGTGCCAATTTTGCCTGTCAAAACTGCCTTGTTTCACGGTAGAACCTCGGCAACGATACAAAATGCATGTAATTTAGTATTCAATTGTTTATTGTTGCACATATAATGTTGTTTTCTGTTTCACCTGTGCGTTTTAATTCTCACTCTATTACTTTTGTAAGCTTTAACCTTTGTTTGTACCTGTGCGTTTTAATCATTGATTGTTCGGGCTGTGCATTTTTGTGGAGTCGGCTGCACCGCAAGTGACGTCAATTTCCCGACCACTGCGTGCGAAATTCTTTCGGGGTTACGCCGTACTGTTTTTTAAACTGTCGGTTGAAGTAGGACACGTTGTTGAATCCCACCTGATAGGCGATGGAGGAAACTTCGTCGGAAGTGTCACGCAGTTGATTGCCTGCGATAGTAAGTCGGTAGTTGTTGATGTAATCCACGCAGGAACATCCCGTAAACTGCTTGAAAAGTTTCATGGTGTAAAACTCGCTGTAACCGCAATATTTGGCAATTTGCTGAATGGAAATATCGTTCATGTATTCCGTGCGAATGTATTCCAACGCACGTCGCACGGTGTAACAGCGTTTGTCCTCGGAAATGTTTGGTTTGACGTTGATCAGCCTGTTGGCATAAATGTGGTAAAACATCCAGTACAAATTTGCCTTTATGCCGAGTTCCGCCCCTTCGGCATTTTCGTCCCCCATGAAAAGGGAGGTAACGCATTGGTCGAAAGAATGGTACCAACTGTCTGTCGGATGCACAATGCAGGGAAGTGAATGTTTTTCGTTTAGCAGCGGAGCAAAGTATTTCAGCGTGCATATGTCGTTTTTTTCCAGACTGAGCAGACGCAGGTTGAAAACAATGGCGTCAATGGTCATGTCGTTTTCTCCGAGCCTGTTTATGGAATGCATAACAAATGGGCGCAAAATAAGTATATCCCCTTCTTCGCCTACATACCACTTGCCGTCTATGCAAAAACTGCCCTTGCCCGACTGAACCTTTATTACTTCCATTTCTTCGTGCCAATGAATGGGGTAGAAGGGAAGCATTTCGGAAATGTCGGTGTGATATTTGGCAAAGGGAAGCAGTGGCGTGCCGTGGACCGTTTTTTCCTTCAATTTTTGAAAATCGCTGTTTCCTGTCTTAAAAGTGTTGGAATCTGCCATAATTCACCTCGATAATAACAGTATTGTGTTAGTTTCTGACAAAATTATATAATACATTTCGCCGAAAGTAAAATATAATATGCACGGAAAACAAAAGTTTTCCGAAAAAAATTTGGAGGTAGTAATTATGTTCGGATTTAAGACAGAATTTGACAAACAATTTAACTACTGCGACGAAATGGAAAACCAAAAACAAGCCGTTTATTACATGATTTTGACCAGCATCATTTTGCGTCAGGGTAAGTAACGACATTCTATATTGTTTTGTTTGGTGTCAATTTCTTGCAAGTTTAATGTCAAATCAAAACGCAGCGCCCCTCGAAGGTTTCTTCGGGGGGCTTTTTTCAAATTGCTTTTTGTTTGCTAAAAAGTACTTGCGCAGTAGAAATACGTTTTGAATGTTTTGTCGTGCCGTAAAAATGCACTGCATGCAGGAAACGTTACATTCAATGCCCGCATGCCAAATTGCAGAGAGTTTCTGCTTTGGCGGAAATTGCCGTTGAGCGTGTGCGTTACCGACACTTTCGTGCAGTAAAAACAACACAAAATCTTTACGGCAGGTGCGTTGTATTTGATTGTGCAAAAATGTAATCGGGTATATAATTGTTTTGTTTGTTAAGGAGCAGTTATGGTTACCAAAGTAAGTAAAAACGAAATTGACATGACATCGGGAAATCTTTTCAAAAAAATTCTGGTGTTTTCTCTTCCGA
>HF998480.1:0-6408 GCA_000433775.1 Corallococcus sp. CAG:1435 | reverse complement strand
TTTTCTCTTCCGATAATATTTTCCAGCGTATTGCAGTTGTTGTACAATGCCGCCGACCTTATTGTTTGCGGACAGTTCGGTTCCGCCCACTCCGTCGGAGCGGTTTCTGCAACAAACTCGCTGATAAACCTTATTATTCAGTTGTTCATGGGGCTGAGTGTGGGCGCAAACGTGCTTATGGCACGTTACTTCGGCACAAAACAAAAGGAAAAGGCACAACGGGTGGTGTACACGGCAATGATTCTGTCGGTAGTGATAGGCATTTTGCTTGGTGCCTTCGGCGCATTGTGCTCACGTTACTTTCTGGAATGGATGAAAACCACCGATGACATCATCGACCTTTCCACGCAATATCTTGCAATTTACTTTTGCGGTTTGCCCTTTTCACTGATTTACAACTTCGGTGCGTCGCTGATGCGTGCCGTCGGCGACACCAAGCGTCCCTTTTACTTTTTGGCGGCGGCAGGCGTGTTCAACGTCATGTTCAACCTGCTGTTTGTAATTGTGTTCAAAATGGACGTTGCCGGTGTGGCATTGGGCACAATTTTGTCACAGGCAATTTCCGCCGCATGCATCGTTGTGTGCCTTGTTAAAAACAAAGGATTTTTCCATTTTTCCTTCAAGGAAATGCGTTTTTACAAGCAGGAAGCATTGGAAATGGTGCGCATAGGATTGCCCGCCGGTTTGCAGGGAGCAATTTTCTCGCTGTCCAACGTGCTTATTCAGTCCAGCATCAACAGCCTTGGTACAAACACCGTGGACGGTAACGGCGCATCCGTTTCCATCGAGGGATTTGTCTATGCTGCGATGAACTCCGTTGCACAGGCCTGCATTGCTTTCGTTTCCGCCAACTTCGGCGCAGGCAACTGGAAAAACATCAAGCGTGTTGTGGCGTACACGTCGCTGTTTGTTGTTACTTTCGGCATAGCGGTAGGCGTTGTTGCGGTAATTTTCGGCGATCCCCTTCTTAAAGTGTATATATCTCACGAAGAGGCAATTACCGCCGGTTACAGCAGATTGGTGCTTATTTGCCTTACCTATTTTACATGCGGACTGATGGACGTGTTTGCCTATTCTTTGCGAGGTATCGGCTATTCCGTTTTGCCTACCGTCGTTTCACTGTGCGGCGTGTGCGGATTGCGTATTTTGTGGATTTACACCATATTCCCGTTGGAGCAGTTCCACACTTTGCAGGGGCTTACGATATCCTACCCCGTTTCATGGGTAGTTACGGCTTTGGTGCATCTGGTGTGCTTTCTGGTGCTTTTCAGAAAACGCAAATCGCTTGCCGAACATTTGCAAAAAGTCGTGCCGCTTGCCGAAGCGTAAAAAACCGCCCGAAGTTTTCTTCGGGCTTTTTTGTTGTGTAAATTGGCAACGGTGCAGATTTTCAATTTGTAGCGTATTTTTGCATACGTATGTAAAAAACTTGCACAAATTTGTGATTGAAATTAGCTTTTACATACAATTTTACAAATAAAACAGGCGTTTGACGTTACACGGTAATTACCGACTGTCTGTTTGCTTCGGCGCAATTTTTACAAATTTTCAAAAGGAAAAAACAAAGCATTGAAACTTTTTTGCAACTGTGGTAAAATTATGTTACAAAATAACGTAGGTGAAAAATGAAAATTTTACACACCGCCGACGTACACCTCGATTCTCCCCTTACGGGAGTGGCGCAGGGCAACGTGCGTCGCAGAGAATTACTTAAAGCCTTTTTGGAAATGGCTAAATATTGCGACAACAACGGTATCGGGGCGGTAATTGTCGCAGGCGATTTGTTTGACGACAAATTCACAATGCCAATTACCGTGGAAACCGTGGCGCAGATTATAAACAACAGCGCTGCGCAATGGTATTTGTTGCAGGGAAATCACGGCAACGCCGAACCCTACCGCATGTTGGAAAAACGGTGCGCAAACGTGCATCTTTTCGGCAGACAGTGGACTGCCTATCAACTTGACGGAGTGTGTATCGTGGGGCGTGAACTTGGCGACAACGATGCGGAATATTGGCGCACCTTTTCCCCTCCCGCAAATTGCTACACCGTTCTTACGCTGCACGGCGACGTTGCAAATGCCGACTACGGTTTGATAGACAAAAAGGCTATTGCGGCAAGTGGCGTCAACTACGTCGCTTTGGGACACCGCCACGCTTTTGAAGTTTTCAAATGGGGCAGAACCATCGCCTGTTACAGCGGCGTGCCGGAAATACGTGGCTTCGACGAAAATTCCAGCGGTTTTGTGGTTTTGGATACCGATACCGACACCTACAAGTTTATTCCACGTTACATACGACGTGTGGAAAACGTCAAAGTGGATTTGTCTTCCGCCCAAAATCAGTTGGACGTCGAAAGACTTGTTCTGGACGGCGTTGCAGGGGTCAATGTCGACAACTACGTAAACGTGCAACTTGAAGGCAACGTCGAAGAGGGTCTTAACGTTCGTCAGATAGTGCAGGAACGACTTGACGATAAATTTTTCGCTTTGCGAATCGACGATAACACGGGCATCCGACTGGACTTGCAAAAAATTGCCAAGGAAGTTTCTTTGCGAGGCGAATTTGTCAAGTTGGCGGAGGAAATACAGGACGAAAAACTCAAAGAGGAAGTGCTGAAAATGGGATTTGCCGCCTTGAAGGGGGTGTTGTAGATGAAAATCATTTCCCTGAACATCCAATCTTTCGGCAAATTGCACAATTGTACAATAAATTTTTATCCCGACGTCAACATTATTCAAAAGCAAAACGGTTTCGGCAAAACCACCGTGGCAAGTTTTGTGCGTGCAATGCTTTACGGCTTGAAGAGGGGGCGTACACAGTCCGTCGGTCAAACGGTAAACAAGTGGACGGACTGGTCAAGCAACAGCAAGGCGGGCGGAGAAATGGTGGTGGAAAAAGATGGCGTAATTTACCGCATCGAAAGGCATTTCGGTGCTTACGCCCGGGAAGACTACCTTTCATTTACAGAGCAAAAAACGGGTAAAGCCGTGGACACAACGCTGGAAGTTGGAGAATATCTGCTCGGGCTGACTGCGGAAAGTTACGACAGATCGGCGTATTTTCCGCAGGAAAGCGTGGAGATGGAATCCAATCAGAACTTCGACGCCAAACTTGCAGGTCTTGTAAATAACACGGAAAACACCGACAAAGTCACGGAAAGATTGCGCAAATTTATGAAGGAACGCAAGGCAGAGCGTGGCAACGGCGGTACTATCTATCAACTGCAACTGCGGCAGCAGGATTTGCAGCGCAAGTTTAGTCAGGCGCAGGCACAACTCAACCGCAAAGACGCAATAGAAAAGCAACTTCAATCCATTGCCCGAGAAATGACATCTTTGGAGGAAAGCATTTCCGCATTGGAAAAGGAAAAGGAAAAGTTGCACGGGCAACTGGCGCACACGCAACTGACGGCACGGCAACAGGAGCAACTGGAAAACTACCGCACTCTCAAACAGTCCATTGCAAGTCAGGGCAATTTCGAAGCCGACAAAAAACAGTGCGACGAAATAGCGGAAAAATGGTCCGAAACTCCCGTTACGGCAAAACCGCAGGGGAAATTGCTGTTGCCGCTGCTTATTGTGGGCATACTTTTGTTGTGTGCAGGCGTCGGCGTGTGTTTTGCCAACATTTACGCAGGTATTGGAATTTGCATTGCGGGAGTAATTGCTTTGGCATTTTGTTACCGACCGACTAAAGGCGTGCAGACTTTGCAGGCGGGGGAAAGGGAACATTTGCAAACCGACTACTTCCGTATTGCGGGCAGACATATAAATTGCCAAAACAAGTCGTTTGAAGAGGTTCAAAACGATTTGGGCGAAGCGTATGTCAAGTACCGTACCGCCATACAGGTGGCAAAAGCGTTGGAAGAGGCACTGCCCAAAAGCAACGATTCGTCGGAACTTCAGCAAAGGTTGGACAGCGTAAAGCAAACTCAGGAGGAAAAGCGCAGAAAATTGTCGGAACTCAACGTTCAACGAGGCAGCCTTGCCGAGGAAAACAAAAATCTCAATGTGGATATTGTTTCCATCGAAGAAGAACTTGGCAACGTTCAACTGAAAATAAAAGCCGAACAGCACAACTATCTTGTGGCACAAAAGACTTTGCAGCTGTTGGAACAGGCGAAAGACAATCTTTCCACAAGTTACCTGCCCGTGCTTTCTCAAAGATGTCAGCAACTGCTTTGCGAAGTTACGGCAAACGATTTTCAGGTTGTTTGCGACAGAAATTTCTCCGTAAAACTGTGCGAAAAGGGCGTAACGCAACCGCTGGAATACTTTTCCCGTGGCGTGAGAGAAATAACCTTGCTGTGTTTCCGAATTGCTCTTTCGGAATTGCTTTTTGGCAGGGAAATTCCCTTTTTGATAATAGACGACGCTTTCGTCAACTTTGACGAAGACAATTTCGTCAGGGCGACGGACGTTGTAAAAAACCTGTGCAAACGTGGAACACAGGTAGTGTATTTCACCTGTCACAACAGGTTGGGAAACCTCAAAACCTAAATACGGTAGCAAGTTTTTGATACCGAAACGGCAAAAGCGCAAATTCGGGAAACATTCCCGCAACATTTTGTAAAATAAAATTCGAGGTGAAGAATTATGGATACTGTACAATTCAGTAAGCAAATAAGACGAGAACTGCTTCGCTGCCTGCACAGTCAGGGAAGCGGTCACGTCGGAGGAAGCCTGTCCATTGTTGACGTGTTGGCGGTGTTGTATTCCAAGCATATGGATGTCGACCCCAAAAATCCCAAACGTCCCAACAGGGACTGTCTTGTGTTGAGCAAAGGACACGCAGGCCCCGCATGGTACGCAACGCTTGCGTTGAAGGGATTTTTCCCGCTTGATTGGTTGGATACCCTCAACAAATTGGGCACACGTTTGCCAAGCCACGCCAACCTCAATCTCACGCCGGGTGTGGATATGACGGCAGGCAGCCTCGGACAGGGACTTTCCTGCGCATGCGGACTTGCTTTGGCAAAAAGAATGGACGGCGACAATCACTTTGTGTACGTCATCACGGGCGACGGCGAATTGCAAGAAGGACAAAACTGGGAAGCGGCAATGTTTGCCGCCAGCCACAAGTTGGACAATATGATTGTATTTGTGGATTGCAACAAATTGCAAATTGACGGCACAACTGCGGAAGTGTGCGATTTGGGTGATATTCAGCGCAAATTTGAGGCATTCGGGTTTATTTCCACCCGTGTAAACGGACACGACCACGATGCCTTGGACAAAGCCATCTCCAAGGCAAAGCAGGAAAAAGGTGCGCCACATTGCATAGTTATGGACACCATAAAGGGCAAAGGCGTAAGTTTCTACGAGCAGATGGGTGCAGGCGTACACAGCACCACGGTAACGGACGAGCAGTACAAACTTGCTCTTGAAGAATTGAAGTAGGAGGCAGGACAAATGGAACTGAGAAAATCTTACGCAGCGGAACTTTCCCGCCTGATGAAAGAAAACGGAAAAATAGTCGTTCTTGACGCCGACCTCGCTGGAGCAGGCGGCACAAAACCTCTTTACAAGGAATTTCCCGACAGATGCATCAACTGCGGTATTGCCGAGGCAAACATGACGTGCATTGCGGCAGGTCTTTCCGCATCGGGCTACATTCCCTTTATTCACAGTTTTGCCCCCTTCTCTTCACGCAGAGTTTTCGACCAGATTGCCGTTTCCGTCAGTTACTCGCAACTCAACGTAAAAATTGTCGGTTGGGACCCGGGCATCACCGCTACAAGCAACGGAGGCACACACATGAGTTTCGAAGACGTTGCAATGATGCGTGCCCTTCCCAACATTGTGGTCATGGACATCGTGGACGACGTGCAGATTGCCAAAGCGTTGCCTTTCATAGCGCAACACAACGGAAGCGTGTACGTTCGCATGATGCGCAAGCAATCGGAAAGTTTTTTCGATGCCGACTATCAATTCCACCCCATGAAGGCGGACAAACTTGCCGACGGCAAGGACATTACAATCATTGCAAGCGGTGCGTTGCTGTTTGACGCCCGTCAGGCGGTGCGGCAGTTGGCGGAAGAGGGCATAAACGCCGACTTCCTTGCCGTACACACAATAAAACCTCTGGACGAAGAGGCAGTTTTGACCTCCGCACAAAAGACGCATGCCGTTTTGGTTGTGGAAAATCACAGTATTCACGGGGGGTTGTATTCCGCCGTGTGCGAAACGCTTTCCGCCAACAATCCCACGCTGTGCGACGCCGTTGCCATCAGGGACGCAATCAGTCAGGTGGGTAGTCTTGCCGACTTGAAAAAAGATTACAAACTGACTGCAACGGATATCGTGGCAAAGGCAAAACAATTTGTTGCAAAAAAGTGATTGTCTGAAAACACCGATAGCGACAGTAATTTAACGAATTTTGCAACACGGTAGCAGGTTTTTGCTA
>HF998479.1 GCA_000433775.1 Corallococcus sp. CAG:1435 | reverse complement strand
TTTGTTTGTTTCGGTGTCAGATTTTTTCCACGCTGCCCACCTTGATGAGGTTGGTGCCGATTTTTGCCCAAAGCCGACGCTACAAAAAAATTTTTGTCCCCAACAAGGCGACTCTTTCTATATATCGTACAAAAAAACGTCAAATTGCAAATTAAAATGAAAATACATTCAACAAACCTTTGACAACGGAAACTTTACCGTGATTCCGC
Source organism: Corallococcus sp. CAG:1435 (assembly GCA_000433775.1). GTDB lineage: Bacteria > Bacillota > Clostridia > Christensenellales > CAG-314 > Fimimonas > Fimimonas gallinarum. The sequence goes on along the minus strand of HF998479.1, from coordinate 776 downwards.
CCCGCCTCTTAGGCAAGCAGTGTTTAATTTTTTTCTTGCAAAAGGCTTGATTTTATTTGTTGTACTGTACAATTGAAAATTGCATATTGACAATGCGAAAAAATAGTTGTAACATTATGTTAGACAGTAGCACCACGACAGCGGAACGTGCAAAAAACATTGCTGACCTTTGCAACGTTAGTTTTGCTTTAAGGGCAAAAGACAACGGAATTTCAGGCAAAATTTTTCGCATGTCGGAAGGCAACTGTAGACAAAATAAGTTTGTTTAGCAAAAAAAGTGCAACGTGTAACTGCGGTTGATTGTGCGGAGGAGGTACAATATGCAAGTTTCCTGCAAAGAATTACGCAAACGTGCTTGGGAAAAACTTTCCCACGGCAACTATTGGACTAGCGTGCTGGTTACGCTGGCCGTATCCATAGCCAACGGCGTGGCAGGCGTTTTTACGTCCGGTCCGCTGGCATACGGTTCGTCAAAATTTTTCCTTTGTACGCAAAGAAACCAAGACGCCAACTTTGAAATGCTGGGCGACGGCTTTAACAGGTACGGAAAAACCTTTCTCACGGGATTGGCTCTTACGCTGTTTATGTTTTTGTGGTCGCTGGTGATAATTGTGCCACAGATAATTTCCGCCGTTTGTCTTGTTTGGATAAGAATGGACATGGCGCAGACAATCGTTCCCCCCATATTGGCATTGGTATGCGCTGCAATTATGGCAATAATGTGCTGGTTGCCGATTGTCAAAAGTCTTTCCTACAGCATGACATTTTACGTAATG
>HF998478.1 GCA_000433775.1 Corallococcus sp. CAG:1435 | reverse complement strand
TTGCGACCTAACGGACGTCGCCTTCCGTATGGCTAGGGTAGCAGGATTTGAACCTGCGAAATGACGGAGTCAGAATCCGTTGCCTTACCGCTTGGCTATACCCCAATATTTTTACCGAACAACAGTATAAAACTTTTGCGTTGAAATGTCAAATGTAATTTGCAATTTGTGCAAAGAAAGTTTGAAAAAAAGCAAAATTGCGTAAAAACGACGGCAAACAGACGGATTTCCCGCAAAGGTAACGAAAACACTTTGAAACCTTGCAAAAATGCGTTGAAGCGTGGCGTTTACCGCATGGCTTTGCCGTTTTCAGCACTTCGAATACGTATGCGCAGGTTTTGTTGCAACAGTGTAGCGGTTTGCAATGTTCTGTTGGCTTGTGCAAGTTTAATCGACAAATTTTGTCTTTATTTGCTTTGACGCAGGTGTTATTGTCATTGACAAAGGAAATAATTTATAATATAATGCAGGAGTAAAACTTTTCTTTATTTTGTTTCAATTTACACACTGCAAAAGTTTTGAAGGTTTTTCCTGATCGAATTTGAAATTTGCATCATTTTGGCGGTTCGCCCGTTATTTTTTGTATTGTCGGAGGTTTTCGGATGTCTAAATATTACGCTTCTTTGGAACAATTGTTGGAAGAAATCAACAAATTGACTGTGCCTGCTTTGCGTGAGGTGGCACGAGATTTCGGTATTGTACCACGCAACCGCAAAAGGGAGGAACTCATCACGTTGATTGTGGCTTCCTACAACGGGCAGTTGCAACCGGAAGAACGTATCAAGACGGGACGTCCCACCAAAAGACAGGGCGGAAAGGTCAGTCAGGCAGAGCCTACAATGGTGGACGACACTCCCTCCAACGACAACGTGGACAAATCCTTCCCACGGTGCGGAATTTTGGAAATAATGCCCGACGGCTACGGTTTTGTGCGTACCCACAACTACTCGTCCACGCCCGGCAAAGACTACTACCTTTCGGCAAACGTCATCACCCGAATGAACCTCAAATCGGGCGACAAACTGAAAGTTTTGCTTCATCAGTATCCCGACAAGGCTGCCCCCACGGCAATTTTCATACAGGAAATAAACGACGAGCCTTGCAATTCCATCAAGCGTGTGCCTTTCGATTCGTTGGAGGCGTGTTTCCCCAACGAGCGTATTGTGTTGGAAAGCGACAGGAAAGATTACTCGTTGAGGGCGTTGGACCTTGTCGCTCCCATCGGAAAAGGTCAGCGTGGTTTGATAGTTGCGCCCCCCAAAACGGGTAAAACGGTGTTGCTCAAAAAAATTGCCATGGCAGTGCGCAAAAACAATCCCGAAATTCATCTCACGGTTTTATTGATAGACGAGCGTCCGGAAGAAGTTACCGATTTCAAGGAAAGCGTGGATTGCGAAGTGGTGTATTCCACCTTCGACCAACCTCCTCAAAATCACACCCGTGTGGCGGAATTGGTGTTTTCCAACGCACGCAGACGTGTGGAACAGGGGCAGGACGTGATGATTCTTATGGACAGCATCACCCGTCTTGCAAGAGCGTACAACCAAACTGCGGAGCAATCGGGCAGAACGCTCACCGGCGGTTTGGACATTTCCGCCTTGCAGGAACCCAAAAAGATGTTCGGCGCAGGCAGAAACATACGCAACGGAGGCAGTCTTACCATTTTGGCTACCGCCCTCATCGACACGGGCAGCCGCTTGGACGACATAGTGTACGAGGAATTCAAAGGTACGGGCAACATGGAAATTCAACTTGACCGCAAGATGTCGGAAAGACGCATTTTCCCGGCAATCGACCTCAACCGAAGCAGCACCCGCAGAGAAGACATGCTTCTCACGCAGGAACAGTTGGAAGGCACCTATCTTATACGCAGGATGCTTTCACGGGAAGACCCCGTTCAGGCTACGGAAGAACTGTTGGAGTTGGTGATGACCACCGACAACAACGCAGAAACGATAGAAACTTTGAAACGCATTGTGCGTTCGTCAGAGGCAAGAAGAAAAAAGTGAAATGAAAACTGTGGTTTTGGGAATGAGCGGCGGTGTTGACAGCGCCGTGTCCGCTTGGCTTTTGAAACAGCAAGGCTACAACGTGGTGGCTTTGTTCATGCACAATTGGGAAGAAACGGAGGACGGTTGCTGCACTGCGGAACAGGACTTTGAAGACGTCAAACGTGTTTCCGACAAAATAGGCATACCGTACTATTCCGTAAATTTTGCCAAGCAGTACAAGGAAAGGGTGTTTTCCTACTTTTTGGAAGAATACAGCAAAGGGCGCACCCCCAATCCCGACGTGTTGTGCAACAGGGAAATTAAATTCGGTCCGTTTTTGCAGTACGCAAAGGCGATGGGTGCCGACTACATAGCAACGGGGCATTATTGCGGAATTTCCCACGAAAACGGTGTTCATTACCTGCTTAAAGCCGCCGACCGCACCAAAGACCAGACTTATTTTCTCAATCAACTTTCGCAACAGCAACTTGCCGACGTGCTTTTTCCTTTGGGCAACGTAACTAAAAAGGAAGTGAGGGAAATTGCCGAAAAACTGCAACTTTCCAACGCCAAAAAGAAGGACAGCACAGGCATCTGTTTCATAGGAGAACGCAACTTCCGCAATTTTTTGCAAACCTATCTGCCCAATCAGTCGGGGAAAATCGTGGATACCAAAGGCAACGTTGTGGGGCAACACATAGGGCTTATGTACTACACGTTGGGTCAACGCCGTGGTTTAGGCTTGGGTGGCACAAGCGAAGGGTGCGGACGTTGGTTTGTTGCGGAAAAGGACATGAAACGCAACCTTTTGGTGGTGTCGCACGGCGACGAAAGCGTGCTGATGTCCTCTTCTCTTGTGGCAAGCGGACTGAATTGGATTCCCTCAGCGCCGGGAAAAGAATTTTCCTGCAAGGCTAAGTTTCGTTACAGGCAGGAAGATCAGGATGTCACCGTAAGCCTTCTGGAGGGCAACCGTGTCCGTGTGGAGTTTGCGGAAAAACAACGTGCGGTAACGCCGGGGCAGTTTGTCGTGTTCTACGATGAAACACGCTGTCTTGGCGGAGGTACGATAGACGAAGTGTACAAGTGAGGTGCAACGTGAGCAAAAACACATCAAAAGATGCAACGGAAATAACGTCGACGCAGCAAGACGTCCAATGCTCACGCACCGACATTGAAAAAACGGTGGATGAAATTGTGGCAACGCCTGCCCGAAAACGTGTGTGGGAAGTGGACTTTGTGAGAGGTCTGATGATACTTTTTGTGGTGTGGGACCACTTCATGTGGGACGTGTCCGACATGGGACCCTACAAAAGCGGACTTTTCACATGGCTGTACGAACTTTCCTCAAAGTATTACGGCGGCGTGCTGCGAGAAACAACGCACGACGTGTTTGTTACCATGTTTGTGTTCACCAGCGGCGTTTCTTGCAGTTTTTCACGAAGTAACGGTATGCGTGCGGTGAAAATGATTGCGTTTTCTTTGCTGTTCACCTCCGTTACCTACGCAATTTCCGCCGTGATAAGGCAAAATTTGACAATCTACTTCAACGTTATTCACGTCATTGCCCTTTCGGTGTTGCTGTGGTCGGCAATAGAGTGGGCGTGGAGCAAGTGCGACAAACCTTGGAAGAAAAACGTTTTCGGTTGGACAATGGCAGCCGTTACCATTACGGTACTTGTTGTGGGGGGCTGTGCCGACAATTCCCCCTGGACCAACGACAACCCCATGTGGTATTTCCTTGCGGAACACAAGTACACCGAAGGGTTTGTCAAGTTTACAGGCGGCGATTATCTGGCGTTTTTCCCCGATTTCGGCTGGTTTTTGGTGGGCGCCTTCCTTGGACGTTTGCTGTACAAGGAAAGGAAAAGTTTGTTTCCCGCAGTCAACGAAAAGTGGGTTTCCCCCGTTACCTTTTGCGGAAGATATTCCATCTGGATCTACTTCGGCAGTCAGGTAGTTATGTACGGACTTATCTACCTTTTTTCTCAGGTATTCAAAATTCTTTGACGCAAATTTTTCACACGGTTGTGAAAATTCGGTACAAAACAAGTGCCTTACCGTAAAATTCCCAATTTTAAGTTGAAAGTATCAAAAACCGCAACGGCGTAAAACTTGCGGTTTTTTTGTTTGCAAACCTTTGAAATGTTTTGAAAGTCCCAGAGACGCATTCAAACGTCGGCTCAGGCGTTTGGCACGCTTCCGCCAACGTCTGAATAACGTCCGACACGGTTTTGAAACCTAAGGGGTATTTTTGCAACGCTTTGAAATGTTTTGAAAGTCCCAGAGACGCATTAAAACGTCGGCGCAGGCGTTTGGCACGCTTCCACCAACGTCCAAACAACGTCCGACACGGCTTTGAAAACCAATGGGTATTTGCGTAATGCAAAAGGCAACAGCGGTGTTTATGCTTTCAACGTCATTTTTCCGCATCTTTGCGTATTTGTTTGACATTATTTTACTGGTGTGTTATGCTGAAACGGCTAGGGGTGCTGATAAATTCAGCTGAGAAATACCCTTCGAACTTGTCAAGTCAGTACTTGCGTAAGGAAGCACGAATAGCAAAATATTTATGCTCCATGCAAGTTTTCGGCTTAACGGTTGAAAACTTATTTTTTTGCAAGGAGGAAAAAATGAAAGACTATCTCACTTCGGCGCAACTGGAAGATTACCTCGACTTTTTCGGCGAGGCTACCGATGTCGTTGCGACCATTGCACTGTACGTTACCATTGCGTTTTTCCTGTTTATTGCCATCTATGCCGTGGTAATACGCAATCGTGACGAAATCTATCTCAAAGGCGCCCGCAAACTTATTGCAGGTTTGACAATAGGCTACTCGGTGGGAGTAATTGCCACGATTGGTTCGCTCAAAATTCTCAAAGACGTTTGGGGTGGCGAAATCAACACAAATTATTGGCTCATCGTGGCATTGCTGGTATTTGCCGTGTTGGCTTGTATTGGATGCCTTGTCATCAAAAAGTATTCTCAACGTGCCTTCAAAATTACCGCATGGGCGTGCCTCGCTGTTGGGGTGGCGTATTCCGTAGTGTTGCTGTTTGTAATCAAACCCGAGGAAGACTACGTGCCGCTGTCTTCATGGCAAATGTACCTGTTTTCGGCAATACTTGTAGGCGTAATAGTAACGCTTGCATTGCTTGGCGGAAAAAAAGACACGCAGTACAACGCAAAATCCCTCACCTATGCCGCAGTGTGCATTGCATTGTCTTTTGCACTTTCCTACATAAAGTTTTTCTCGTTGCCACAGGGCGGTTCGGTAACTTTTGCAAGTTTGTTGCCTTTGGCACTGTATTCCTACATGTTCGGCACACGCCGTGGACTTATCGCAGGCATAGTGTACGGATTTTTGCAGTTCATTCAGTCGCCGCAATTCTATGAACCTATGCAGGTTTTGTTGGATTACCCCATTGCCTTTGGTGCAATCGGCGTTGCCGGTATAGGCAGAAAATTCACATTCATGAAGAATGACGTTATTGCTCAATTTGTCACAGGTACAATAATAGCCGTGGTGTTGAGGTACTTTGCTCACGTAATCAGCGGTTACTACGTGTTCAGTTCCTGGGCAATGGAAGGTTACACGGCGCTGTCCTGGGCGTTTGTGTACAACCTCTTCACAATAGTGGACTTGGTGATTGTGCTTGTCATGGGCGTTTTGGTACTGCTTTCCCGTCAGGTGCGTTGGATGGTGCTGACGGTGGATTCTGCGCCGGAATTGCAAACGGCAAACAACTAATCGTTACATTTAAGGCTGCGGCGTTTTTGTCGCAACCTTT
>HF998477.1:13425-26288 GCA_000433775.1 Corallococcus sp. CAG:1435 | reverse complement strand
CAAATGTAAGCAGTTTAATTTGTTGCAACGTTTCTGTTTGTGCCATGTTCGGCAGTAATTGCTGTGGCTTTTGCAATATGATTATAATTTGTCATTTGCAAAGGTGCGTTTGCATGGCAAACTGTTAGAGCATACCGTCAGGTGTCGTTATCGCAGGTATTTTCGGCATATTTTGTCGTACAGGCAAGTATATTACTTGTATGAAAGCGACTTTGAAAAACACCGCAGTGTTTCTGGTAATTTTATCTATGGTGATGGTTGTGCTTGTAGCGGTGGATACGGCTTCGGAAATGACTGCCAACACCGTGCAGGCTTCAATCAGGGTTACGGTGGTGGATTTGGACGGCAACGTTGTTCACAATGCCAAAATCAAAGTGCAAGGTCAAACCTTTTACACCGACAACAACGGACTTTCTCCGTCGGTGCAGTTGTCGTCGCTCACCAACAGTTACGACGGCAACATAACCAACTGGTACACGGTGAATGTTGTTGTGGAAAAAGAAGGTTTTGTGCCTGCCGTGCTTTTCAACTGTGTGGTGTACAGCGGTTCTACAAGAAAACTGACAGTGAGACTTTATGCCTCCGACAGCAGTGATTTACCCTTCATTTCCTATGTGGAAAGTCCTCCCGACGATTTTGTACAACAGTTGATAAAGCAAAAATAAAGCGTCCGCAAAGGACGCTTTTTTGTGAAAATCAAATGCTGTTATTTGTCAAGTTTGTAAACTGCCGATTCATACGGACGCAGCGTGCCGCAAACAGGTGTTTGTGGCGTGTCGGCGTAGTTGGAAGTAACAAGTCGGTAACATTCGGCATTTTTCGAAATTTGCTTCGGCAGTTTCCAATGTGTGGGATTCTGGCAAAAGTTGTTTACTACAAGCAGTGTGCCGAACTGACTTTCCCTAAGATAGCACAGAATTTCGCCGTGCCTTGGCATCAGGTCGGTGTATCTGCCGTACACAAAGGCTTTGTCGCTTTTGCGCAAGGCAATGAGTTTTTTGTAGTAGTGTAGCACCGATTGTTGGTCTTTTTCCGCCTTTTCGGCGTTGATTTGTACGTAATTGGGATTAACTTTGAGCCACGTCGACTCTCCGTCGGTAAAGCCTGCGTTTTTGCTGTCGTTCCACTGCATGGGGGTGCGTGCATTGTCTCTGGAACAGTATGCCATCCTTTTCATGGCATTCTTTTTGCCGAAAATTTTGGAAAGCAACTTGTAACTGCGATGAGTTTCCACATCCTTGTAGTCGTCTATATTCTGCATGCGGGGTGATGTTGTGCCAAATTCCTGCCCCTGATAGATAAAAGGCGTGCCTGAAAGCGTCAACAACACCGTGCCCAGCATTTTTGCTCCTTCCTCTCGGTGGTTTGTAGCCGAACAGTACCGTCCAACAATGCGTGCCTGATCGTGGTTTTCCCAATAAAGCGTGTTCCACGCCTTGCCGTACAATCCGTTTTGCCATCTGGAAATGCTTTTTTTCAGGCTTTTCAGACTGAATTTTCGCACAAGTTGTTTGACGCCGAAGTAGTTGTCGGCGGAAACATGGTCAAACGCAAATATTGTCGTTAGCAGTTGATTGTCTTCCGACGTGTACTTCAACGCTTTGTCCACTGTGATGAAAACGCTTTCGCCCACGGTGAAGGCATCGTATTGACGGAGTACTTCCTGTAATTGTTGCAAGAGTTGCGGCATTCTTTTGCCGTCAATGAAGTGTTCTGCACCTGTTATCGCCAACGAAGGTCTACCGTTGGGCAACCCTTCCGTTTTGGAAAGCAGCGTTATTACATCGCAACGGAATCCGTCCACGCCTTTGTCCAGCCAAAAACGCAAAATTTCCTTGATTTCACGCATCACTTGGGGATTGAAGTAGTTGAGGTCGGGCTGATTTTTGTCAAAAAGGTGCAAGTACCACTGTTTTGTCTTCTCGTCGTACTGCCAGGCACTTCCCAAAAAGAAACTGGTCCAGTTGTTTGGCGGTTTTTTGCCGTCCTTTCCTCTACCGTCTTTCCAATAGTAGTAATTGCGATATTTGTTGTCGGTGGAGGAGCGACTTTGCAAAAACCATTCGTGCTTGTCGCTTGTGTGATTGATTACAAGGTCCATTATCACTCGAATGCCCTTTTGGTGTAGCAGTGCAACCATTTCGTCGAAGTCCTGCATTGTTCCGTATTCGGGATTGATGGCTTTGTAGTCGGAAATGTCGTAGCCGTAGTCGGCATTTGGACTGGCATAAAGGGGCGAAAACCAGATTGCGTCAATTCCCAAATCTTTCAGATAGTCGATTTTGGAAATTATGCCACGTATATCGCCTATTCCGTCGCCGTTTGAGTCTTTGAAACTGCGTGGATAAATTTGATAGAAAACGCTTTCCTTGTACCATTTGTTTTTCATGTCAGTTGCTCCTGCGGGAAAATTCAATACCATTATACGGCAAAATTAACGTTATTACAAGAGTGAATTTGTGAAATAAACAAGGCTAAAACTGAAAAGTTTCAGGGAAAAATTTTGCGGAAAACAAAAAAAGCAAAATTTTCTGACACTTTGTGTACTGCTTAAACGTGTTTTGCAAAATTGCTCGGTTATTTTTGTCGTTAACGCTACACAATATATTGTTTATATGTTACAATATAACAGTATGAGGTGCTAAATGAACAAGCAACAACTGACAAAATTATCTGTGGAAGAAAAAGCATTGCTCACTTCGGGCAGAGGTGCATGGCACACCCACGCCGTAGGCGACTTGCCCGAAATAATGATGACGGACGGTCCTCACGGATTGCGAAAGCAGAGCGACGCACCCAAGGGAATAAACGACAGCAACGTCGCAACCTGTTTCCCAACGTCGTGTGCGGTAGCGTCTTCGTGGAACGTACAAAATGCCGCTGAAATTGCACGTTGCATTGCCGAAGAGGCGATAGCGGAAGATGTATCTGTTGTGCTGGGTCCCGGCGTTAATATCAAAAGAAGTCCCCTTTGCGGTAGAAACTTCGAGTACTATTCCGAGGACCCGCTTTTGGCAGGCGAAATGGCTTCCGCCTACGTTTCTTCCATGCAGCAGCAGGGTGTAGGCAGTTGCCTCAAACATTTTGCCGTAAACAGTCAGGAAACACGCCGAATGACGGTGGACGCAATAGTCGACCAACGTGCTCTACGGGAAATTTACCTTGCCGCTTTTGAAAAAGTCGTAAAGAAAAGTTCTCCGTGGGCAATTATGGCAAGTTACAACAAAGTGAACGGTCAATCGGCTACGGAAAATGCTTCTCTTTACGAAATTTTGCGTGGAGAGTGGCATTTTGACGGAGTTGTGATGTCCGACTGGGGTGCAAGTTACAACACCGCAAAAGCGTTGCAGGCAGGTATGGATTTGGAAATGCCGGAGGATTTGTCGGGATTTCACCGTGTCACCGTTGTGGAGGGTGTTGCAAAGGGCGTGCTTGCCCCGGAACAACTGGACAGAGCGTGCCTTAACGTTTCCAATCTTGTGGAAAAATGTCTCAACAGCCCAAAGGCTGCGAATGCATGGACAAGGCAGCAGCATCATGACGTGTGTCGAAAGATTGTTGCCGACAGCGCTGTTTTGCTGAAAAACGACGGCATACTTCCCTTATCCCGACAAGAGGATTTTTGCGTGGTAGGACAAATGGCAGTCAAGCCCCGTTTTCAAGGAGCGGGCAGCAGTCATATCAATGCCGTTTGCAAAAACTTTTTGCAGGTTTTGAAAGAAGAAGGCATAGAGGCGGAATTTGCCGACGGATACCTTGTGGAAAAGGATTCCGTATCGCAGGAAATGGAAAATGCCGCCCTTGAAATGGCAAAAAGACACAAAGTGGTGCTGTTCTTCGGAGGATTGACGGACATTTTCGAGGGGGAAGGCTACGACAGAACTTCTTTGGAAATACCCTTCAATCAGCAATCGCTGCTTGTAAAACTTCACAATGCGGGGTGCAAAACGGTTTTTGTAGGTTTCGGCGGTGCGCCTTTCGTTGCGCCGTGGTTGAATTGCACAAATGCCTTTCTCAATATGTACCTTGGCGGAGAAGCGGTGATGGAAGGTGCATTCGACCTCATTTTCGGGGAGGTTTCCCCCAGCGGAAGACTTGCGGAAACTTTTCCGCTGAAGTTGCAGGACACGCCTTGCTACAACTATTTTGCCAACAACAGGTTTTTTGACGAACACAGGGAAAGTATTTTTGTGGGATACAGGTACTACAGCACATTTGATATTCCCGTTCTTTTCCCCTTTGGTTACGGGTTGTCCTACTCGCAATTCAGGTACTCGGCGTTGAGAGTGAAAAAGCAAAAGGAAGGTTTTGAACTTTCCGTTACCGTCAAAAACGTAGGCGATTTTCCTGCCTGCGAAGTTGTTCAGGTTTATGTGGACAACTGTCAATGCGGTTTTATGCGTGCCTCACGAGAACTCAAAGCCTTTGAAAAGGTGTTTTTGAGAGTTGGCGAAAGCATAACGGTTACATTCCGCCTTGACAAAGATGCCTTTTCGATGTTCATCCCCAAACAGGGCTTTGTTGTCGTAAACGGCGATTACACGCTGTCTGTGTGCAAAAACGTCAACGAAACTTTGCTGTCCGGCAAAGTGAGGGTGAATTTCGGAAAAGACGTCAAAGGCGACGACGTGGAAAACTATCCGTCCTATTTCCAAAAACCGCAGGGCGTCTTCAACGTGACGGACAGGGAATTTTACAAACTTACAGGCACAACGCCTCAGCCACCCAAACAGTTGGAAAGGGGCGAGTTCACTTTGCTCAACACATTGGAAGACATTGCTCCCAAAGTGTGGTTGGTGCGACAGATGCTGAAACACATCAGGAAAATGGCGATAAAGCAATCTCCTACAAAGACTTTCCAAGATCCTGTGGCGCAGATGACCTATTTCGGGTCGCTGCAAACGCCCCTCTTTTCCATAATGTCGGTGGGAGGAATTGATTCTAAATACGTACTGTTTCTGTTGGATCACGCCAACAAGAAACACGGCAAGGCAATAAAAGATTTGCTCGGTTGCAACAAAAGTATCCAGGAAAAATCTGAACAGGAGTGAAAATTATGAGCGTTACACTTGATTTCAACAATATGATGGCGGAAACCGTCGGCGTGCACGGAATCACGCAAAAGCAGTTTGAAGACTACTCCAACATGGCAAAATGCGCCCACGGCGCAGTGGAATCCAACCGAGGCAAGGGCATGCAGGAATGGATGTGCAGTCCCTACAATCAGTCCAAAGTCGTCAAAGCCATCAACAAGACGGCAAAGAAAATACAGCGAAACTTCGAAAATTTCGTTGTGTTGGGAATAGGCGGCTCTGCATTGGGACCTATTGCGGTCTTTACTGCGCTCAAACACCTGTATTACAACGAACTTCCCAAAAAAGTTCGCAAAACTCCCCGTTTTTACGTTGTGGACAACGTCGACCCCGAAAGGATGAATGCCCTTTTTGACATAATAGACGTAAAAAAGACGGCGTTTAACGTAATTACAAAGTCAGGTTCCACCAGTGAAACAATGAGTCAGTATCTCATTGTAATGGACATGCTGACGGAAAAACTGGGCGAAGACGCTTCTAAACATATTTTTGCAACTACCAGCCAAACAAAAGGCAACCTCATCAAACTTGCCGAAAAGTACGGTTTTGAAACTTTCTACATTCCCGAAGGTGTGGGCGGAAGATTTTCCGAACTTTCTCCTGTGGGATTGTTGCCTGCAGCCGTAGTGGGCATAGACATTGAAAAAATGTTGCTTGGCGCAAAGGATATGGACGAAAAGTGCAAGGCGGACGGTATCTACGAAAACCCCGCTTTGGCAATGGCGGTTTTGCAATACATATCTATGAAACAGGGTAAAAACGTCGGAGTAATGATGCCGTACGCCGACAGTTTGAAGTACATTGCCGATTGGTACTGTCAACTTTGGGCGGAATCTTTGGGTAAAGAAGTGGACAAAAGCGGCAAAATGGTCAATGCGGGACAAACACCCGTAAAGGCTTTGGGCGTAACGGATCAACACAGTCAGGTGCAGTTGTACAACGAAGGACCTTTTGACAAGGTGATAACCTTCCTGGAAGTGGAAAAGTTCCGTTCCACAGTACAGATTCCCTACGGTTGCGAGGAATTTCCCAACGTCAACTTTTTGTGCGGACACACTCTCAATGAACTTATTTCCAAGGAACTTTTTGCCACACGTTACAACCTTGCAAAGAGGGGAAGAAGTAACTACACAATTATTCTGGACGAAGTCAACGAATACAACATCGGTGCGTTGTTGTACATGTTTCAGTTGCAAACCGCCTATTGCGGCGAATTGCTCAACATAGACGCCTACAACCAGCCCGGCGTGGAAGGAGGCAAAAACGCCACCTACGCTTTGTTTGGAAGAAAAGGTTTCGAACAACTTGCCCGTGAAATAGAAGAAAACAAAGTAACGGGAAAATACATAATAAAATAGAGAGGAAAATTTATGCTTCCCAAAACTCCAACCAAGGGTATGAGAGATTTTTTACCCAAGGAATTTGCTTTAAGACAGCACATTTTGTCAACAATACAAAAGACGTACGAAAGTTTCGGATTCAACCGCATTGAAACGCCTTCCGTGGAAAATCTGGCGTTGCTCACTTCCAAACAGGGGGGAGATAACGAAAAACTTATTTTCAAAATTTTGAAACGTGGCGAAAAATTGGAAAATGCCGCCGCCGACGATTTGTGCGATTTGGGCTTGCGTTACGACCTGACGGTGCCTTTGGCACGGTTTTATGCCAACAACGTCGGACAACTGCCGTCGGTGTTCAAAGCCATTCAGATGGACAACGTTTGGCGTGCCGACCGTCCGCAAAGAGGACGTTTCCGTCAGTTTGTACAATGCGATATAGACATTATCGGCGAGCCGTCCAACTTGGCGGAAACAGACCTTATCATTGCTACCACGTCGGCATTGGCAAACCTCGGTTTCAACGATGTTACTGTGCGTATTTCCGACAGACGTTTGCTGAACGCTTTGGCGGAATATTGCGGTTTCACCGAAGAACAGAAACCGTCGGTGTTTATTGCCTTGGACAAGTTGGACAAAATCGGCGTTGTGGGCGTCTTGCAGGAAGTTGAGGCAATCGCTCCGGGAAAGTCGGAAAACTTCATAAACTTCATAAGCATAATCACCGCAAGCAGTAACCCCTTTGAAGCCTGTGTAGAACAGTTGGGAAGTTATCTGCCGGAAGAAGTCAAAAACAACTTGCAGGAGATACTTTATGTTACAAACAACTGCATCAAAAACGGCAAAGTGGTGTTCGACGTAACGCTTGTGCGAGGTATGGGGTACTACACAGGCACTATCTACGAAATTTCCGTGGAAGGAATGACCTCTTCCGTTGGCGGTGGCGGCAGATACGACAAAATGATAGGAAAAATAACGGGCAACGATGTCCCTGCGTGCGGTTTTTCCATCGGTTTCGAGCGTATAGCCCTGCTCATGCAGGAAAGGGGAGTAACCTTCCAAAGCAACGGGGGCGTTGCGGTACTTATAGACAAAAAGACGGACGCAAAGCAACTGTTGGACGTTCAGCAGGCTTGCGCTCATCTGCGTGAAAGGGGTAGAGTTTCCGTTTTGCGCAAAATAAAAAATATTACTTTTCAGGTAAAGCAACTTAAAGAAAGCGGTTACGCAGAAATTTACGAGTACGGCAACGGCAGTTTCCGCAAATTCGACTGAAAATCGCAACCTAAAACAATCTGTAAGTAACTTGCAGAAATTTTGCAAGGTAATTGTACGGCTGTTTTGAAAAATTTAATGTAATGGACAGAAAATGGCAGATAACACCGCAAACACAACAATAAACGACGAAAACGATGTAACATTGAAGGACAAAAAACGTCGTCAACGCATAAAACTTCCCCCCGACCTTTCGGAGGTGGAGCGTTTTGTCGTGCCTGCGGAAAGCGGACTTTCCACGCAGCAGGTGGAAGACAGGAAGGAACACGGATTTGTCAATGTGGACAACACCAAGCGTGGCAAAAGTTACGCAGGCATTGTCTTTTCCAACATATTCACCTTCTTCAACATCATTTACATGGTGATTGCAACAATACTCTGCCTGTACGGGCTGTTCAGTCAGTGTACGTTTTTGCCTGTCGTAGTAGCAAACACTGCAATTGCAATCATTCAGGAAATAAAGGCGAAACGGACGTTGGACAAACTCAATTTGCTAACCGAGCCCAAAATAACTGCAGTGCGCAACGGTGTTGAAGAGGAACTTTCCGTAAACGATCTTGTTTTGGACGACATCGTGCACATTGCAAACGGTGCGCAGATTTCCGCCGATTGCAAGGTGGTGGAAGGGTTTGTGGAAGTGAACGAGTCCATACTGACAGGAGAAAGCGACGCCGTTACTAAACGTGAGGGGGACACTTTGTTTGCCGGTAGTTACGTTGTTTCCGGTAAATGTACCGCACGTGTCAATGCCGTAGGAAAGTACAACTACATTTCGGGACTTACAGGCAAGGCAAAACAGTACAACAAACCACGTTCGCAAATGTTGAGAGCCTTGCGTGGAATTTTGATTTTTGTGGCAATAGTAATTGTGCCGATGACGGTGTGCCTGTACATGGTAAACGCTGCGGGAAGCGAAAACCCCGATGTGCCGTTTTCCATCGTGAACCTTGACATAGACGCTTTGAACAGGACGGCGGGTTCGATAATTTCCATGATACCGGCAGGTCCCTTTTTGCTTACGAGTTTTGCTTTGGCGGCGTCCTTCTTGCGCCTTGCAAAACGCAAAACGGTAGTGCAGGAACTGTACTGCATCGAAATGCTTGCCCGTGTCGACACTCTCTGTCTGGACAAAACAGGCACGATAACCGACGGCACGATGCGTGTAGAGGACAGCATCGACCTGCGTTCAGGCACACATTCCTACACAGTACGGGAAATCGTGTCCAGCATGAATGTCGCTTTGCAGGCGGACAACATGACAAGTAAAGCGCTTAAAAAGTTTTTCGGCTGTCCCAAAAAACCTGCGTTGCAGGCAGTTGCCACAATTCCGTTTTCATCTGAGCGTAAACTTTCCGCCGTTTCCTTCAAAGGGGAGGGCACCTACATTCTGGGTGCGCCGGAATACGTCATGAAAACGCCTACGCAACGTGTTTCCGACCTTGTGCAGAAGTATTCCAAGCAGGGGTTCCGTGTTTTGCTTTTGGCGCACACCTCTTCGATGATAGCCTCTTCAAACAACATTTCGCAGGTGCGCCGACCGGTTGCCGTGATTGTGATAGAGGATCACATTCGCAGTGACGCCGCCGAAACAATCAAATGGTTTGCCGACAACGGTGTGGACGTCAAGGTCATTTCCGGCGACAATCCCGAAACCGTTTCCAACATTGCCGTGCGTGTCGGTATAGAAGGTGGCGACAGTTTCATAAGTCTTGAGGGCTTGTCCGATGAGGAAGTGAAGGAGGCGGCTACTCGTTTCACCGTGTTTGGCAGAGTTTCTCCCGAACAGAAAGCGTTGCTTGTGCAAGCGTTGCGTGCAAACGGAAAAACGGTGGCAATGACAGGCGACGGCGTAAACGACATTTTGGCAATGAAAGACGCCGACTGTTCCATATCTCTGGCAGGAGGAAGCGACGCAGCACGAAAAGTTGCACACCTCATTTTGATGGACGACAGTTTTTCCGCTCTTCCCAAAGTTGTTGCCGAGGGCAGACGAGTCGTAAACAACATTCAAAGCGCAACGTCAATGTACTTCATGAAGACGGTGTACGTCATTGTAATAAACATTATGCTCATTGCGATGCACTTCATTTTCAAAATGAAAATGGTGTCGCCTCTTACCAACTTGCAAGTAACTTTGATGGACTGGGTAGTAGTGGCGTTTCCGACTACCTTGCTGGCATTGCAACCCAACGAAAGCCGGATTAAAGGCAATTTCTTCGGCAACGTTCTGAAACGTTGTTTGCCTGCGTCACTGACGTTTATTTTCACTACCGTTTCGCTGTACGTGATGTTCGGACTGGACAAAACGCTGGTTCCGCTAAATCAGTTGGGAACGCTGGTTACCATTTCCTACACATTCGGAGGCTTGTTTGCGCTGTACTACGCATGCAAACCCTTCAACAAGTGGAAGGCGGCCATGTATGTTGTTATTTTTGCGTTGATTGTGGTGTGCATGACGGTGCCCACTTTAAGCAATCTGTTCCAATACGCAACTCTCGGCAGAGAGCAATTACTGTTGCTTTTGGTGGAAATTTTGTCAACGCCGTTCATTATGTTTGTGTTTGTGCGGTTGTTTCAGGCAAAGCCGAAAAAATCAGAAAGAAAAAGTTGAAATTTGACGGTTTAAGCCGTCAAATTTTATTGTGAGGTAAAAATGCTGTTACAGGTAAAGTCTGCCGAGTTTCGTTACGGTGACGTTACAATTTTCAAAGACGTCAATCTCGAAGTCAACTACGGCGAAAACATCGGGCTTGTGGGCGCAAACGGCGCAGGAAAAAGCACGTTGTTGTCCTGTCTTGCCGAAGAGCAACATCTTTTTTGCGGGGAAATTTACAAAAAAAGCGGATTGACGTTGGGCTATCTTCGTCAAAATGCCGATTTTCGTTCCGATCGCACCTTGTTTGACGAGTTAATGTCCGTCTTTGACTCTCAAACGCAGTTGCTGGAAAAACTTAACGACACGTCAAAAAAAATGTCGGAAGTACATTTTGATTCGCAGGAGTACCGTGCGCTGGCAGACAAATATCACCGTCTGAGCGTCGAAGCAGACGTGCAGGAGGCGTATCTTTCGGAAGTAAAGGTTAAAACAGTGCTGAACGGTATGGGAATGTCGCAATTTGGAGATCGTGTTGTTTCCACTCTTTCGGGAGGGGAAAAAACAAAAGCCGCCTTGTGCAAAATGCTGTTGCAACGTCCCGAACTTATGATTTTGGACGAACCCACAAACCATCTGGACTACAAAACTCTCGATTGGCTGGAAACTTTTCTTTCCGACAGGAAGTCTACCCTTATTGTAGTTTCGCACGACAGGTACTTTCTGGACAAACTTTGCACAAACATCTGGGAAGTAAGTCATCAGCGAATTTCCTGCTACCGTGGCAATTACACAAAGTACAAGCAACTGAAAGAGGAAAAAGAAGAAAATCAACGCAGACAGTACGAAAAACAGCAAAAGGAAATTGCCAAACTGACGGATTACATCGCACGCAACAAAGTCAGGGCGTCAACTGCCGATATGGCTAAGTCGAGGGAAAAAACGTTGCAAAAAATGCAACTTGTGGAAGTGCCACAGTCGGAGGAAAAACCTCCCCGTTTCAAGTTTTCCTGCACGTGCGAGCCGTCGGAATTTCCCCTTACGGTAAACAATCTTACGCTTGGTTACGACGGAAAAAAACTTCTTGAAAATGTTTCTTTTCAACTCAAACGTGGACAAAAAATGGCGTTACTTGGACTAAACGGCGTGGGCAAATCTACGTTGATCAGACGCATAGCGCAACAAAATCCCTACGACCTTGGCAAAATTATTTTCGGAAAAAACGTGCAAATGGGCTACTACGATCAGGAAAACCTCAATTTGCAGGGCAATTTGCGTGTTTTGGATCAACTTTGGTTTGACAACACCCGAATGTCACAAACGGAAGTTCGCAGTTTGCTTGCATCGGTAAATTTGGGCGCCGACGACGTGTACAAGAGCGTAGCATCGCTTTCCGGCGGAGAACGGGCGAAACTGGGCATTGCCATGATTATGGCCAAAGACTGCAATTTGCTTTTATTGGACGAACCCACCAACCACCTCGATTTGCCGTCACGAGAAGCGCTGGAAAGGGCATTACAAAATTATTCGGGTACTGTGCTGTTTGTTTCGCACGACAGGTATTTTGTCAATAGTGTGGCAACTGTAATTGCGGAAATGGCAGATTGCCACATAACTCTTCATGACGGAAATTACGACGATTTTGTAGGCAGAAGCCTTCAGGCTACGCAGCAAAACGTCGCTAGCAAACCTGTTTCGCAAACAAATTACCGCACGCCGAAACAGCGGGCGGAGCAAACCAACCGCAACAGACGTATCAAAGAATTGGAAAAAACAATCACCGATTTGGAAAATAAAATCGCCGATTTGGAAAACTCTCTGACGGACAGTAAGGTTATTGCCGATTACCGTAAAGTTCAGGAAGTCGTGCAACAAACGGAAGAATACAAAAGGCAGTTGGACAGCGCAACGGCGCAGTGGGAAAAACTTCTGGAAGAACAATAGTGTCATTATTGTGAATAATTTTTCATCCGCTACCCGATGCATAAAAGCATATCAATTTTATTGAAACGTCTGTATCGGCAGACGTTTTTTTAATTTCCAAACCACTGCGTTTTGTTTGGAGTTTTGTAACAAAAACATTGTACCGTATGCAAAAAAACTGTACAAAATTACTTTTCATTATTACACGCCCGCTGTCTTAATAAAATTAGAAGGTTTGCCTTATACTGTCGCTTTTGACTGTTTTGCAAAGTTCTGTTGTTATGCTTGGCACGTCGGCGTTGTGGCGTAACAACGCATGTCGACGTTCTGCAAAATTTCTTACTTATAGAATACATTGGCAGTAAAACTGTTAATTCGTAATTTCGTCCGTGTTCCCGTTTACCGCAAATTTTGTTGAATTGCACCAGCAACAAATTTGCTTTTCTTGAAACTTTCAATAAACATTTGTTGTGTTGCATTGTTGGCAATTTTGTGTTAATATTGGTTTGTATGTAAGGAGGCAACATGAAAGTCGCTTTGGTAACGGGTGGCTCCCGTGGCATCGGCGCCGAAACAGTAAAAACATTTGCCCTAAACGGTTACACTGTAATTCTGAACTATCTCAAAAGTGACGGCAAAGCC
>HF998477.1:0-13411 GCA_000433775.1 Corallococcus sp. CAG:1435 | reverse complement strand
CAAAGCCGTCGAGTTGCGCAACAGTCTGCTTGAAGAGGGCTGTGACGTGCACCTGTACAAAGCGGACGTTTCCGATGTTGCGCAGACGGAAGAGATGTTTCGTTTCGTCAGGCAATTTTTCAAAAGGTTGGACGTGCTTGTCAACAATGCCAGCATTGCTTTTCAGTCAATGTGCGAGGACACAACGGAAGAGGATTTTGACAGGGTTATGAATGTCAACGCCAAAGGTACTTTTTTCTGTTGCAAATTTGCCTTGCCGTTGCTTCGCACATCTCACGGCAGCATCGTGAACGTTTCGTCCGTGTGGGGAAGGAGGGGTGCTTCCTGTGAAAGCGTGTACAGTATGAGTAAGTTTGCCGTGGTGGGGCTCACCAAAAGCCTTGCTAAGGAACTTGCCTGTTCAAATGTCAATGTCAACTGCGTTTGCCCGCCAATAGTGCGTACCGACATGTGTAGTTGCTATTCCGACGGTGATATCGAAAACTTTTGCCGTTCCAACCGACTGAAAGTGTATTCTGCCGAGCAGGTTGCACAGGATATATTCAATTTGGCTGTTTCAGAAAAAACAGGTGAGATTTTGCAGGAGAAATAATATGGCTTGGTATTGGATAGTGTTGATTTGCGTTGCCGGCGTTGCGGTTTTGTACCTGTTGTTGTGTTACTTAATTGCACGGCGTGTTCTGAAAGCGGCAACAACTCCCGTTGCTCACACTCTGCAAGAAGCGAGAACGTTGCAGGGCGAAAAAGAAAAAATGGATTTCAGCGAATACGACAACGTCTGGCGCAAAGAAAGTTTCATTTTGACGGGTGTTCAGGGAAAAATCGGCGGAGAGATTGTGTACAACACGCCGACTACGCCTGCCAAAGTTGCCGTCGTGTGCCACGGACACACATGGAACAGAATAAACTCTTTGAAGTACGCCAAGGTGTTTTACGACAAAGGGTACAGTCTTGTTTTGTACGACCACGCTTATTTCGGTTTGTCGCAAGGAACACACACGACATTGGGCGACAAGGAAAAATTCGATTTGTCCACAGTGCTGGACTTTGTCAGACAAAAATTCGGTAAGGACGCCGTGGTGTGTCTTCACGGTGAAAGTATGGGGGCGGCGACCGTGCTTTTGGAACTTTCCGTACGCAACGATTTGAGTTTTGTCGTTGCCGATTGCGGATTTTCCGACACTATGAAGTACTACCGTGAACTTTCGCCACAACTGACGCACCTGCCAGCATTTCCGATAGTAGACATGGCAAACGCTATGTCAAAACGCAGATACGGCTACGATTTCAACAAGGTTAAACCGATAGACGCCGTAAGGCAAAGTAACGTTCCAATCTGTTTTATTCACGGCGGGGATGACAAGTTTATTTCTCCGCATCACAGCCAATGGATGTACAATGCCAGCAAAAATCCCCTTTCGGAGTTGCACATTGTAGACGGTGCAGGACACGCATGCAGTTACAATGTCGATAACAGCGGCTATTGCGACATTGTAAGCAAGTTTATCGACAAAGTTGAAGCAAATTTGTCTTTGTCAAAGGCGTCGCAAAATACTACAAAATAAATTTTGGAGGAGCAAAATGGTTAAAATATCACAAATAAAGTACATTCGACCCGATAAGGATGCCGTGTTAAGCAAATTCCGTCAATTCAAAACACGTTTTGAAAATGCTGCGACAGTAACGGAATTTTTTGCGGTTCACGACGAGTACAAGCAGTTTGTCGAAGAGTTTGAAACAAACATGCGCCTTGCATTCATTCGCTTTTCGCAAGACACCCGTGACAAATATTACGCCGAAGAAATGGACTACCTTGACGAAATAAGTCCTGAATTTTCCGTTGCCGAAGCGGAAATTTGCAAATGCTACCTGAACAGCAAATTCCGCAAGCAACTGGAAGAGCGTTTCCCCAAGGTTATGTTTACAAACCTTCAAATGGCTGTGGAGGCAAACAACCCTGCGATTGTGGATTTGCGTGTAGAACAAAACAAACTTACAACTTCCTACACCAAACTGATAAGTAGCATAACGATAGATTTCAACGGCGAACGGTTGCCTCTTAGCGGTATACGCAAGTATTTCACATCCAATGACAGAAGTCTGCGCAAGGCGGCTTACATGGCTTTCGGACAGGCATTGGAAGACAACAAACAGCAACTTGACGAAATCTACGATAAACTTGTCAAGGTGCGTACTCAAATGGGCAGAAAGGCAGGTTTTGAAAACTTTTCGCCCCTTGGCTACCTACAAATGCAGCGCAACTGCTACACAAAGGAAGACATTGCAAAGTTCCGTAGCAACGTTTTAAAGTATCTTGTTCCTTTGTGCAGTAAAATACGTGCAAAAGTCGGCGAAAACCTCAATCTCGGCAAACAGTACATCTACGACAACGATGTTTTCACTGCGGAAGAACCCAAACCAATAGGCACACCCGACGAGATTTTCGCCAATGCGTCCAAAATGTACAACGAAATGTCGCCCGAAACGGGAAAACTGTTCGACACTATGGTGGAAAGCGAATGCTTTGACGTTATGTCACGTGAAGGCAAGTGGGGCGGTGGCTATTGCGAAGGATTGCCCAAGTACAAGTTGCCTTTCATCCTTTCCAACTGGAACGGGTCTGCCGGCGACATTGACGTTCTTACACACGAGTTCGGTCATGCCTTGGAATTTTACAAGTCTTTCTTTATCGAAAGTGAGTTTTTGAGTTCTGTTTCCATGGAAACGGCGGAAGTCCATTCCATGTCTATGGAATTTTTGGCTTATCCTTGGCTGAAACTGTTTTTCGGCGACAAAACGGAAGAATACAAGTTCTACCACATTTCCGGCGCCGTTACATTCATTCCTTACGGAACAATCGTGGACTATTTCCAGCAAACTTGTTACGACAATCCCGATATGACGCCTCAACAACGCAACGAGCTTTACAACAAGATTGAAAAGCAGTTTTTGCCTCACATGACCACCGAAGGCGTACCTGCTTTGCAGGACGGCAGGCGTTGGCAAAGACAGTCGCACATTTTTGAATCGCCCTTCTACTACATAGACTACTGTTTTGCACAGTTTACCGCTTTGCAATTTCTTGCGCTTTCGCAACAGGACTATGACGCTACATTCAAAAAGTACATTAAATTTTTGGACTACGGCGGAACAAAAACCTTCACGGAACTGTTGCAGGAATGCGGTTTGCTTTCACCCTTTGAAGAGGAAAGTTTCAAACTGGTAGTGGATGCCTGTGAAAAAATACTTGGTCTTTAATCTCTGATCAAATCAAATTTTAATGGCTTGCTGTTGAAAGAGAAATGTGCCTTGAAAACTGTAATTCACCTTTTTCAGGTGTTGCACGTGAAAGTATAATTCACTTGTCAAGTTTCATCTGTCCTTACTCGTTTCTTTTTTCAGTGTTGCACTTGAAAGTATAATTCACCCAAAAACAAGGGAAATTTCCCTTGTTTTTTTGTTTGTCGGAAATTTTCAGTCGATACCGAATACGCCTTAAAACAACTATCTCGGTTGTATCATCGGAGGATAAGGCTTACCCTTAAGGTAAAACTCTATCATTTTCTGAATGCATTGCTCACGTTCCGTACCATCCATTTTTGCAATGTCGTCCATTGCGTGCATTGCCTTGGGACTGCGTGTTACAAATACATTTTCAAAATTGTATTTTTCGGTAAGTTGCTGCACAAGTTTTTCCTTAAATTGGCGATAATCCGTTTTTGTGGAAAATTTTTCCGTTTTCACGGCAACTACACAGTTGTTTTCGTACACAACGCATTGCGCTTTAGTTACCTTGTCTTTTTGCGATACAAAGTTTATTATTTCCTTTTCCTGCGTTGTCGATGCATGTGCCACAAAAGGCAGCGTCGCCACAACAATCAGCAGAAAAAGTAAAGAAATGACTGTTTTTTTCATTGTTTGCCTCCTTTGCATGTAGTATTTGCATTTATTTTCAATTTATGCATTTGACAAAATACAAGAAATTTATCGCTTCACAGCCTTTTTTAGATAGTGAAAGGGTGTTACGCTGTTTCGGGAGGTGGTTTTTATGGGAAATGTTTTGCCGATAGTGATTATTTGCAGTGTGGGACTTGCCGCATGTTTTGGATTTCTGACGTACACGCTTGTGCGTTTCGTTAAACAGAAGTTTTGCCGAAGTAAACACGAGGAATTTGATTTGGACGACGATACTTACACGGTGCAGGTGGGCAAAAGTAATTTTCGCAAGTAGACTGTTGTATTGTGTGTTAATTTGTGGTATAATACAAAAGTGCTAAAAAATACTTGCACTTATGGAGGAATTTATGGATAAAAAAGTACTCGCCGGAATGATTGACCACACATTGCTTAAACCTGCCACCAAAAGACAGATAACTAAACTTTGTGAAGAGGCAGTTCAGTACGGATTTGCTTCCGTTTGCGTAAATCCCTGTCACGTCAAATTGGCAGCGAAACTTCTGGAAGGCACTTCTGTTAAGGTTTGCACGGTAATAGGCTTCCCTTTGGGAGAAAATACCACCAAAACAAAAGTTGACGAAACAAAGAATGCAATCAAACTCGGCGCAACGGAAATCGACGTCGTAATGAATCAGTCGTTGGCAAAAAGCAGAGCATGGAGCAAAGTTCAGCGTGAAATTGCCGCCGTCAAAAAGGCTTGCGGCGAACTGACACTGAAAGTCATTTTGGAAACATGCAATCTCAGCGACGACCAGATTGTTGCCGCTTGCAAAGCATGCGCTTTGGCAGGTGCCGACTTTGTCAAGACAAGTACGGGCTTCGGAAAGAGCGGAGCAACAACGCACGCAGTGTCCGTCATGGCTGAAACTGTTGCCCCTTACGGATTGAAAGTAAAGGCAAGCGGAGGAATTCACAACTACGACGAGGCTGTGGCAATGGTGGAAGCAGGTGCTTCACGCATAGGCGCAAGTTGCGGCGTGGAAATCTGCAAGTAACTACAACTTAAAAAAGACACCGCACCGAATGAGCGGTGTCTTTTTTAATGACTGCAAGTCAACGGAACTGCCTTTTTTTAAAATGCGATTTTGCTGAATAATGCACATTGGCATTTTGCTGAATAACGCATTGGTGGTAGCCGAATTTTGCTTGCAAGAATTTGCCCGCAAAGTTTCAAAATTTTGCTTTGTGAAGGTAACTGTTTGTCGGTGGAAAAAATTGTTGAATTTGCAAGTAGGGTGTTGTGAAGGCACAACACTTAAAACATGTGTTGTGTGATATTCCAGGCATTGTTACATGAAGATGCGCAGGCATTATTACGTGAAAAGTGTCGTATAGACAGCATATTATTTGATTTACTTAAAAGTTTTTTGCAAACGCATTAAACTTGTGGCGTTTAATATTTTTGTGCTACGAAATTTGCCGAGCATTAGCAAGTGCAAATTTTGTAATAAAAGGACGTTAAAACCGTTGACAGTGTTGCGGCACGATAGTATAATGACAGTGTCGAAAGACAAAAATATAATTTATTCTTTGGGGCGTGGTGAAATTCCACACCGATAGTAAAGCCTATGAACGCAACTTTGTTGCGCCGATCGTGGTGAAATTCCCGAGCCGACGGTATAGTCCGGATGAGAAAAGAATTGTTATCATTATCTTGGTGATATTGGTGCGCCCTTGGAATTTTTCCAAGGGTTTTTCGTTTCAAAGAGAAGGAGAAGAAATGAAAAACGTAACCCAAGAAACCTCTGTAACAAACAACGTTACATCGGTTGACACCCCCGTGAAAACAACGAAAATGAAGTTTTTTACTGCGGGAAACATGGCTGTTATAAGCATTCTGACCGCCATTTCCTTCATACTTTACGCTTTTGTAAAGTTTCCGCTTCCCTTCATTTTCCCGTCGTTTTTGGACATTCAGATATCCGACATGCCGGCATTGCTAGGTGGTTTTGCACTCGGTCCCGTTGCGGGTTGCATAATTATTGTAGTTAAGTGCTGTCTGAAAATGCTGTTCGGAATGTCGGGTACTGCCTGCGTTGGTGAACTTGCCGACATTATCGTGGGCATTGCATTTGTGCTTCCCGCTTCGCTGTTTTACAAGTACAACAAAAACCGCAAAGGTGCAATTTGGGGAATGGTTCTCGGTACCGCAAGCGCTATTGTCGCAAGTTTGCTTTCCAACTGGCTCATACTAATTCCTTTCTACGCCAAAGCCTACGGTATGGAAGCAATAATCGGCATGGTAAATTCGCTGTATCCCGAAGTAACCGCTGAAACTTTCTACAATTACTATCTGCCTTTGGCTGTACTGCCCTTCAATCTTTTGCGTTGTGCCGTTTGTGCAGTCATCACCTACTTCGTGTACAAACCGCTTTCCAAGGCGTTGCATTGGGAAATTAAACGTAAAAAGAAAACTCCAAATGAAGAGGTTGCCTGACCTTGCTTGAAAACTGCCCGCTAATCGGGCAGTTTTTTTGTGCTTTGTGCGGTGAAAAATTTTCAAATGCCTGTTGAAACAGATAGAACAGGCTTTGTTCTTTGTGTTTGCTTGCCGTACGCTTGTAACTAGGCAGTATTCATAGGCAAAACGCTTTTTCAGTTTTAACGCCGTATCATGGCAAAATTAACTAACGTCGCTGTTGCCAAAAGCAGTATTTTGTATTATAATATTTTACGGTTACTAAGACATTCGAGGCTGGTTGTTACTATGGAAAAAATTTTGCAGGTGCAAACGCACAGTTGCGACGAAACGATTAAGTTTGCAAGTCAATTCGGAAAAACGCTTCACGGCGGAGATGTCTTGCTGTTGAATGGAGATCTCGGTGCAGGTAAAACTCATTTTGTGAAAGGATTGGCATTGGCGTTAGGCATTACCGATACGGTAACCAGTCCCACATTCGCTTTGCACAACGTGTATTACGGCAGATTGACGCTGAATCATTTTGATTTTTACCGTGTGGAAGACAGCACCGAAGTGGAGATGCTTGGACTTGCGGAATTTTTCTACGATAAAAACGCCGTGTGCGCCATAGAGTGGAGCGAAAACGTCAAAGATTTGCTCCCATGCAACTGCACGGTGGTGGATATCAGAAAAACAGGCGACGAAACACGTTGCATTACAATAAGCAAACAAACGGGTGAAACTGTATGAAAGTACTTTGTGTAGACACAACCACCGCCGATTTGGTCGTGGCAATAGTGCATGAAAACAAAATTGAGGATTTTTCCGTAAAAGGATGCGGCACACGTCACAGCGAAACACTGTGCAACCGTGTAGACTTTGCTTTGAAACAAAGCGGCTTGACGTTTTCCGATATTGACGCATTTGCCTGTTGTGTCGGGCCTGGAAGTTTCACGGGTATACGAATAGGCATTGCCACTTTGAAAGGATATCTTTTTGCATGCGGCAAGCCTGCTATTTCCTTTTCGTCATTGCATGCGATAGCCGTTTCGTCAAATTGCGGAGAAAAAGGAAGTGCGGTGGTGGACGCAGGAAACGGCTACTACTTTGCAGATTTTTCCAACGGTGTTGCGCCCTGCCTCATTTCTTACGATGACCAACGTGCAAAAAACGCAGGTCGTTGCAACGGGGCTTGCGACTACCTTGACGGAGCGGTGAAAATTGTGAGGGATGCGGTTGTAAAAGGCAATTTTTCCCAAAGTCTTTCCCCTTTGTACATCAGAAGAAGCCAGGCGGAGGAGCACAGATGATAGAGAAATTGCAGTACACAATGCAAAATGTAATACAACTTGCGCAACTGGAAAAAATTTGTTTTGGCAAGGACGCTTGGAGTATAAACAATTTGCGAGGAGAGTTTCTTAACGAATTTTCGCATTTTTTTGCCGAAGTGCGTGAAGGTAAAATAGTCGGTTATGTTTGCGTGCGTACCGTGTACGAGGAGGCGCAGGTTTGCAATGTCGCCGTGTTGCCGGAGTACCGACGTCAGGGAATTGCGGAAAATCTTGTAAGGCATATGACGCTTTTTTCCGCCGAAAAGCAGTGCGAAAGATGCGAACTTGAAGTAAACACTCAAAATACGCCCGCAATAGGACTGTACGAAAAATGCGGGTTCAGCGTTGTCGGTACACGCAAAAACTTTTACAGAAAGTCACGTTATTCTTCCCGTGATGCCTACACAATGGTGTTACAACTTAAAAATTAAGCGTTTTGTAAAATACTATTACACACATAATATATGATTTTTAGAAAAAAAGACTGACTTGTGCAGTCTTTTTTGTTGCAACGTGAAAGTGTGCCAAGTTGTAAAATGTGTGCCGCTTTGTTTGCAATTTACGACAGTAGATATTTTCGCCAGCAAATGTTTGTGATTGTAGTGCTTGTTGCAAATTTACTGCAAAGCAGGTACACGGTGAGAAAATGGTTTTTCACGTGCGGTGCCTTTGTTGTAAACATTACGCAAATGGCTGTGCCTGCCAATTCGATAAAAGATATTGCAAAACCTCTTCGTAATTTGTGATTGAGGTGGGCACCTCTGATTTTAATTTTTATATGCAATTTACTTCGGTATCGAAATAATTACTGCGATATTTTATTTTACGAAATTTTACAGATTATTTTGTCGCTATTGTGCGCTTATTGGCACAAATCGCACTTTCTTTTCATATTATACCATCGGCGAGGCAATATGTTTTACAGAGAGTTGGGCAGTGGCGACAAGTCAGTTTTGTTTTTGCACGGATGGGGATGTGACGGTAGTATTTTTGAGAACGTTGCAAAACGGTTGAAGGGGTACAAATGTGTGTTGGCGGACTTGCCCGGCTTTGGAAAAAGCGAAAGCCCCCCTGAAAGCGGTTGGCGAGTGGAAGATTACGCATTGAGCGTCTGGTATCTGGTGCAGAAATTGCAACCTTCGCCACGGTACATTGTTGCTCACAGTTTCGGATGCCGTGTTGCGACGGTATATGCGGCGTTGTTTCCGCAGGCAGTGGACAAGATGATTTTTTTTGCGCCTGCAGGTATTCGCACGTTTTCTTTGAAACGAGCATTGCGTGTCGGTAGTTATAAATTGCGCAAATTGTTTCGTTGCAGTAATCCCGACAAACGTTACGGAAGCCAAGACTACCGCAACTGTCCCTCAACGCTCAAAAACACCTTTGTAAAGGTAGTAAATCAGGACCTTTCCATCTACGCTAAAAGGATTGTTTGCGATGTTCTGATAGTAAACGGCACGGAGGACGTGCAAACGCCGTTAAAGCATGCAAGGAAAATGAACAAACTGATAAGACACAGCAATCTCGTGCAGACAGACGGCGACCACTTTGCATTGTTCTACACTCCGTCCGCCTTTGCCGAAGTAGTGCGACTTTTTTTGGAGGGCGGAAAATGAACGTAGTTTTTGCTTTGTGGGCGGCTGTTGCGTTGGTGTGTTGCAGTCTGGAATTTTTCCGTATTCTGCAAATTTGTTCCTACATGCCGCAAAGAGGTTATTTCCACTGTTTTTTTACGCCTAGTTACCTCATTTTGATTTTTGTCGCCGCCTTTTCGGCTGTGTGGCAACTGTACATCAGGATAGACGCAGTCCTTTGCAGCGTATACACGCTGGCATGCATTCCCTTCTTTTTTGCACAGCACAAAACGCCGTTGAAATTGACAAAACGCCTTTGGCGAATGTTGGCGGTGGACTTTGCATTGCTTTTTGTCGGGTGCATGTTTTATCTGCACTGCTGGTCGCTGTTTTTGCCTTTCACGGTGGTGCTCAGTTGGCTGTTTTGTTTGCCTGTCGATATGCTTGTATCACGATACTACCTGAAAAAAGCGTCCTGCAAACTTAAACAATCGTCAATCAAAGTGATTGCAATAACAGGCAGTTTCGGCAAAACTTCCACAAAAAGCATGCTTGCAAGTCTGTTGTGCAACAGTCAAAGTCCGCAAGGCAGTTGCAACACGCCGCTGGGAATTGCCTCTTACATAAACAAAACTCCCCTCAACAAAGAGTACTTGATTCTGGAATTCGGCGCACGCAAACGAGGTGACATAGAAAAACTTTGCAAACTGTATCCGCCGCAATTCGGAATTATCACCGGTGTGTGCGAACAGCATCTTGCTACATTTGGCAGTATTGAAAACATTATTGCCGAAAAGGGCAGGCTTGCGGTAAATTTGCCTGAATGCGGATTTTGCCTTTTGGCAAAAAATTGTGAAGTTTTTGAGAATACGGGAAAGTGTGAAAAGATTTCCGTGAGTGTTTCAACGGAAAATTGCGTGGTTTCACCCCGCGGAATAACTTTCGACGCAATTTTCAACGGACAACGTTTTCCTGTGCATCTACCGCAAATAACGACATACAGCGCCGAAACATTTGCATTGTGCGCAACAATGTGCGACAAGTTGGGACAATCAACGGACGTTACGCTTTCCAACAGTTGCAACGTAGTGCAAACGCCACACAGAATGGAAATTTCCCACAACGGACGCTTTTTCATAATAGACGACAGTTACAATGCCAGCGAAAAAGGCATTGAAGGATGCTGTGAAACTCTGGCGCTGTTAAAAGGCAGAAAAATAGTTGTTTCTCAGGGCATTGTAGAATGTGGCAAAATGCGTGAAGTCGCAAATGTCCGCTGTGGTAAAAAATTGGGCGATGTTTGCGATGTTTTTGTGGCAGTAGGAAAAAATTCCGATAAACTTCTGGAAGGTGCGGGACAGTCTGCCTGCACAGTTCTGTTACAGGAAAAAAGTTTACGGCATGCAGTGGAAGCGGTATCAAAATATTTGCAAAAGGACTGTTTTCTGTTGTTTCAAAACGATTTGCCCGATGCAGTCAGTTTACGTTGAGGTGTGATATGAATATTTTGTTGGTTTATGGCGGTAACAGTTGCGAACACGACATATCCGTTATTACGGCGTGTCTTGCCAAGGGCTATTTTGACGGCAATTTGTACAGTGCCTATTTTACGCAGGACAACAGGTGTTTTCTTGTTGACAATGCGTTGACGCCTGCGCAACACAAAAAAGGCAAGTTCAAAAATTCTTTGGTGTTTTTGACGGGGACGGGCAAAATCGGCATTTTGCACGGCAGACGCATTTTCAAAACAATATCCATGGACGTGGTGGTGAATTGTTGCCACGGCAGATGTGGCGAAGACGGAACGCTTGCCGCCTTGTGCAAACTGTGCAATTTGCCTCTTGTGGGAAGCGACATTGTTGCAAGTGCAATAGCAATGGACAAAGTGCTGTGTAAGCGTGTTTTGCAGTCGATGAATTTTCCCGTAGTGGAAGGTGTGGAGTTGACAAATGACAATGTTTCACTTGCTCGGTGTCAGGAACAACTTGGCTTTCCCGTTATTGTAAAGCCTGCCACGTTGGGTTCCAGCATAGGCGTTTCCATTTGCAGAGATTCCCGTCAGTTGAGTGATGCCTGCCGTATCGCCTTTTCCTACGACACGTCGGTGCTTTGCGAAAGGGCGTTGGAAAACTTTTACGAACTCAACTGTTCGGCAATGCGTGAAAAGGGCGAGGTACTTACAAGCGATGTTGACCGTCCCTTCACAAACAACGACATTCTCACTTTCCACGACAAGTATCAGCGTGGCGAAAAATTCCTGTGTCCTTCGCAGGAAGTGGAAGAAAGTTTGTCAAGCCGTGTAAAGGAAATGACTGCGCAAATTTACAACAGGTTGCATTTTTCCGGAGTAATCAGGGTGGACTACCTTGTTTGTGACGGAACATTGTACGTAAACGAAATCAATTCCGTCCCCGGTTCCTTGGCATACGGGTTGTGGCAGACAAAGTACACACCCAAACAATTCGGCTCCGCCTTGTTGCAACAGGCAATAGACTCATACAAAGCAAATGAATCATTGCAAACTTCCTTTGTTTCTTCTGTACTGCAAGGTAACATAACGAAAAAGTAAAAAAATAAAACACGCACCTATACTGTGCGTGTTTTTCAAAACTTTGCAAAGAGATGACTACCGTCTTTGTTCGGAAAGACGTTTGTTTTTGCTTGTAAAATTCATCATTGCCATTTTGGTTTGCAAAAGTCCAAGTTCGTCTCGCTCTGCAAAGAAACAACTTGCTTTTACCGTCTTTTCCCATCTGTTTCCGTTAAGTTTGCTGTAAATTACTGCAAGGTTAAATTCATCGGCACAATCGTACTTCATATTGCTTCGCCTCTTGCTTGTTTGTGTCTAAATTGTATCAAAAGGCTTTGCCAACAGTATGTCAGTATTTATATTTTTTTTAACTATTTTTTATTAAACCTTGACAACTGTTTGTCAGCATTTTATAATTGATACAGAGGTGAAATATGCAAATACCTGTTTTAATCGGAATAATGTCTACCTTGCTTGCTGCAGACAGTACCGTAAATGCCGACGAGTTGGCGCAAAAGTTTGAAATCAGCAAACGCTCCGTGTACCGTTACGTTGCAATGCTGTCGGAAGGAGGCGTTCCCATCGAATCACGTCTTGGACGTGGCGGAGGTTGGGGAATTGTAGACACCTACAAACTTAAAGCAACCTACTTCACGGAGGAGGAGTACCAACGACTGATTTTTGCCTTGCAAAGTTTTTCCTTGCAGGACGACACTACAAAGTACGCCATTCAGAAACTTTCGGGTTTGAAACGCTCGCACGCATCCGCAACGGTGTTGAAGTCCGACCAGTTGGTGGTGGACAGTTCCGACATGTCCGTGGGCGATTACGTCAGCATTTTGTCCAACTGCATTTCGCAACGTCTGATGTGCAACATAGAGTATCACTCCAAGGCAGGGGCGGTAACTTCACGCACCGTAGAACCGTATTGTCTTATTTTGAAAGACGGCAGTTGGTACGTGTATTGTTTTTGCCGTCTGCGTAAGGGGTACAGATATTTCAAGGTTTCCCGAATGGTCAAACTTACCGTTGGCGAAAGGTTTACACCACGTGAATTTGAGGTGGACAGTAGCGTTATCGAGTCGGATGTGCTTCGTGGAAAGGAAATTTGCGAGGTGATTCTTTCGTTGGAGCACAAGGCGCTTTCCGCCTGTGAAGAGTGGTTGGGAATGGGTCGTGTCGCCAAGGTGGGCGACGGTTACATTGCAAAGGCTTCTCTTCCTTACGACGAAATGCTGATAAGTAAAATTTTGTCTTTAGGCGACGGCGTCAGGGTGGAAAAACCTGCCAAACTGCGTCAGGCATTGGTGGAACGTTGCAATGTGGTAATCAGTCAAAATTCCGAAGAAAACTGACTAAAAGTTGCAGGAAGAGTAAATTGGCTTTTCCTGCAACTTTTTTTTGTTAAGATTTTTTGCTTTTAGTATCCAAATCTGCACGCTTAAGTAACTTGAATTTTATTCACACTTTATTTAATCACAAAATCGTCTGTTTTGTTGTAGGTGTGAAACAAATCTTCTTTGTTTTTTACTATTTTGTGTTTGTCAAAACACAAATGTCGTTGCAATCGTGTTGCAGATAAATCACAGATCTTCTGACTTTTCGATGCTTTCGTGTG
>HF998476.1 GCA_000433775.1 Corallococcus sp. CAG:1435 | reverse complement strand
GTTCAGTTGGGTACCGCTTGGCGGAGAAAGAGGGATTTGAACCCTCGCTACGGTATCCCGTACTACACCCTTAGCAGGGGCGCCCCTTCGGCCTCTTGGGTATTTCTCCAAATCCGGTTTGCAATGCCTGTTTTAAGTTGCTTATGTATTTTAACACAAATGCAATGTTTAGTAAAGTTTTTTTTACACTTTCCCCACAAACTTTTTTAGAAGTTTTTTCTTATAAATAATTTACACAACGTTTTGTTTTCAAACATTTTCAAAGTTTTGTTTTTAATTTGGCACCGCTCTTTGAAGAACATAGCGTCAACTTTTTTATTTTGAATCTCAACAGAATATCGCTTGCGACATTTTACCTTGCCGACAAAAAACTTTCAAATCTTATTGTTGACAGGTACTAACAAAAGTGCTTTCGACAAACAAAAAATTTGCTGACGTTTACAGAAAGGAAAGCCTGCTTGTGTACCCTAAATCAAACAAATTTGCGTCGGCAAATAAGTTTTTGAAAAGAAAAAAACCCCAAACTGAACAGACGGTAATGCTTTTACACCGTACACGTTTTTTTAGTTGTATTCCATTCTTGCACAAAAAAAGACCTAACGGT
>HF998475.1:43658-60948 GCA_000433775.1 Corallococcus sp. CAG:1435 | reverse complement strand
TTTCGATGCTTTCGTGTGTTTATGATCGTCAAAATACAAATGCAACCGAAACAATGTGCTGCTTACTAAGTTTTTCCCTTGCTTCTTCTCTTTCTGTGTCTGTTGGACCTAGGAACAATTGTGGTATGTTGCAGACAAAATGTCCCCTTACTGCCTTTTCCCGTTGCTTCTTGCTTTTTCTGTGTTCGTCGAAACACAAATTTCATTGCAATCGTGTTGCAGATAAAATACCGTTTTATCGCCTCTTAAAAGTAAACTGCAAATGCCGCTTGCACTGGAAGCTGGGCAGTATTTTCACGTGCATTATCTATTGTTGTTGTGGGCAAAACTTCAATATTTCATTAACAACTGTGTCCGTGCCGTACAGGTAAGACATTTTTTTCTGTGAAGAAATTATGTTGTCTTTTTTTTCTTGAAGAGACTGTATCAAAACGGGCAGTTGTTGCAGTTGTTCTTCCGTTGCGTACAATCCGCACCCTTTTTGAGCAAACCATTTGGCATTTTTCACCTGTTCGCCACGGGAACATTTGGTGAGCGGAACACACAAAAAGGGTAGTTGCGCAAGAGTAAGTTCGGCAAGAGAATTGCTACCACCTCTTGTTATGCACAAATCGGATGCGGCGTAGACATCGGCAATGTTCGAAACAAACTCCTGCTCGTGCAAAAATTCGCAGTTGGATTTCTTTCCCTTGCCACACAGCAAAAAAATGTCGTAAAGGGAATTCAGTTGTTTGGCATGTGCTATCACGCTTTCATTGAGAGATTTTGCGCCCAAACTTCCCCCCATAACTAGCAAAACGGGCTTTTTACCGTCAAAATTCATGGTTTGCAAGCCTTTTTGTTTGTTACCGTGCAAAATTTCTTCACGCACGATGACCCCTGTTGTTTTTGCCTTTTTGTGGCATGGGTAGGAAGAAAGAACTTCCGTGGAAAACAACGCCGATATTTTGTTTGCAAGTCCCATTGTCATGTCACTTTCGTGAATAATGGTGGGGATTTTCAATA
The DNA here is from genome assembly GCA_000433775.1 of Corallococcus sp. CAG:1435. Lineage (GTDB taxonomy): Bacteria > Bacillota > Clostridia > Christensenellales > CAG-314 > Fimimonas > Fimimonas gallinarum. Next base: position 59,943 of record HF998475.1, on the reverse strand, counting down.
GTTTTGCGGCAATGACTACGGGTAATCCCACGTAACCTCCTTTGCTGAAAACAACATCGGGGGAAATTTCCTTCAAATGTCTTTTTGCCTTTCTTACACTCTGCGCCAGATAAATCGGCAAAATCAAATTTTTCAGTGTTAATTTACGTTGAAGTTTGGCTGCGGAAATGGTGTAAAAACCGCAAAAAACCCCTTTTTCAACCAAAGGAGCAACAATGTTTTTTTCCATTCCGCTTGTACCGACGTAGTAAAGTTGATGACTGCGAAGTTTATCCGCCAAGGCAATATTGGGCATGATATGACCGGCGGTACCCCCGCCACAAAAAACAATTTTCATAATTCTAGTATATTGCCTTTGTCGAAAACTATCACCAAACAAAGGTATTGTGTCTGTTGACGGAATGCAGAATAAAATTTTGTAAAACTAAGACAAAACGCCGAATAACAGAAAATTACTGCGTAATTCACCGTTAAATAAAATACTATTACTGACATAATAATGAAATCAGTGCAAATTTAGTTATTTTGGCGAGAGAACTAGTGTTAAAAAGTTTTGGCAAACAGCACAAAATCGTCTATTGACATTTTCATATAGCAATAGTACAATACTAGTCGGGGAGGAATCTCACTATGAAAAATACTGTTTACACGTCGCACGACGGAAAAGAAATAGCACTGTACACTTGGGACGAAGTGAAAAAGCCCAAAGGCGTTGTTAAAATTGCGCACGGTATGGCGGAACATTCTGCAAGATACGACGAATTTGCGCAGTTTCTTAACAGCAACGGTTACATCGTGGTAATGAACGACCACAGAGGACACGGTCTTACGGCGGAAGCGGACAGTCTCGGGTACGAAGAAGGCGACATGTGGACAAAAAATGTACAGGATCAGGTTGCGCTACTCAAGTACTGCAAGGAGAAGTACTCTTTGCCTGTGATAATGATGGGGCACAGTTACGGCAGTTTCATTACTCAGGCTGTAATGGAAGAACGCCCCGACGCCGATTCTTTTGTACTGTGCGGGTCAAGTTTCATGAAAGGGCTTTCTTACACGGCGTGCAGGATTATTTCCGGCAGCATGTGTCGCAATAAAGGTGGCAGATATCCTGCACAGTTGATTGTGGACCTTTCCTTCAAAAGTTATGAAAAGAAGTTTCACGGAAAGAACTCATGGCTGAATTGCAACGAAGCGGAAGTAAAAAAATACAACGACGATCCTATGTGCGGATTTGTTTGTTCGGCTAACTTCTACCGTTCCTTCATGAATGGCATTTCCGTGTTGTACAAAAAGGAAAATTACTCTCGCATAGACGTAACCAAGCCGTTGCTGATAATTTCCGGCTCCGAAGACCCCGTCGGTGAGTATTCCAAAGGCGTCAACAAACTGGAAAAATTTTACGTCAAAACTGTCGGTATGCAAAGTGTAACTAAACACCTCTACGAAAACGCCAGACACGAGATTTTGAAGGAACTTTGCAAGGACAGAGTGTTTTCCGACATACTGCAATGGTTGGACAGTTGTGTTAATAAATGACGGCGTTGTAACAAAGGCTTTGTATTTGCAAAAATCGTCTGCGTGGCAGGCGATTTTTTGTTTGCTCACCGCACAGTGAATAATACAATTACCATACTAATAGGACGGCGATTCCGTTGCGACGTAACAGTTTGTCTGAAATGCCAGCAAAAAATCGATTTGCGGTGTTTACAATAGAATTCGGCAAAATACAGACGTTATGTTTCAATAAATTACAACACTTATTTGAGGTAAAGGTTAATTCGGCAACAATTTATGTTGCTTGTCAGACATGTGGGAATGTGCAAGCGTAAAACGCATTTGCAAATAGGATTTATAAGTTGTACATCAAAACAAATAGATACATTGCAATAACCGTTTGAATGCCTGCAATCAAGGCATTGAAGGCTTGGCATAGTCACACGGTTTTACATGTTTAATTTTGCGTATTTCAAACTTTTTGTTTTTCGACAACTACTTACTACTAACATTTTTTTCAATGCTTTTCAACGCTCGCTGATCGACAACTACTCACTGCAAAACATTTTTTTTGCTACGGACTTCAACACTCGCTGTCGTTAGCACTTGCGAAGTGCGGTTTGCCTTGCAGTGTGTACGAAGGTATCGAACTTTGCAGTTGAAAGTAGGGGTTTTCCCGATTTATTTTGCAAATTATTTTTCATTTTTTTTCGATAACTTCACATATTCTGTATAATTATGCAAAAAATCAAATGTATATGCATAAAAAATATACATTTACAATTTTTCGGGCGTTGACCTGTAAAAGAGGTGAATAAATATAAAATAAACTATTGATTTATAATATATATTATGGTATAATAAAACAAAAGAGGTCAAACCCGATATGCCGTGGGCATAATCACTTTGTTTTGGGCAACGGATGTCGGGTATTTTACTGTGTAGAAGGATTCAGCATACTTTGGAGGAAAAACCAGTGAGTAAGACATACGAAGCAAAAGACATACAGGTGTTGGAAGGGCTCGACGCCGTCCGTATGCGTCCGGGAATGTACATCGGTACGACGGGTGTAAAGGGATTGCATCATCTGCTGTGGGAAATTGTAGACAATGCAGTAGACGAGGCAGCAAACGGATATGCCGACAGGATAGAAATTGTTCTTCACAAAGACAACAGCGTCACCGTTACCGACAACGGACGTGGTATTCCCGTGGATATCCATCCTCAACTGAAAATTTCCGGCGTCGAAGTGGTGTTTACGCAACTTCACGCAGGCGGAAAGTTCAACAATGAAAATTACGCATTTTCGGGAGGTCTTCACGGAGTAGGCGCCAGCGTTACAAACGCACTTTCGGAATGGCTTACCGTTCGTGTGTGCAAAAACGGCACCATCTACGAGCAACATTTTCACAGTCCCGAAACGGAAAACGGAAAGATATTGAGCGGTGTTCCCAAAGACAGTTTGCACGAAGTGGGCAAGACGGATAAACACGGTTCTCAAATAACTTTTCTTGCCGACAGCAGAGTTTTCAAAAATGTGCGTATGGATTACCGCACCGTCAGCGAGCGCATCAGGGAATTGGCGTTTCTCAACAAAGGCATCACTTTTGTGCTTACCGACGAGCGCAACGACGATGAGGACGGCAACAACGTTCAGGAAACTTTTTGCTATGACGGGGGGCTGAAAGATTTCGTGTTGTATCTCAACGAAAACAAAGCGCCTCTTCACATCAGTCCGCTGTATTGGGCGGGGCAAAACGAAACGTTGCAGTTGGAATTCGCCTTTCAGTACACATCCAACTACACGGAAAATTTCATTTCATATGTAAACAACATTCCTACGGGCGAGGGCGGTATGCACGAAACGGGCGTAAAAACCGCAATGACAAAAGTTTTCAACGACTACGCTCGCAACAACGGATTTCTTAAAGCCAAAGACGACAATCTTTTGGGGGAAGATTTTCGAGAAGGAATAACGCTTGTAATGTCCGTCAAAATGGCAAACGTGCAGTTTGAAGGACAAACAAAAACCAAGTTGGGCAATGTGGAAGCACGTATTGCCTGCGAAGCGTTGGCAACGGAAGGCCTCACAAAACTGTTGAATTCCAACGCCAAAACGGCGGAAGTGATAATTAAAAAATCCATTGCCTCGGCAAAAGTGCGTGAAGCGGCAAAAAAAGCCAAAGAGGTCACCCGACAGAAAAACAGTATTTTCAATTCCACTCTGATAGGAAAACTTGCAAGTTGTACGGGAAGAGACGCTTCTAAAAACGAACTCTTCATTGTAGAAGGCGATTCCGCAGGAGGCTCGGCAAAGCAGGCTCGCAACCGTCGTTTTCAGGCGATATTGCCTTTGCGTGGCAAACCGCTTAACGCCGAACGCAAGCGTATCGATCAGGTTCTTGCCAACGAGGAAATTCGTTCGCTGATTTCCGCTTTGGATACCGGCATAGGCGAAGAAGACTTCGACATAAACGACCTGAAGTACGACAAAATTATTATCTTGTCAGATGCCGACCAGGACGGCGCTCACATCAGAGCGATTTTGCTGACCTTTTTCTTCCGCTACATGAAACCGCTTATTACCGAAGGGCACGTCTACATCGGCATGCCGCCTTTGTACAAGCTGTCCAAAAAGGACAAAGTTCGTTACGCCTACGACGATTACGAATTGCAGGAAATAGTGCAGGATTTCGGAAGGGGCTACGAATTGCAGCGGTACAAAGGTTTGGGCGAGATGAACGCCGAACAGTTGTGGGAAACAACTATGAATCCCGCCACACGCACGCTTATGCGTGTTACAATAGAAAACGTTTCCGAGGCGGAACGCATGGTAACGACTCTCATGGGCGACCAGATTGACGCACGCAAAGCGTACATCACGGAAAACGCCGATTTCAACCAAGATAAAGACAGCGTCTTTGACGAACTCGTGTAAAACGGAGTGAATGCAAATGAAACAAATGGATATTTTTGATTTGGAACACAGCGAAGTGGAAAAAATGGAGGACGGCAGCAAGTTGATAACCAAGCCGATGGAACTTGTCATGCACGAATCCATGATGCCCTACGCCGAACATGTAATTTTGGACCGTGCCTTGCCACGTGTGGAAGACGGATTAAAACCTGTGCAAAGGCGCATTTTGTATTCTATGTACGAACAGGGCAATACGCCCGACAAGCCCACACGTAAATCCGCCCGCATTGTCGGCGATTGCATGGGACGTTATCACCCTCACGGAGATTCCTCCATTTATGACGCAATGGTGCGTATGGCGCAAGATTTTTCCATGAACGCGCCTCTCATTATCGGGCAAGGAAATTTCGGCAATATCGACGGTGACAGCGCCGCAGCAATGCGCTACACCGAGGCGAAACTTTCACCTGCCGCTTTGGAGTTGCTGCGAGATATCGACAAGGACACCGTGCGTTGGTCACGCAACTTTGACGACACAACCAAAGAACCGGACATGTTGCCGGGACGCTTCCCCAATTTGTTGGTTAACGGCGCAACGGGCATTGCCGTGGGGCTTGCCACGAACATTCCGCCTCACAATTTCGGCGAAGTTATCGAAGGCACAATAGCCTTCATTGAAAACAAAAACATCAGCCTTTCCAATATGATGAAAATCATCAAGGGACCGGATTTTCCCACGGGAGGGTACGTGATTCCCGGAGAGGGACTGAAACAGGCATACGAAACAGGCAAGGGAAAAATTATTTTGCGTGCCAAAATGCACATAGAGGTTGCCAACGGCGACAGAAAAAACATTGTAATCACGGAAATTCCCTACGGCGTAAACAAAGCGGATATGCTGATAAAAATCGGCGCTTTGAAGGACGAGAAAAAAGATCTGTTCCAAGGCATATCGGAAATTGTGGACGAAAGCGACAAAGAGGGAATGCGTGCCGTAATTAAATTGCGCAAAGACTGCGACGTTAAAAAAATGATTGCCGCTTTGCTCAAATACTCGCAGTTGCAGGTCAGTTACGGCATCAACATGGTGGCAATTGCCGACGGCAAACCGCAACAAATGGGGCTTTTGGACATAATTGCCTACTACGTCAATTACCAACGAGACGTTATTTTGCGTCGCAGCAAGTTTGAACTTAACGAGGCTAAGGAAAGGGAACACATTTTAAAAGGTCTTGTAATTGCCGTACAGAATATTGACGAAGTAATAAAGATAATAAAAAACGCATCTTCAACGTCCGACGCCAAAACAAAGTTGCGTGAAGCCTTTGACCTTTCCGACAAGCAGGCGCAGGCGATTTTGGACTTGCGTCTTGCACGCATCACAAAGTTGGAAGTAAACAAGTTGGTGCTGGAATTGCAGGAGTTGGAACGCACAATCAACCGCCTTACCGTGATAATCAACAGTAAGCGTGAACAAATGGAACTGATCAAAACGGAACTTTCCTCTTTGAAACGCAATTTCAAATTTGCACGCAAGTCGGAACTTTCCAAAGACGAAAACAGCATTGTCGTTCCCAGCGAAGACGACGAAAAGCCGGTGGAAAGCGTGGTGGTGGCGTTGGCTTCCGACTACACTATCAAGCGTATTCCCGTCAAAAACTTCAATCTTTCCAATAAAGACGTTCTGACGTGCGGCTCGGGAGAAATTCTCACAAGTGCAACGGAATGCAAAACGGATTCCAAAGTGATGTTTTTCTCAAACTACGGAAACTGTTTCAAAACAAATGTAGGTCAATTGCCCGAAGTGCGCTTCCGTGACAAGGGCGTTGTGCTTTCGCAAATTTTCCCCGAAGCGGTGATGGGAGAAACTCCAGTTGCGATGTTCATTTTGGACAATGAGGGCGTGCCAAGCGGTGAAGTTCTCACCTACACACGACAGGGCATGATAAAGCGTTCTCCGTGGAGCGAATATCAGCTATTGAAATCTTCCTTCCAAGGCTACAAAGGCAAGGAGGGCGATGAAGTTTTCAAAGTGGAAGTTGTGCAGGAAGGTACGGAAATCTTCTATGTTACCAACCGAGGCGGTTGCACACGCTTCGATGTGTCGGAAATCCCCGTGCAGGGCAGGATTGCCGGCGGCGTACACTGCATCAACCTTGCCGACGGCGAATACGTTGTATTTGCAGGACAGGTGAAAAAAGACAGTGGCGAAATGTTGCTTGTTACCGACAAGGGATTCATGAAACGTTTGCCCGTGACGGAGATAACACGTCACGCTCGCAATTGCAAAGGCGCAAAGGGTATCGAGTTTGGACAAAACGGTTCAAGCGTGGTATTTGCAAGTTACGTAAACGGGCAAAACTACCAGATTGCTATTTTTGACAGAGCAAACACCTATGTTGTCGACGTCAACGATGTTTCCGTTGAAAACAAAAACAATAAAGGCAAATTGCCAAAAGGAAAGCGTGGCGGAATAGTGGTGGAAAAGGTTCTTCGTTTCAAGACGGAAGCCAAAGATTAAGTTTCAAAAATCAATGCTTTACCTGATTGAATTCAATAAAACAAAAAGTAACTCCCGAAAATCGGGAGTTACTTTTTTTGTAAGTTACTTACTTAAATTTAATGCAATTATGACATAAATCAAGCAGATTACGTCAGAAAAGGTTTATTCGTAAAATACTATGACTGTCATAATTGCGTATTTTGACACAAAAGAATAGGTATTTTCCCAAACAACAAAAATTTGTCATAAGGCATGCATCGGCATTAAAAATAAAATATGTTATATCGTGGAAATTTTAGTTGTGTGTCACGCAATTTAATGTATGTTTTGCGTTACTTGCACACACGTTGATTTGATGACGTGGCGGTGCGCTTTGTATTGCGGTTCATTGGTTTGTCTTATTTCAAACAACTGTTTTTCGCTTTGTCAAAAAATGTTCTGTAACAAAGTATCGAAAAAGTTACTTATATTCACTTTGAATTTTAAGGTGCGTGTGCTGTTTGTGTGTATTTGCAATCTGTATTTGAAGTTGTTTATTAATGTAAAATAACTGAAATTATAGTTGCCGAATAGTACCGAAATTTTTATGTTTTAATGAAATTTTAATTTGCATACGTGATGATTTGTTGTATTCTCCAAAGACTGCTTGAAAATGCTTTGTAAAAAACATATCTTAAAATAAAAGTAGTTAAAAGATTATTTGTTTTCATTTTGAATTTTAATGTAGAAAACACGCTAATAGGCAGTATTCTGCAATGAGTATTTGAAGGTGCTTGTCAGACGACATATCTAAAATTTTAGTTACTAAAAATATTTATGCTTTTACTTTAATTTTAATCTTGCAGACGTGCTAACCCGTGATAGCCTGCAATAACAGTTTGAAGTTGCATTGTACAATTACTCGTTGGATACAAACAGTACAAAAATTATATTTGACTTTTGAACTACAAACTAATACAAATTAGTTTGTTGTCTTATTACAGTTAAACAGGAAGAGTGTGCTATTGCTATTTTGTTTGCTAAGCAAAAAGGCCTGCAAATGAGGTGCAGACCTTTCTATCTTGCAAGTTTGAAAATTTTTTCTTCAATACGTTGTTGTGCTGATTATATCAAACGGCAGTGGCAAAGTAGCAGTACTACCAGACAAATTCCGCTTTTGCATTCTCTCCGTTGTCAATCAGTATGTCCTGCGCCGTCATAGATTTGTTTATTACCGTTACAAAATACGCCCACTCGGCAATTTCTTCCACAGTCGCCCATTTTGGAATAAGCGTTTGCTGCATAATTTTGTTCCAAAGGTCGGGATTGTTTATTACTCTGTCGTTAAGGGATGTAAGCACACCGCCGGGGGAAATACTGTTGGATGTTGCGCCGTATTTTGCAATACGCAACGCCACATTTTTCATATAGGCAACAATACCGCCCTTGCTTGCGGCATATTGTGGAAATTCTGCCCCCGTGCGCGCGCTGCTTGATGCCACAAACAGTACGCTTTTTATATTTTTTTGAAAGGCATATTTTTCCGTGATACGAATCGTACCCTTCAAGTTTATGTCGATGTCGTCCGGCGAATCCTGCACGCCGGCATTGTTGATTAAAATTTGCGTATCGAAAATTTCCGGTAAATTTCCGCTAAAAATATCGGCAACAAAGTGCGTGTAATTTTCCTGTTGAATTGTAGCGGGGCAAACGTCTATGCCAACGACGCAGTGTCCCTCTCTCAAAAATTTTTCAGCAATGCCTTTGCCTATTCCACGGCTTGTGCCTGTAACAACTACTTTCATACAGCAAAACTCCTTTTCTTCATGTCGGCATTGTGCCTGCGGTTTATTCCGTTGCCTTTATTTCCGCATTGGCAATTTTTGAGGAAGCCACAAAGTCGAGATATTCTTTTCCTACCCCTTCCTTTTTCCATTTTTGGCAAATTTTGTACCCTAAAAAGGAAAACACAACTTCAAACAACAATTCGGCAATCATTCCCGTTAATGCGCAAGTGACACACTGCAATATTGTCCATTCGAAAAAATTGAGACTTACAATAAGGGCAAAAATGAGGTTGTCGGCAAACTGTGCAACAGCGGTGGAAACGTATGCCGTAACGATGTAAGCGACGGCGCCATCTGACTTTTTGCGAAAAAGCCTGCCTGTGCCCCAGTTTGTGAAGTTGTTGATTACTGCCGACGCAACAAAAGCAACGGAGCTGCCAAGTACAACGTACCAAGTGCCTCCGATGGTGTTGTCAAGTGCGTTGTTTATTATGTTTTCGCTACCCTCAACGGCAGATTCCCCCCAAATTCCGCCAATTTTGCTACCCACAAAGAAGATGAGGCAAAAGAGCAGATTAAAACAAATTGCAACAATGGAAAGTTGCGTTGCGCCTTTGGGCCCGAAACGGCGTGTAACGGTATCCATCGCTAAAAAGGCAAACCATGAAACGATAATTCCGCAGTCCAACGCCAACCACGATACGGGCAGACTAATGCTTTTGTTTGCAAGGATGTTCATTGCAAACACCGACATTACAAACAATGCGGTAAGCCACCCTGGCACGCTTCTCAGAAGCAGTTTGAATTGAGTAAATTCCAATTTGATTTTTTCTTTCATATTTTCCTCCGCAAAATACAGCCGTAGCGAAGCAAAACGCAAACAAAAAAGGCGCCAAAGCGCCCATCCTTTTCCATAGTTTTGTTTAACGACAGGATGGTTGCGAACTGTCCCCGTAATTCGGCAACAACAATGTAACACATGCAAAAAAAATTGTCAACAATACATTGGTGAAGTTTTCACATGCAAAATTGCGTTTTTTCTTATGTTTTGTATGTTTATTCTTTGTTTCCGATGCTTTGTCATAGTACAAATTGAATGTAAGAAAAATCAATAAAAGAACGGCAAATAAATAAATCTGGTTTTGAAAGTTAAATAAATACATATTTCGGTTTGTGAACGTGATTAGACCTTTTGTAATGAAAGAGAGTTTCCGTCTGTAAATTTCATTTTTGGCGGAAATTAGATTCTGTTACCACATTATGTTTACAAATAATTGCCATCTTTGATTTTTTCAAAATGCAACTTGTTTTACTTTTTGAAAGTACCGTGATTCACTTTTTTGCAATAATCTTGTATAAAAGTGTAGCGACATCGGATTTTTTTGAAAATCTCATAAAAAAATCAGACTGAATGAAAGTTTAACAAAAAAGTTAAGGAATTTTTTAGCAGCAACAGCAATCTGTCGTAAACCACCCGACAGACGTGACGGACTTTATTAAAGTGGTGTACGCTTGCGACAGCGTACGAAATAAAAAACCGCCAAACACGGCAAATGTAACGAAATCTGCCGAATTCAGCGGTTGTTTGGTGCCGATGACCGGGCTCGAACCGGTACGAGTGTTACGTCGAGGGATTTTAAGTCCCTTGCGTCTGCCTATTCCGCCACATCGGCAAATTTTTCAAATAATTTTACTTTAAAAATACTTGTGCAAATATTTTGGAAAATACTTGTACAAATTATCGTGCGGTAAACTATGCTTTGTTAAATTTACCGACAAAATGTTGTTTCTAGGCTGTTGCGCAGTGTAGCAAACACGAAACCGCCTACTGTGTAGGCAGTGCTTTTTTTCAAAAAACGTTTGATTTAAGATCAGTTTCACAACTAACTTCAACCACCGTAACAGAAATATTTTAGCATTTTGCATACCGTCTGTCAACGGTTGTACAAATTTTACTCTTTGTCCTGTTTAACTAGCATTCAGGTTGCACGACAACAAACTCGGTGCCGTTAATAGTGCATCAGTTGTAAAAATTACAACGGTGCCGAAATTGCGGCGTACAATTACGTTAGTTGTTTTCAACTGCAAATGGAGCAGAGTTCAAAAACTCAAAACAGCAAAAAAGACTTGCCTTAGCAAGTCTTATTGGAGGCACCACCCAGATTCGGACTGGGGGTGAAGCTTTTGCAGAGCTCTGCCTTACCACTTGGCTATGGTGCCAACTGCCTAACTATTGTAACAGAACAAATAAAAAAAATCAACGGTTTTACCGCAACTTTTTACATATTTGTTTTGTCGGATATGTTTTCGGACAATGCAATTTTTTTGACTTTTGCGTCAATTATATTTTATGTTTACCATTGCAAAAAAGTGCAAAAAGGAGTATCATGTATCTAATTAGCACAGGAGGAAAATGCATGACGGATATTGAAATTGCAAGAAAATGCAAACTAAAAAAAATAACAGATATTGCTGCAAAAATAGGCATCAAAAAAAGACAGTTGGAATTGTACGGAAACTACAAAGCAAAAGTTTCTGCAAAACCGTCGCCGAAAAAAGACGCCAAACTGATTTTGGTTACGGCAATAAATCCGACCTCGGCAGGAGAAGGAAAAACAACTGTTTCCATAGGACTGGCAGACGGTTTGAATCTTGTGGGAGCAAACACATGTCTGGCATTGCGAGAGCCTTCGTTGGGTCCCGTTTTCGGAATCAAAGGGGGCGCTACTGGTGGCGGATATTCGCAAATTTTACCGATGGAAGACATAAATCTGCATTTCACGGGAGATTTTCATGCAATAACTGCAGCAAACAATTTGTTGGGCGCCATGATAGACAACAGCATTTTTCAGGGAAATCCGCTCAACATCGACCCCGACAACGTTGTTTTTAATCGCACTTTGGACGTCAACGACCGTGCTTTGCGTGGCGTTGTCGTCAACAGCGGTGTGAAAGACGCCATAGAAAGAAAGGAAAAGTTCAACATAACTGCCGCCTGTGAAGTTATGGCCGTGCTTACGTTGGCGGAAAACCTCACCGATTTGAAACGTCGCTTGGGAAACATACTTGTTGCCTATACCTATCGAGGAAAGCCTGTGTTTGCACGTGACCTCAAAGCGGAAAACGCAATGGCAATTTTGTTGAAGGACGCTTTGAAACCCAACATAGTGCAAACCATAGGCGGAACGCCTGCCTTTGTGCATTGCGGACCTTTTGCCAACATAGCGCACGGGTGCAACAGCGTTCAGGCAACCAAACTTGCAATGACTTTTGCCGACTACACTGTTACCGAAGCAGGCTTTGGTGCAGACTTGGGTGCGGAAAAATTTTTGGACGTCAAGTGCCGCAAATCGGGACTTGTTCCCAATGCAGTGGTGGTAGTTGCAACTGTAAGGGCATTGAAACTGCACGGCGGCGCCGACAAAGACAAACTTTCTGTGGAAAATTTGTCTGCCCTGAAAGCAGGCATGTGCAATCTTGTGCGTCACGTGTGCAACATAAAGGATGTGTACAAACTTCCGGTAATTGTGGCAATCAACCGTTTCACAACGGACACCGATGCGGAAATTGAAGAAATTGCAAGCAGCGTGCAAAAACTCGGAGTTAAGGCGGTGTGTTGCGATGTGTGGGGAAAGGGAGGCGAAGGCGCCACCGAACTTGCACGTTGCGTAAAGGAAATGTGCGACCACGCCGACAACAGTACCTTTACCTTTGCCTACAACGACGATGACAGCGTGGAAGAAAAAATACGCAAAGTCGCAACACGTATTTACGGCGCAGCAGACGTGGAATTTTTGCCCAAAGCGTTGGAAAGTCTGAAGCATCTTCACTCTCTTCATGTAGAAAAATTGCCCGTAGTTATTGCAAAAACTCAATACAGTTTTTCCGATGACGCTACTTTGCTGGGTGCGCCTACCGGATTTACCGTGAAGATAAGAGATATTGAATATCGTGGCGGTGCAGGCTTTTTGGTAGCGTTGGCAGGCAACATGTTGCTTATGCCGGGGCTGTCCAAGGTTCCCAATGCCGTAAAGATGACGATTGATGCTCACGGCAAGATTGACGGCCTGTATTGAGTGCGAGGTGAAAAATGGGTGAATTGAGAAAAAATACGTCACGTTTGTACTTCAAGTACGGCACAATGGGAAGCAGCAAGTCGGCACAAGCCCTTATGTGCAAGTTCAATTACGAACAAAAAGGAATGAAAGTATTGCTTGTCAAACCTTCCGTAGACAATCGTGGCGATGAAAACGACAAACCAAAGGTGCGTTCCCGTATAGGGTTGGAATGCGAATGCGAAACTGTTTCCCCTGACGATGATTTTGAAAAACTCTTTGGAAAGCAGTGCAAAGAGGGCGTTTACGACTGCATAATAGTGGATGAGGCACAGTTTTGCACGGAAAAACAGGTGGATCAACTGAAACAACTGACACGTTTTGTGCCCGTGCTTTGTTACGGATTGCTCACCGATTTCAAATGCAAACTGTTTGAAGGAAGCAAACGTCTTGTGGAACTTGCCGATTCCCTGCAGGAAATAAAATCGGTGTGCCGTTGCGGACGTAAATCCAACATAAATGCCCGTTTTGTAGACGGACACTGCGTGGACGACGGACCGGTGGTGCTTATCGGCGGAGATGAAAGTTACGAAAACATGTGCTACTGGTGCTGGCAAAAGGAATTGAAAAAGGGCAAAGAGAAGGGCTGATGCGGAAAAGTGAATTTCTTACACGCACAAATTCACCAATTACTACGGTAAACTGTGCGTACAATCAGCACAACAGGCTATACAATCAATCTTTGGTGTGAAAAAGTGCCTTGGTTGAAAATGGAATTAACGGTGTAAAAGGCAACGGTTTTCTTTGCTTGCTACGCATTGGAAAAGCGTTGCAGTTACGTGAATGGGTAATTGTGAAAATAAATTTTATTCATTTTTCCCGAAATAAGACTATAATACAGTTTCTGAAATTCACAAAATACACCATATTGTTGAAAAATGGACATTAGAACGTTGTCCAACGTACATTTTGCAGAGTATTGAATTGTCGATACTCTGCATTATTTTTGCCGTTAAACTTCGGCAACACTGATGTTTTATGTTGCAACGGACAGTATAAAGTGCGGTTACACAGCGCAAACTACTGTAAAGGCATCAGGAGGAAAAATGCGAAAAAAGGTAGAAATTTGCGGTGTGGATACATCTGCATTACCAAAACTCAACAACAAACAAATTACGGAATTGTTTGCGCTTGTTAAGAAAGGCGACGCAGACGCCAGAAACAGATTTATCAACGCTAACCTGCGTCTTGTGCTTTCCATCGTGCAACGTTACTCTTCACGTAACGGAAATCCCGACGATATGTTTCAGATAGGTTGCGTAGGACTGATAAAAGCCGTGGACAACTTCAACCCCGATTACGGCGTTTGTTTTTCCACCTATGCCGTACCAATGATTGAAGGGGAAATACGGAGGTTTTTGCGGGAATCCAATTCCTTGCGTGTCAGTCGTGGCGTCAGAGATGTAGCCTACAAGGCGTTGCAAACACGTGACCGACTGGAAAAAGAAAGCCTCACGGAAGTTACCATAGATCAAGTTGCACACGAGTTGGATTTGCCCGTTTTCAGAGTAATTTACTGTCTGGACGCCATCAGCGACCCTGTTTCTTTGGCAGAGGCGGTGTACTCCGACGAGGAAGATTCCCTTTCTTTGCAGGATCACCTTGCCGACAACAGTTGTTCGGAAAACATCTGGGCGGAAAACGTTTCTCTTTTTGACGCACTCAATTCTTTGGAGGATAAGGAAAAAAACATTTTGCTCAAACGCTACTTTGAAGGCAAAACACAGGTGGAAGTATCCAAGGAAATCGGATTGAGTCAGGCACAGGTTTCACGTCTGGAAAAAAATGCCATTCAGCATATGCGCAATGAATTTTTGTGATACGAAAGGCTTTTCCGCCTGTCCCTATTTCCCAACCGCCGTCATAAACGCATTACTGACGTACTACAGTATTGTGTGGGGTTCAATATGGAAATAAGTTACAACGAACTGCGTTGCAAAGAAGTCGTCAACCTGCAAAACGGTGCAAAAATGGGAAAGATTGTCGATTTGATTTTTGACAGCAACGGCAAAAATGTGTTGGGAGTTGTTGTTCCCGGAATCCGAAAACTGTTCAAAAATGCCGAGGACATATTCGTGCCGTGGTGCAACATAAGCAAAATCGGCGACGATGTAATACTTGTTTCTCTCAACATGCATGCTCTCACAAATGTGACAAGAGTCAACGAGAAAGCAACAAATTGCGATGTTTGCAAAGACGATTTTATCTAATAACAACAGAATTCGGCATTTTATAGAATATTATTACAGACATAGTATTGAAATTTAATAGCGACGGTGTTTTGCCTCGCTTTTTTTACATTATTTCAACAAGCCTGCGTCAAGCATATTCATGCCTGCGTCAAGCATATTCAGGGTATAGAAGCAGGTGTTGTATAATAAATTTTCCTGTTTCCTGTCCTTTAATATTTTTTTCTTTTCGTCGGTACAAAATGTAGTTACGTAAAAATTGCCGTTGCCCAAACGGTGTAATTACGGGAATTTAGCACAACTGCTTTGTCACCTCAACTGTTGTGGGCTTTTTTGCAGGTTTGCTCATTTGTTAATGCTTGCTCTGTTCGGGCAAAATTACAGCGTTTGTATTGTCAAATTTTTACATTTCGGGTTTTTCCTCGAGAATACGCAAATTACTTTGTAGGTAAAATGTGTTTGCATTTTCCTATATTGTTTGATATAATACATATATGCTTAAAGAAATAGAAGTTAAAACCCGTCAACTGTTGTCCGACGCAATATTGGAAAATACCGGTCTGGGTTATTACAGAATTCAAAAAATAATCAAAACAAAAAGTGTAAAAATAAACGGTGTTCGTGTGGGCGTAGACATGAACGTCGACGCAGGCGACATCGTGTACGTCTATTTGGCAGACAGAGAAAAGGACAGCATAGAAGTTGTCTACCGTGACGACAACATTCTGGTGGTAAACAAAATGCCCGGCATAGAAGTGCAGGGCGAGGACTCTCTCACCGAAAGGATAAACAACATTCTGGTGGACGCCACGGCAATGCCTGTGCACCGTCTGGACAGAAACACAATGGGATTGGTGGTTTTTGCTCTCAACAAAACGGCGGAAACGGAATTGTTGGAGTCTTTCAAAGAAAAAGACATAGACAAAACGTACAACTGTATTGTTGTGGGCAATCCAAAGCCCGCCGTTGCGAAACTTAAAGCGTATTTGTTTAAGGACGCCAAAAAAAGTTTGGTGTACATAAGCGACGTTAAAAAGCCTGGTTATGTTCCTATTGAAACGCATTACAAATTGCTTAAAAACCTTGGCGAACTTTCTCTGTTGGAAGTGAAACTTATTACCGGACGTACACACCAGATACGTGCTCATCTGGCGCACGTACGTTTGCCAATTCTTGGCGACGGCAAGTACGGAATAAACAAAATAAATCGCAAATACCGTGTCAAAACACAGTTGTTGTGCTGCACAAAGGTAACATTCCACTTTGCACAAGGTCCTTTGAAGTACCTTGACGGAAAGAGT
>HF998475.1:38950-43646 GCA_000433775.1 Corallococcus sp. CAG:1435 | reverse complement strand
GGAAAGAGTGTTGTTCTCAACATCGATTTGACTCAGTATTATAAAAAGTAACTTTGGGCAGTATCTAATTGCATATTGGTGTTCTGCCGCAGTCTTTGACAAAGGCAACCTGTTTGGTTGCTTTTTTGGTGAGGTGCTATGCTTAAAATTTCCAATGTAGAAAAAGGTTCCGTGGCAAAGGCCGTCGGGCTGCAAAAAGACGACGTCATTGTGCGTTTCAACGGCGAACAGGCGAAAGACATGCTGGATGTCGCCTACTTCGATTCGCAGGCAAATTTTTCCGTTACCGTAAACCGTTCGGGAGAAGAAATGTCCTTTCACGTCAAAAAGGATGCAGGCGAGCCTATGGGATGGGATTTTTACGACGAATGTTACATAGAGCCACGCTGGTGCGCCAACAAGTGTGTATTTTGCTTTGTCGATCAACTTCCGAAAGGTCAGCGCAAAACGCTTTACGTCAAGGACGACGACTGGCGACTTTCCTTTGTGTCGGGAAACTTTGTCACGCTTACAAACGTAAGCGACGAAGAAGTGCAAAGAATCGTCGAAAAGAAGTTTTCACCTTTGTACATTTCCGTGCATGCCACCGACGAACAGTTGCGAAAAACTTTGCTTGGCAATCCTAAGGCAAGGCCGATAATGCCGCTTCTGAAAACTTTTGCCGAAAACGGCATTTACATGTTTACTCAAGTAGTAATGTGCCCCAACCTCAACGACGGCAAGCAGTTGCAAAAAACTCTAACAGACCTTTTCGGTTTGTACCCCTATGTAAAAAATGTTGCGGTGGTGCCTGTCGGACTTACAAAACATCGCAGTTGTTTGTACAATATCACGCCTGTCGATGAAAAGGTGGCGTCGGAAACGGTGGATTTTGTCGAGCAATTCGACAAAGAATGTTTTGCAAAAACAGGCAAGCACTTTGCTTATTGTTCCGACGAAATGTACCTCTATGCCAACAGGGATGTGCCTGATTTTGACTATTACGGCGATTTCGAACAGTTGGAAAACGGCGTCGGCCTTATTGCGGATTTTCGTTACCAATTCAATTTGGCGTTTCGTGATGCCGTATCGGCAAAACACGGAAGTTTTTCCGTAGTTACCGGCGTTTCCGCCACACCTCTTATGCAGGAAATTTTGCAAAAAGCAAAAGAAAAGTTTCCGAATCTGGAAGCCAACGTCATCACCGTCAAAAACAAATTTTTCGGTGAAACGGTAACGGTGGCAGGGCTGGTTGTAGGGGCAGACATTGTTGAAACTTTGCAACATAGTCAAAACGTGGGGGACACATTGTTGCTTCCAAGGGTAATGTTGCGTGAAATAGAGGACGTTTTCCTTGACGGAATGACTTTGCAGCAATTGAAAGAAACAACAGGCAAAAAAATTATTGTAGTGGCTGACGGATATGAATTTTGTCAGGCGCTTATGGAGTGTGATTGATATGACAAAACCTCTTGTCGCAGTGGTTGGAAAGCCCAATGTCGGCAAATCTACCTTTTTCAACAAAGTGTGTGGCGGCAGAATTTCCATAGTTTCCAACATGCCGGGCGTCACCCGTGACAGAATTTATGCCGATGCGCAGTGGCTAGACAAAAAATTTACCCTTGTAGACACCGGCGGAATTCAATTCAAAAGCGATGACGTAATGTTCAGACACATTCGTGAGCAGGCAAAAATCGCATTGGACCTTGCCGATGTTATTTTGTTTTTCTGCGACTACAAAACGGGACTTACATCCGAAGATTACGACGTGGCAACCATGTTGAGAAAAACCAACAAACCTGTGGTGCTTGTGGTAAACAAGGTGGACAATTACGCCGATTGCGACCTTTCGGATTTTTACGCATTGGGATTGGGCGACGTGTTTCCCATTGCTGCCGAGCAAAAACAGGGCGTAGGCGATTTGCTGGATGAAGTTGTGTCCTACTTCCCCGACGAGGAGGAAGCGGAAGACTTTGCCGAGGCAATAAAAATTGCCGTTGTGGGGAAACCCAATGCAGGCAAATCTTCCCTGGTCAACAAAATTTTGGGATACGACCGCACGATTGTTTCCAGCATTTCGGGCACAACAAGGGATGCAATCGACACCCCCCTCGAATACAACGGGCAAAAATACGTGATAATCGACACGGCAGGCATGCGTCGCAAACGTTCCATTGAGAATGACAGTGTGGAGCAGTACAGCGTAATGCGTTCCCTCAATGCCGTGCGGCGTGCCGATGTGTGCCTTATTGTTATGGATGCAATGGAGGGACTTTCGGAACAGGACGTAAAAATCGCCGGCTTTATACATGAAGAAGGCAAGCCGTCGGTGGTGGTGATAAACAAGTGGGACCTTATCGAGAAGGATACTCACACAGTGGAAACTTTCAAAAAGCAACTTACCAGCGACCTTGCTTTCATGGATTATTTTCGCTACATTACCGTTTCTGCGCTTACGGGACAACGTGTGCCGAAACTCATGGAAGAAGTAAACTATGTTTACGCAAAATCGACCTTCCGTGTTTCCACGGGTATGCTCAACGATGTCATTACCGACGCCGTGCGTGCTGTGGAACCGCCCTCGATGAGCGGAAAGAGGCTCAAAATCAAGTACGCAACACAACCGTCCACACAACCGCCTACATTTGTAATTTTCACTAACGACGCTTCATTGGTGCATTTTTCCTACCGCAGATACTTGGAAAATTACATTCGCCGAGCGTTCTCTCTTGACGGAACACCGATAAAACTTGTCTTCCGTGGCGGAGAAAAGGACGACGAATGACATTTAAACATTTTTTCCAAGACTATTGGTGGCAACTTATTTTGGTTGCCGCAATATCCTATCTGATAGGTTGCGTAAATTACGCAGTAGTGTTTTCCAAGGCAATAAAGCACGAGGACATACGAAGTTTGGGCAGCAAAAATGCCGGCACAACAAATATGTTTCGTGTGTTCGGGCTGAGAATGGGTGCTCTCACGTTTTTGTGCGACGCTCTTAAAGGTGTTATTCCTTCCCTTGTCTGCCGATTTTTGTTTGCCGATGCGGACGTGGCACTGACATTTGCTTATTGGGCTGGGCTTTTTGCCGTGATTGGACACATTTTCCCCGTTTTCTACAACTGGTGGGGAGGAAAGGGGGTTGCAACAAGCATCGGAGTTTGCTTTGTGGTGCAACCTTTGCTTTCGCTGTATTGCGTTCTTCCCCTGTTTTTGCTGGTGTTCGTTGTGGACAGAATGTCGGTAATGTCGCTGACGCTTGCAACATTTATGATTGTGTGGCACTGGGCTGTTCTGTCTGAATCTGTCGGCGTTGTGGCTTGCACATTTGTAACGGTAATGTTTGCGTTGGTAATTTTGGCTCACAGAGGCAATATTTTGCGAATAGTAACAGGCAAAGAACCTAAAACGGGTCTGCGTCGAAAACTTTTGCGAATAGACAAGCGTGAAGCAAAAGCAAGACTGCAGGAAGAACAAAATTCGGAGAAGGACAAATGACATTGCAGACGGATTTTTTGAGGGCAAATTTGGTAAAAGCGGTGTGCAGCAACGCCGTTAAGCAGTGCGAATACCGCAAGATTACCGTAAGACCCGTCGAAAGTGGCGGAAGACGTCTTTTTCAGGCGGAAAAACTCACCGAAACAAAGGCTTTCCACGAAAACTTTGCCACTGCCGAAGCGGAAGGGTGGTTGCAAAAAAATGTCGTGGGACTGTACCGTCAGATAGTTTTGTTTTGCACCGATTGCATAGTAACCTATCTGTTTTCCAAAAACGGAAAATGCAAAAGACTTGTCAATAAAACAGCCAACGCACAACAGCAACTTTCCTTTGACAGGCAAAAAAACTACATCTTTAAGGAAGGGGAAAATATTCCCGCTTTTGTAGACTTGGGCATTTTTACCAAGGATTTTAAGGTGGTGCAGTCCAAATACGACAAGTACAAGCAGATAAACCGTTTTATAGAAATTGTCGACGACGTTTTTGCCGACAGTTCTCTGTCGGAATTGACTGTTTTGGATTTCGGATGCGGCAAATCCTATCTTACGTTTTTTCTGTATCATTACTTTGCCAACGTCAAAAAAATAAACGTTAAAATCATCGGCTACGACCTGAAAAGCGACGTAGTGGAAAACTGCAACAAAATAGCGCAAAAGTACGGCTACGAAAATTTGCATTTTGTAGTTGCGGATGTTTCCAAGGATGTGTTATATCAGGAAAAAATCGATATGGTAATATCCCTGCACGCTTGCGACACGGCAACGGATTATGCCTTGTACTACGCCATTCAAAAGAATGCAAAATACATTTTTTCCGTACCCTGTTGTCAGCATGAAGTCAATGCTACCATTAAAAAAGGCGGAGAGTTCGACATTCTGTTGAAGTACGGCTTGGCAAAAGAAAGATTTTCCGCATTGCTGACCGATTGCATTCGTGCATCTTTATTGGAAGATTGCGGTTACCGTGTGGATATGCTGGAATTTGTAGACTTTGCTCATTCGCCAAAAAACGTGATGTTAAGATGTGAAAAAACAAACAGAGGCGCAGGCGCAAATGCTAAATCCGTAGAAAACCTAATGGATAAATACGGGTTTTCGCAAACTTTGTACAAACTATTGAACGGCAGTTGTAACACAAACAACAAGTGATAAAGATTGCGTGTAATTTTTTGGGGGACGAAATTTTCGCCCCCTTTGTCGTAAAATGGAAAATGCCGAAC
>HF998475.1:29422-38880 GCA_000433775.1 Corallococcus sp. CAG:1435 | reverse complement strand
TCTTTGTTGGCCTTCAATAAAATTGTTGTATTTGTGTGTGAGTTTGATTGTCGTCAACAATAAACATTATTTTCAATTTGTTTATTTCAGGCAAATTGCAATAGACGAGCAGGTAACATATCGAAAGTAAGACAACTTTTACAGTTTTTCGGTAAACAACTTTGTGAAAGACAGTGGCAACGTCTGAACACTCTGAAGTTTTTGAGCAGAATATCGAAAAAATTTTTGCGTAGGGAAACAAAATCAAATGTGACGTCGAGCGAATTTGCACCTGCTTCCCGAAACAGGCTGTTTACAAAATACAAGTACTTTCATCCAAAAAGTAAAATTGGTGTGTTTTATCGGTATATTACAAAAAACGGGACAACACGCTTTGCCCAAAGCCTCTTTTGCAGGAAAAAACCTCGTTGGTAGTGTTCTATCGTAGCAGAACATTTCATACAATCTATCAAACGCATAAGTGTGGAGGACGGTATGAAGGATATCTATCAGGAAATTCTTGAGAGAACAAACGGCGACATCTACATCGGGGTAGTTGGACCTGTCAGAAGCGGTAAATCGACGTTTGTTACTAAATTTATGGAAAAACTTGTGTTGCCGCTGATTGCCGACGCCAACGACAAGAAACGTGCCACGGACGAGTTGCCACAATCGGCGGATGGCAAAACGATAATGACCACTCAACCCAAATTTGTGCCTAACACGGCGGTAAAACTCACTTTTGACGACAAATCTACGGCAAACGTGCGCCTTATCGACTGTGTGGGCTTTTTGATTGAAGGTGCGGAGGGACACACTGAAGACGGCAAAATGCGACTTGTGAACACGCCTTGGCAATCGGAACCTATGCCCTTTGAAAAGGCAGCGGAAATTGGCACCAGAAAAGTGGCAACGGAACACTCGACCGTTGCGGTGGTGGTATCAACCGACGGCAGCATAGGCGACATTCCACGCAGTAACTACGTTTCGGCGGAAGAGAAATCCGTTAGAGAACTTAAAAGCGTAGGAAAGCCTTTCATAGTGGTGATAAACTGCAAAAATCCGCAATCGGAAAGCGTGCAAAGTTTGTGTGCGTCTTTGCGTGAAAAGTACGGCGTGTGCGTAATGCCTCTTAATGTTGCAGAAGCAACGGCATCGCAACTGGAAGAAGTTTTGCAAAACATTCTTAAAGAATTCCCCATCCGACGCATTTGCGTAAATCTTCCCAACTGGATGCGTGCGCTCAACAAAGACAACAAAGTAATTGCCACTATTCTTGAAAGAGTAAAAAAGGTAAGCGCCGACGTGGAAAAAATGAAGGACTGCGCAAAACTTTTGCAGGGCTTTGACGGTTGCGAGTACGTGGAAAATTGCACAATGGAGAAAATGGACATGGGAACAGGCGTGGCGACATGCCGTCTTGCACCCAATTCCGACCTGTTCTTCAAGGTGCTGTCGCAGGAAGCGGATACGGAAATTGCCGACGAGTTTTCTCTTATGAGTTACGTTACCAACTCCGTCTATGCAAAACGCTGTTTCGAGGCAATGAAAGACGCCTTGGAACAGGCGGACCGTTTGGGGTACGGCATTGTAATGCCCGATATGGACAAAATGACGTTGAACGAACCGGAAATGGTGCGACAGGGAAGTATCTACGGTGTAAGGCTTAAAGCCACTGCACCCAGTTACCACATAATACGTGTGGATGTGGCAACGGAAGTGAGTCCCATGGTGGGAACAGAACAGCAAAGTCAGTATCTGCTTTCGGAATACAAGCAAAATCCACAGGCAATTTGGAACACCAACATGTTTGGCAAAACAATGTCCGGACTTGCCAAAGACGGATTGGAAGGCAAATGCGTGGCGATGCCCACCGAAGTTAAGGAAAAACTTACACGCACCGTTTCCAAAATAGTGAACGAAAACAGAGGCGGGGTAATCTGTCTTCTGTTGTAAAATTATTGAAAAACATGAAATTATATCATGATTTGCCATTTTATAAAATAGTATTACAGACATAATATTAAAAAGCCACCCCAAAAGTGGCTTTTTTAATTGTTTGTGTGGAATATTTTAATGTCGGGTTGCAGTCCAAAGTAGTGCCCGTTAAGCATAGAAATTACTGTTGAAAACATTTGTCGGAAAAGGTTTTTCGTAAAAATCAAAAACACCGAAGCCGTTTTTCAAGTTGTTTGTTTGAATTAAGCACTAACTGTTTGCGCTTGTTACTTGCTAAAACAGTGCAGTGCGTATTATACTTGTAGAAAAAAGTGCAGCACTTATTTATTGCATTGAAATTTATCTTGTTTATACATATTTCCGTTTTTGTATAAACACACTTTTTTGCCTACACATCTATACGCATTTGTATTTTACCTGCACATCTGTATTTTGTTTGCGCATTTGAATTTTGCCCGCACATTTGTTTTGGTGCTACACAACATAATTAAACGACACTTCAAAAACAATATCTTCCGAAGTAGCAGCGTTAAAACGTGCCGAATAAGAATAGAATATCGTTTTCAACGAAACATTTGCTCGTGTGTAAGTGTTTTTTTCAAACAAAGCACTTAACTTCAAAAATAACAAACGACAAAACTTTGAGACTGAGGCAAGTTTTCCAAATGTCTTTTCGCCCTTTTCAGTGTCAGGAACTTTGCGGAATCATGCGGAAACCTTGGTTTTTCAACTTTTTTATCGTCTGTTATTTTTCCTCGTAAAGTGCTTTGAGTTTTTCCAATATCTTATTTTCCATGCGGGAAATCTGCACTTGCGAAACGCCCATCTTTTGAGCAATTTCCCCCTGCGTCATATCTCTGAAATAGCGTAGCACTACAAGTTTTTGTTCTCTCGGCGAAAGACGGGACAGCATGTCTTTCAGAATCAGGTTGTTTACCATTTTTTTGTCTTCATCAGTCGGAAGTTTATCTATCAATTCCGTTTCCTTTCCGTCTTTGTCGCTTGTAGTTTCGTACAGCGAGACGGGCAGTCTGGTTGCGTCCAAAGTGAAAACAACGTCCACAACATCCATGCCGAATTTTTCTGCAATTTCCTCCACGGTGGGTTCGGTAGCGCCGCTTTGCGTCTGTTGTTCCACGTATTTCAAAATTTTCCCCGAAAGGCTTTTCACCGAACGGGAAACTTTGAGGTAACCGTCGTCACGCATGTATCTTTTCAATTCGCCCAAAATCATCGGTACGGCGTAGGTAGAAAAACGCACGTCAAAATCCGTAGAAAAATTTTTGATGGCTTTCAGTAATCCAATTTGCGCAATCTGAAGCAAATCGTCGTACTCGACATGTTTGCCAAGGTATCTTTTGACAATACTTTTGACCAACGGGGTGTTTTCCACAATAAGTGTGGTGCAGGCTTCCTCGTCGCCCTCCTGCGCAAGACGAATAAGCCTCATCGTTTCTTCATGCCCAATCATTTTTCACCCCTAGGCAATTTTTTTGGTAAGTTTCACACAAGTTTCCCCATTGGCGGAAGTTACCTCCACCTTGTCGCAAAAAGCCTGCATTACGGTAAAACCCATTCCGGAGCGTTCGCCCGTGTCCACTGTGGTAAAAAACGGCGTCATTGCCTTTTCCACATCCTCGATGCCCTTTCCGAAGTCTACAACTTCCACAAAAAGAGTGTCGGCAGTAAGGTTGCAGCGTATGCGAATTTCCCCCTGTTGTTTACCGCCGTAGGCGTGAACGATGCAGTTTGTCACTGCCTCCGAAACTGCCGTTTTCACGTCCTCCAACTGTTCCAAAGTAGGGTTGAGTTGGGCAAAAAATGCCCCGACAACACTGCGGGCGAACTTTTCGTTTTGCGATTTAGCCTCAATTTTAAGTTCCATACTGTTCAAATTTGACATTGTGTTACCTCTAACCTAAATTCTTTCAATAATTTCGTACAAACCGGACATTCTGAAAATTTTGTCCACCGTCGGGGAGGGGTTCTTTACGTAAAGCACCTTGTTGAGTTTTCGCAACAATTTGTACCTTCCTATTACAACGCCTATTCCCGTCGAATCCATAAAAGACATTCTCGACAAATCCAATACCACGGCGGAGTAGTTTTTGTCTTCCAAAACAGCATCCATTTTTCTTCTGACAAATTCCGCCGAATGTTCGTCGAGTTCACCCACAAGTTTGACAATCAGAAGGTGGTTGTCAAATTCAAAAGAAACTTCCATATTTTTCGCCTCCCGTTTAATGGTACAAAATGGCGCACAAGTCAAAATGTAAACTTTTGCACAAACGTTGGCAAAATTGTCGAATCAGGCAAAAAAGCCGTGTTCAAAACATTCCATTTGTGCAACAGAAACGCCCTGCACCCGAAACGCCGCACATACTACGCACTGCGAAAATTTTTCAAGACGGTGCAGTGCAATCGGTGCAAACGTATTGAAGTTGCGTTTATTTTTTGCCTTTGGCGGTAAAAAAATATTTGCAATTTTTTTGAAAAATTGTCAAAAAATTTGTTGACAACAAGGTCAAAATATTGTAAGATACAAAGGCTGATGTAAAACGCAGCGGGGTGTAGCGCAGTTTGGTAGCGCGCTTGCTTTGGGAGCAAGATGTCGTGAGTTCGAGTCTCGCCACCCCGACCACAAAGACTTTTATGGGCCTTTAGCTCAGTGGTTAGAGCAGTCGGCTCATAACCGATCGGTCCGGGGTTCAAGTCCCTGAAGGCCCACCAAATGCAAAACAAAATATCTGGCCCGGTAGTACAGATGGTTAGTACGCCAGCCTGTCACGCTGGAGGTCGAGGGTTCGAGTCCCTTCCGGGTCGCCAATGTTTTGCTTCGGTAGCTCAGTAGGTAGAGCAGGGGACTGAAAATCCCCGTGTCGGTGGTTCGATTCCGCCCCGAAGCACCAACTCATTGGGAAATTTTCATATATGTGTGCTGGTGTAGCTCAATCAGGCAGAGCAATTGATTTGTAATCAATAGGTTGATGGTTCGATTCCGTTCACCAGCTCCATTTTTTATATACGGGGAGATTCCCGAGCGGCCAAAGGGAACAGACTGTAAATCTGTCGTCCATGACTTCGATGGTTCGAATCCATCTCTCCCCACCAAAAAATCCTGTTTGCAAATTGCGAATGGGGTTTTTGTTTTATTCGGGCTTTTCAAGCAGTGTAACTCTGAACAGTGCAACTTTTGATTTTCCCGTTTTGTGTCAACAGTTTTTGACGCTTTTTTACAACAGTTGTTTGTATTTTCTTTTATTTGGCATTCAAAAATAAGTTTACGGTGGCGATATTGGCAATATTTGCTTTCTGCAACTGTTTTTTACTCTGTAAAGCACTTGTTTTTTGTTCAAATTCGTTTTTTTAGTGGTAATTTGGCTGTATATTTGTTACAATAAGTAAAACAGTGGCGTTTTGCCGTACTGCTGACAGACCATACATGCAAAATTTTCGGAGTAGGAGTGAATTATTCTATCAATCAATACTATCAATATTTTTGTGAAAAACACGACGCATCTTTTGAACTGCTGGACGGAAGCGGTGTTGTAATGTTTTCCGCTCCGCACAGCGTCGAACAAACCCGCATGGGAAAAATTAAGGTTGCGGAGAGATACACGGGGGTAATTTGCAAGATGTTGCACGAGCAAATTTGTTGCCCCGTAATTTACAAAACAAAAAATTGCGGTGATGACGCCAATTTTGACATGCATTCTTCTTACAAACAGGCATTGTCGCAATATGTCACGGAAAAAGGCGTAAAAATACTAATTGATTTGCATCAACTTTCGGCAGGGCGCAAAGTTTCGGTAAATTTGGGCACGGCAGATTTGAAAAACCTTTCCGACGAAAATTGTCTTAAAATTTTTCTGGAAGAGTTCCGCCTTGCAAACGTCGGCGATGTTTTGGTAGATTCACCCTTCAAAGGTGCAATGCCCTACACCGTAGCATCGTACATTCACAACAACTGTAAAATTCAAACTGTTCAGATAGAAATAAATTCCCGTCTTATGGTTGACGAGGGTGCTGACGGCAGTTTGTTGAGAATTTTTGACGCACTAAAACAATGCGCATTGAAACTTAACTATTATTTGGGAGGAACAAATGAAAAACGTAACTCTGACGGTTGACGGCGAACAAGTTTCACTGTGTTGCGGAAAGAAGAGCAACACCAATCAGGTGCAATATGGAACGGCATGCAGATTGTCTGCAATAAAAAAACTGTCCGCCCGAAATATCATTTTGGTTTCCGAACAGGTTTTTGACGATTTTCGAAATTGTCGAGCCATTTTGTTCAACCCACAAAACAAATGTTTCTTTGACGTAACGTTGAAAAAATCCGCCGAATTGTCGGGTAACGACATTGCCGTTACAAAAGCCACAAAAGAAAAACTTTCACTCAAATTGCAAGAAGAATTGCTTTTGCTTAAAAACAAGTCCTATGTTTTCAACAACATAGACACGCAACGCATAGAAAACATACGGGAAGACAGCGTCGTTGTTTCCGCTTTGGACGGCAACGGGGTAGAAGTCGACGTTGACGGCTTTTTGTATTTTCAGTTTTTCAACTACTACACAAACGAATCCATAGTCTTAAAATGCAATCATGTCAAAGTTGACAAGGCATTGAAGCAAGGAACGATTTTGCTCAATCAAAAACAGCGTACCTTTTTGGAATTGGAAAACAGGCTGGCAATCCCAGCCCAACACTGGCAGGAAATCATTGCCAATGTAGACGAAAAAGACAAGGAAACTTTGGCTGGAATGTACACGGACGACAGCAGTCACTTCATTTTGAAAAGCGACGTTTCCTACCACGACAAATTGAAGGCACAGGAAATAATTCACAAGGCGTGTCCCAAACGTCTGTTTATGACGGCAGTTGTGCAGTCGTACTGTCAAAGAAAGTCAACGGGGCTGAGGGCGTTGGCGGACTTTTACGTTGGAAGAGCGTCAATGTCGCTGTTGTGTCGTCGCCCGTACGAAAGCGACGAGGGAGCAAACGTGGTGCGTCTTTCGGCATCCAACATGCATTTGCTTGGATTGACTGAAACGGACAAAGTTGTTTTGCGTTACAAAAACAAGGCTGTCAAATGCAGAGTGTTGCCTATCGACGACGAGCATGCTTTTGAAAACACAAATTTGCCAACCTCTGTCAATTACGCAGTGGGAATACCGGCTCACATCAGACAAAAACTTGGAATTTTCCAACTTAACACGGCAGTCAAGGTGGAAAGAGACACGGTGTTTCTGCTTAAAAAGAGCCTTAACGAACAAGTGGTGCCAACGTTGCTGACATTGTTTTCGGTAAGTTTCATTCAAAGTCTGAACATCTGGCAAAAGTTGCTTATTGCCGTACTGGCAATACCCGTTGTTGTCTACATCAATTTGTCTTCCAAACGCAACATGCGAGGTTAACATGATTGATATTGCAAAAGAATATTGCCGACAACTTGGCGTAAACGTCAGTTTCCATATGCCAACGGGCTACGAAGAGGCTTTCGGCACCTACGACGTTACCTGCAACACGATTTTTATCAACAAAAACCTTGCCCAAAGCGCACCGCCGTATCGGTTTTTGTTTTTCTTTCTGCACGAATACCGACACGCCGTGCAGTACAACAATCCGTCTGCTTTTTCCGACGAAATTCAAAAATCGTTGCCCTATGTGATACTTTACAACGGTGAATGTTTCAAGTTGTCGGGCAACAGTTGGCAAAAATGTACATTGCAGGGAGAAGAACGGTATTTCACCGACGCCTACCTCAGTTTACCCTACGAAACGGACGCCAACAAATTTGCCTTGGAAGAGTGTGGCAAACTTTGTCCCGAACAAAAGTGCGCTTTGCAAAAGTTGTATGAAATGTTTTTGCCCCGAAAGCAAGTCGCCTTTGCGCAGTTGCAAAAAATATTTGACGAAATAGACAAACTGACGGCAAAAAACAGTGTGTAAAAGGCAAGTTTTCCCTTGCGGTAATTAAACTGACATTTTGGGCATTGCCGTGCTTGCGTTAAAAAATTTTCAGCACGGAAGTTGCGCCGGCTTATATTATCTGTTTTGTTTTGCGAAACAGGTATGTTTTTGTGTTTTACGGCAAAATACCGTTGAGTTGTATTGTGTGTTGAATGGAGGAGATATGAAAATCAAAAGAATACTGACATTGACGGCATGCGTTTTACTGATATTGTGTTTAGTTTGCACAGGTTGCACGCCTGAAGAACCGACAATACCCGATGAAGGTGGCTCGGGCGGTGGCGGAGGCGGCGAAGTAACGCCCGTTTTTGAATCCAACAATTTTTCAGACGACGTGTACGCACTGGCAAACAGGCGTGGCGACGAAGGCGTATTTGAAGATTATTACAGAGAAAACGTATCCTTCAACCAACTCGTGGACAGACAGATAGGCGTCATTGCCACGGAAATAGTGGAACGCTTAAACGACGTCTACGGAAGCGACAACTACAAATATTCTTTCGACAGCGAAGTGCCCGATTACACAACGTGGCAGGTGGGTGAAGCACGTGGCGCAAAATATGCCGTTCATCTTTTGGGCGACGTGTTTTTTGTGTTTGTTTTGGACGAACAGGGAAACTACATAGAGGACGAACAAGGCTTCCCCTTGGAAAGCGACGGCAAAACCTACGAAGCGGTGTACTTTGCAAGCGAACAAGACA
Organism: Corallococcus sp. CAG:1435; assembly: GCA_000433775.1. GTDB lineage: Bacteria > Bacillota > Clostridia > Christensenellales > CAG-314 > Fimimonas > Fimimonas gallinarum. The sequence goes on along the minus strand of HF998475.1, from coordinate 30,267 downwards.
ACAACATGGAAGAGTACATCGGAAATCCTTCCTGTCAGGCGCTTGCCTGCTATCTTCTCAACGGCGAATACAGCGACACCTATCTCGACAACCAAAGCGGATTGGCGGTCAACGAACAAAAGTTGTCGGTGCTTGCAGGCTCTATATACGGCGACAACGTCTACGTTCAGCAGGAAAACGAAATTGTGTTGCAACAAGGTCAGTGGGACATGGCATGGCGTTGGGCAAGTTACTTTGCCGACGGCACGGCAGTGGACAGACTTAAATACAACATTGCAAAAATAATTGCAGACAACGAAAGCATAAATCAAGTAACCGATTGCTACGACAGTAACTACGACAGTTTGCTGAGTGAAATTCCCTATCTCGCCAACTATTTGGACTGCTTTTATGAAGAAATACGGTACTTTGTGGCAAACTTCGTGATAGGCACCGATACAATCGAAACGGACAATGCCTCAATCTCAACACTTCAAAACGTGCTGGCAAAATCCAAAGATTACAGAGAAACATTTGAGTATGCTATAAATAATGTTACATATAAGGACATTATATTGAGTTTAGTAGATAATTCATATTCGTTATACGATTTATTTGAAGATGTTAATATATTTTCAAATAATAATGAAATAAGCAATTCTAATAAAACATTTCAAGAACAGTATAATATATTTGTAAATCAAAATAATTCGCTTAGTCTTAAATTCTTGGCAGACTGTTATATAAATAATTACCAAACTGCTTTTATTAATCATTCTTTGCTTTATTACGGCATTGACGAATCGGGGTATATTGACGAGGCAGGCACGGTTAAATCATTCAATCAGATTGAATTTCCCTACACT
>HF998475.1:17375-29390 GCA_000433775.1 Corallococcus sp. CAG:1435 | reverse complement strand
CGATATGATTGCTTGTCGCAACGTGAAAAACTACGAAGCTGTGCTGGACGGTGTGTTGGACGCCGTGAAAAACCAAACCTTTGCGGAAAACACGCACGCAGGTCAGTACAGCGACAGTTTGGCAGGCGAAAGCGTCTACTTCACATATTACCGTGTCAGCCAAGACTACGCCATAACAAAAATGTCGACAATGAGCACGGGGGACAATGCAAACATAACATTCAACAATAACGGCAACTACAATCAATTTATAATACATGCAACAGGAAATGTGGGTGATTTGTCGCATTACGATTTGCAAATAAGTGTGGGTAATTGTCAAGAAGACATTTCACTGGAAATCAAAGTGCAAACGGTAGACGACAACTACAACACGGTGGTGGCGGTGCTGGACAGTTCCGATTTGCAAGGCAGCGCAACGACGGCAAACGGAAAGTTTGTTGTTGACAAAAACACCACATGGCAAGGCACCTTCAATTTGCCCAAAACAACGGCAATAGTGTACAGTGAACAGTACGCCTATTCCGACGGCACCGTATCGGAAAACAACCAAATTGTAACCTATGCCGACGGTCAGATTCTTTTCCGTCAGGGCGACGTCAAGGATTGTCTTATTGTCTACGTTACAGCCTACGACAAATTTGGCAGAGAAATAAATCTTGACGCTACCTACGGCATAAGCATTAAACTTACCAATATATTTCAAATCAACTGAAACACAGCACACATTGTTTGTCCAGACTAACGCTAGGCGCACACAACACATTTCAAAATAAAATTTGCACAAAACACCGCAAGAGAAAAACGCTTTTGCGGTGTTTTTTCTGTTGCGGTTTTCAAACAAAACAGACTTTCAGCGTTAATTGACATCAAAACAACATACAAATGCGCTGTCCTTTTTCACTGCGTTGTGAAGTCTTATTGACGGGTAGTTTGGGCGTTACGGCATATTTATCGAAAAAAATGTCAATAACATTGGTATGAGAACAAAACAACCGCCTGCATTCGGGGCTAATGCCGATGAAAGGGAAAGTTGCGTGCCGCAGAAGTTGCAAAATCCCGTGGAAGAAAAGGTGAAAAGGTGAAAAAACAAAAAGATTCCGTCAATTACAACAGTGAAATTTCCAAAGAAAACTACAAACAATATGTATTTGACAAAATGCCGAAAAGTTCCCACTGGAAAAATATGTTTTGGGCTTTTGTGGTGGGGGGTACCATTTGCACAATAGGGCAGGCGCTAATAGAATTTTACAAAATCTGGTTTGAATTGCAGGACGCCTCCGTGCTTGCATCGGCAACGCTTGTCTTCATTGCGGCACTTTTGACAGGTTTCGGCGTTTACGACAACATCGGACGTTTTGCCGGCGCAGGGTCTACAATACCGATAACGGGTTTTTCCAACGCAGTGGTGTCGCCTGCGCTGGAATTTCGTGCCGAAGGCTACATCTACGGCGTTGGCGCAAAAATGTTTCAGATTGCAGGCCCCGTAATAGTTAACGGAGTTACTATTTCTGTCATAGTAGCAATCATAACGCTGATTTTCGGAGGAATTTGAGTTGCAGTACTACAAAAAGCGCACAGTCAGCCTGAAAAACTGCTTTGTTTTGGACGGTTACACGATTGTAGGTCCCAAGGAAAACGACGGCAGGTACGGCCATTTTTTCGATTTTGCCTTGCAGGATGACAAATTCGGGCAAAACACCTTCGAACGTGCGGAACGAAAAATGTTTGAACACGCCATTGACGGAGTGATAGGCAAGTGCAACCTCAACAACAACGACGTTGACGCCGTCATCGGCGGCGATTTGCTCAATCAGATTACCTCGGCATCCTTTGCCGCACGCAAACAGCATGCCGGCTTTTTGGGATTGTACAACGCATGCGCCACCTTTGCGGAATCGCTGATAGTGGGCAGTGCAATGTTGTCCGTGGGTTTGGACAACGTGGTGTGCGTTGCGGGAAGCCACTTTTCCACGGCGGAAAGGCAGTACCGATATCCGCTGGAATTGGGTGTGTTGCGTTCCCCTGTTACGCAATGGACGGCAACGGGTGTGGGAGCAACTTTGCTTACTTCCGACAAACAAAACGCCACGGCAAAAATTACGTCGGCAACAATAGGCAGAGTGGTGGACTACGGCATAATGGACGCCAACAATATGGGGGCGGCAATGGCGCCATCCGCATGCGACACTATCGTTACTTTTTTTGAAGATACAATGAAAAACGTAGACGATTACGACGCTATTTTCACCGGTGATTTGGGAAAACTTGGCAGTGAAATTCTGATTGACCTCACCCGTCAAAGGGGACTTGACATTTCCGAAAAACTTGTGGACTGTGGCGGAACGCTTTTTTACGAAGAACAGAAAACCTATCAAGGGGCAAGCGGTGCGGCATGTTCGGCAATTGTATTCAACAGTTACATTCTCAGCAAACTGCGCAAAAAACAATTCAAAAAAATTCTTTTGGCAGGAACGGGCGCTTTGATGAGTCCTACAACTTCATTTCAGGGGGATAGTATTCCTGCCGTAACGCATCTTGTGGAGGTAACAATCTGATGGACACTTTTCTGATGTTTATAAAAGCCTTTTTGGTTGGGGGCGGAATTTGCATGATAGGGCAAATAATAATCAATTTCACCCACCTAACCAACGGAAAAATACTTGTGCTGTTTCTGATAAGCGGTGCCGTTTTGGAAGGGTTCGGACTGTACAGCAAACTTATAGAATTTGCAGGCGCAGGCGCAAGCGTTCCCATTTCCGGTTTTGGTTGCGCTCTCGTCAAAGGAGCGGTGCAAACCGCCAAAGAGGAGGGCTTTTTCGGCGCACTTAAAGGCGGACTTGCCGCCTGTGCAATGGGCGTTTCCGTGGCTATTGTTTCGGGGTACATTGTCGCAGTTATTTTCCGTCCCAAAACAAAAAAGCAGTAGAGGTTTTTGCCTTGGCTTACGTGTACTATTTGCCTTGGCTTGTATACCTTTTCAACAAACAATTACGTTACAAAACGCCTGCGAATGTTTTTTTGGGGGTTCGAAATAAAGCATCGCATTTTCGGGACGTTTTGTGTCCTTTCGGGAAATTTTTGCAAAACTCTTGCTTTACGCCAAAAAATTGTAACCTTTGAGCCTTTTTGAGAATATAATTAGACAAAAAGGTATATTATGCGTTACATAGTAGTTGACAAAGCGGCAAAACTGAAAAGACGGCGCAAAATCGTGCAAAAAATCGTCGCCATTTTCATGGCAATGGTGATTGTTGCCTTGGCGATAGCCTTGTGGGTGTATTGGAAATCTATGACGCCCACAATACTTGATATTGCGCAAGTTCAGGTGAAGGCGCAAACGACACAGGCTGTAAACGAAGCGGTGCTTTCCGTATTGCAGGGGGTGGATTACGCCGATTTTGTTACCGTCGAAAAAAACAGTCAAAACGAAGTAGTGCTTATTACCGCAAACAGCAATTCGGTGAATCAACTTGCACGCAACGCATCCATTGTTACGCAAGGCAAAATAAACACGCTTTTTCAACAGGCAATTTCCATTCCTTTGGGTACATTGTCGGGAATACCGTTGCTGAGCCAACTGGGACCTGACGTCAACATTGTGATTGACCCTGTCGGAACGGTGCAATGTTCCTTTGTTTCTCACTTTGAAACGGCGGGAATAAATCAGACTTTGCACCGAATTTACCTCAACGTGAGCAGTACCGTGGACGTGATAATTCCTTCTTCACATCAGGTGGTGCAAATAGAAACGCCCATTCTGGTGTGCGAAACGGTAATAGTGGGCAAAGTTCCCGACACTTTCCTGCAAGGCGGTTTGCTTTTGGGACAGTCGCAACAACAGTAAAGTAACCTTGACGTCAATAAAGATGAACAAATACAATCTGTAAGCAATGCGGAAAATCTTTCTTTCGCCAAACCGCACCTCAGAAAAATGTAAAACTTTCGCCTTTTTTAACGGTAGCATTGACTTCATGCTGACAACTTGCCTTTTTTTTCATCACATATGGTGTTTGATGCTCTTTAAGACGGTGCATCTGCACCTTTGCGACGCATGATTACAGGCAAATTTGCCAAATTGTGTCTGTCAAGCAAAAAAGGTGCAAAATTGACGTTGGCGCAAAATCGACGTTGTTTTTTCGTCCAACAGTTTGCAAACTTCAAGAAAACCTACGCACAAAATGCGTTTCAGTTGAAGCAGTTTCCTGTGTACCGCAAAAGTCTGTACAAATTGTGCAGACTTTTTTCCGTAAATGTTGCTGAGCATCTTATCAGGCATTTTCATGCAACGTGTAAGCAGGCTGTGTAACGCAAGCATTTTTCAATTTCTGCGGGAATTACCACCGTCAGACACTCTTTTACCTGCAAAATATTTTTCATTACGTCAACGTCTGTCGCTGACAACGGACAAAGAATTTGTGCCTGAAAACTGTTGTCAAACAGGTTAAATTTTGATATACTGTTACAAAACGATGATAAAGTGCAAGAGTTTGCGAACAACAGGGTTTCAGCGAGCGGGAAACGGTGCGAGTCCTGCCCCTGCGCAAAAAGATATTCCCTTTGGAGTTTGTGCGGTGAAAAGTAGTCGCATGCGGTTTGTTCCCGTTATCGGACACAAGAGAAAAAGGGCTTTGCCTTTTTTGAAATTAGGTGGTACCACGAAATTTTCGTCCTATGCTTAGCAGGGGCGTTTTTTAATTACAAGGAGTTTGTTATGGATAAAATCACGGAAATTCGGGAGTTGTGCGTGGCAGAACTGACAAAATGCACATCTCTTTCCGCATTGCAAGATCTCAAAGTTAAGTATCTTGGAAAAAGCGGCGAACTTACAGTACTTCTCAAAAGCATCAAGGATCTTCCTGCGGAGGAACGTCCGTCTTTCGGCGCAAACGTCAACAGGCTCAGAAACTATCTGGAAGACGCATTTGCCCAAACTACGGCAACACTCAAACAAAAGGAAATGCAGGACAAGTTGCAAAACGAAAAAGTGGACGTCAGCGTTTGCACAATGCAACCGTGGGGAGCATTGCATCCCATCACGCTTGTGGAAAACAGAATAAGCGATTTGCTTGTTTCCATGGGTTTTGAAGTGCTTTCGGGACCGGAAATTGAAACGGACTACTACAATTTTCAGGCTTTGAACATTCCGCAGGACCACCCTGCAAGGGACATGCAGGACACTTTCTACATTACCGACAACATTTTGCTTCGCACGCAGACTTCCGCCATGCAGGCAAGACTAATGGAAAAGAAACAACCTCCCATCAAGATGATTTGCCCAGGCAAGGTCTTCCGTTCGGACAGCGACTCTTCGCACTCGCCGGTGTTTCACCAAATAGAAGGGTTGGTGGTGGATGAAAACATTACGTTGAGAGATTTGAAAGGTACTTTGGAATACCTTGCCAAAAACCTGTTCGGAAAGGACACAAAAGTTCGTTTCCGTCCTTCCTACTTCCCCTTTACGGAACCCAGCGTGGAAGTGGACCTCACTTGCAGTAATTGCGGCGGAAAGGGATGTTCTTTGTGCAAAGGCACAGGCTGGATAGAGGTTTTGGGCGCAGGAATGGTAAACCCTGCTGTGTTGGAAATTTGCGGTATCGACAGCGAAAAGTACACCGGTTACGCCTTCGGTTGGGGCGTGGAACGTATCGCTATGATTAAGTACGGAATTCCCGACATACGATTGTTTTACGAAAACGACATACGCTTTTTGAAGCAGTTTGGAAAATAGGAGAAACAGAACATGAAAGTACCTCTTTCCTGGATTAAAGAATACGTAGACGTAACTGAAGATATAGAAACGCTTTGCAAAAAAATGGTGGACATCGGCTTGGAAATCGAGGAGGTAGACTACCTCGGCAAAAACGTTACCAACGTTAAGGTTTGCCAAATTACGGAAATAAATCAGCACCCCAACGCAGAAAGGTTGCTTTGTTGCAAAGTGGACATAGGCGGGGAAATTATCCCCATTGTAACAAACGACCACCATGTGAAGGTGGGAGATAAGATGCCCGTGGCGTTGCACAATGCGCATCTTGCAAACGGATTGCACATCACAAAGGGCAAAATGCGTGGAGAAGAGTCGTGGGGAATGTTTTGCGGAGCGGAAGAACTCGGCATAACAAAGGACTACTACCCAGGTGCCGACACCGATGGAGTGTTGGTGTTGTTGCCCACGGCGCAAGTGGGAGCAGACATCCGCAGCGAAGTCGGTATCGACGACTACATCCTGGACATCAGCGTCACAAGCAACCGCCAGGACTGCAACAGTGTTTTAGGTCTTGCCCGAGAAGTAGCCGTTGCGCTGGGAAAAACCTGCAAATCACCCGACGTTTCCTACACGGAATCTTGCGCAAAGACAACCGACCTGGTAACAGTGGGCGTTGCGGCAAAAGACCTTTGCACAGGTTATTTTATGCAAGGCGTTACCGACGTGGAAATTAAACCGTCCCCCGTTTGGATGACATCACGTCTTGCCAAGGTGGGACTGCACGGAATAAACAACCTCGTGGACATAACAAACTACGTGCTGTTTGAAATCGGTCAGCCCATGCATGCGTTTGACTACGCCGACATCAACGACCACACAATAATTGTAAGACGGGCGGAAAACGGCGAAAAAATTATTCCGCTGGACGGCAAAGAATACACTTTGACAAGCGAAGACCTCGTCATTGCCGACAAAACCCGTGCCGTAGGACTTGCAGGCATTATGGGCGGAGCAAACTCCGGCATTAAAAACACAACCAAATGCGTAATGTTTGAATCGGCAAGTTTTGCAAGAGGCAACATACGCAAAACCAGCAGACGTTTGGGATTGCGTTCCGATTCTTCCGCACGTTTCGAAAAGGGTATCGAAACTTACACAAACAACTTGGGACTTTCCCGTGCTTTGCATCTGGCGGAACAGTTGCATTGCGGAAAAATCACTTGCGGAAGAATTGCCGTAGGGGAAGTTGCAAAGGAAAAAACGATAAGTTTCAAAAAACAAAAGGTGGAAAAACTGTTGGGAATTGTCATTCCCGATGAGGAAATAAGGCGTATTCTCAACTTGCTCAACATAGGAGTTGAAATTACCGACGACACACTCACCTGCACGGTACCCCCTTACAGGGACGACATCGCAAGAGATTGCGACATTGTGGAAGAACTTATCCGTGTGTACGGCTACGACAACATAACCGGCACTTTGATGGAAAATTCTCACATTACCTGCGGCGGAAAAACACAGGAAGACAAGTTGTGCGACAAAGTGCGCAGTGTGCTTACAGGCATGCGTTACAACGAATGTGTGTTTTATCCTTTCGGCGGAAAAGCTTTGTTTGACAAAGCATCGATAGAACCTGTGGATGAAAGCAAGTATATTCACATTCTCAACCCGATAGGGGAAGAACTTTCCCTTATGAACACATCGCTTGCGCCGAATATGCTGCAATGCGTATCGCTTAACCTCACAAGAAACATGCACGATTTGCGTTTGTTCGAGATAGGAAAGGCGTATCTTGCGGACAGTTTGCCCTTGACAACCCTTCCCGTTGAGGAAAAACGTCTTTCGGTGGCTGCAACGGAAGTAACGTTTGAACAGTTCCGTGATGTTGTGTTGCAGGTTGTTCATGCTTTTGTGGACGGAGGCGTTAAACTTGTGCGTTCACAAAACACTGTTTTGCACCCGGGAATTTCCGCCGATATCTACATTGACGGAAAGTTGTGCGGTAGTTTCGGCAAAATCCATCCGCAAATTGCGCAAAACTTCGACATTGGGGTGGATTGCTACTTTGCGGAAATCGTGCTTCAGACACTGTTTGACGCCAGACGTTCGGAAATCGTTTTTGAACCTTTCGGAAAGTTCCCGTCCATCACACGAGATTTTGCCTTCGTTACGGACGAAGATACTGCCGCTCAGGACATAATGAACGAATTTTTGGCGTTGCCTCACGTTTGTCAGACAAATTTGTTTGACGTGTACCGCAGCGAACAGATTGGCGTCGGCAAAAAAAGTCTGGCAATTTCCGTGGAATTTAAGGACAACACCAAAACATTGCAGGACAGCGACATAGAAAAACAGGTAGGCAAGGCGTTGAAAAACATAAAGGAAAAATACGGAGCGGAACTGCGTTAGATGAAGGGCAACTACGAAATTCTTGCACCTGCCGGAAGCGAACAACAGTTGACTGCGGCGGTAAACAACGGGTGCAATTCCGTGTATCTCGGTTTAGACGGTTTCAACGCACGGATGAAAGCACCGAACTTCACTGCTCAAAACATAGGGCAGTGGGTGGATTATTGTCATTTTTTCGGCGTCAAAGTCTACGTTACCGTCAACACATCACTTAAAAACGAAGAATTTGACAGCGCACGCAAAATGCTTATTACCGCCTACGAGAACAATGCCGACGGCGTAATAGTAACGGATTTGGCATTACTGAAATTTGCCGCAACTCTGCCAAAACCTTTTGAGGTAGTCGCAAGCACCCAGTTGAACGCTCACGACGACTTCGGCGCAAGATTTTTGAAAAAACTCGGGGCAACAACGGTGGTGTGTGCAAGGGAAAGCACCTTGGAAGAAATACGCCGTATCAGTCAAAGCGGTGTAAATACCGAATGTTTTTTGCACGGAGCGTTGTGCGTTTGTCAATCGGGGCAGTGCCTGTTTTCCTCCATGGTGGGCGGAAACAGCGGAAACCGTGGTTTGTGCGCACAGCCGTGCCGAAAACTGTACAAGTCCAACATCGGAAGGTTTACAAAAGGGGCATATCTGCTTTCCCCTTGCGATAACTGCGGATTGCAAACTGCCGAACAACTTTTGAAAAGCGGTGTTACCACATTCAAAATAGAGGGGAGAAACCGCCGTGCGGAATACGCAGGCATTACCTCCGCCGTGTATTCCAAGTTTTTTGCCGCCGGTTTCAAAAGCGATAATAATATGCACGAAACGCTTTGCGAAGCCTACAACAGGGGAAACCTGCCTGCATGCAACTACCTTTACGGCAAAAACGACGGAATAATTTTCCCGTCGGCACAAAATCATATAGGTGTTGCCGTTGGCAAAGTGGTGAAAGGCGGAGTGAAATGCGCTGTCCCCCTCACCAGAGGCGACGGACTTAAAATTTTTGACGGCGAAAAAGAAGTTTGCGGCGGAGTAGCGTTGGAAAGCGGTAGCGGCGTTGTCAGGGTTTCCTTCTCGGGAAAAGTTGCTGAAGGCATGACCGTGCGACGTACAACCGACGTTCTTTTGTGCGAGCAAACGCTAAACGCTCGCAAAAAACTGCCTGTATCGTTGCATTTGCGTGCATTTGCCGATGAAAAGGCACAACTTTTTGCACAGTGCAACGGCACAAATATTTGCGTCGAAAGTGAAGAATTCTGTCAGAAAGCCCAAAATGCGTGCCTTTCGGAGCAACAACTTAAACAACAACTTTGCAAAACAGGCGATTGGCAATATACTATTTCAGACATAGCAATAGAAACAAACGGCATTTTCATGCCAAAATCGCAAATAAACGCTTTACGCAGAAAATGTTTCCAGGTTTTGCACGATGAGATAATTGCCGAATACAACAGCAAATTTTCCGCACGCAAAAACGTGTTGCCGTCGGAATGCGACTACACGGTGCACGACGACGCACAGTTAGTGCAAAAACCGTGTCTTGCAGTAATTTGCAACAATGTCCGTCAAATTGACGAAGCGTTAACTGTTGCGGATTACGTAATTTTGAAGAGTGAAATGCTGGACGAAAAATGCGTAGAAGACGTGGACGGTAAGGGTGTGTTTTTGTACTTGCCGTCATTTTCCGACAACGGCTATCTGCGCAAAATTCTTGAAGGGAAAAAGGTGGGAATTGTTTGCCACAATGTAGGACAGGTACAGTTGGCAAGAGAACTTAATCTCAAATACATTGCCGGCAGCGGTCTCAACATCTACAACGATTACATGGCGGAGATTTTCGAGGATGCCGAAACATTTTTCTATTCGCAGGAACTGACGCTGAAAGAAATAAGTTTGTTTCGTAATAAAACAGGCATAGTGTTTGTTGACGGACAGTTGACATTGATGAAATTGGTGCATTGCCCCTACAAAGTCGTTTTCGGCGGAACCTGTGCCGATTGCAAATCGGAAAAACATCTTCGCTACACCGACGAGTTAGGCAACGAATTCTATTTTTACAGATACAAAGATTCACGCTGTACGTTTGAACTTTGCAACGGCAAAAAACTTTCTGCAGTGGGCAAACTGCACGCATCGGGCAGGTACTGCGTAGACTTCAACCGTGATGTGGTGAAACACTACCTTTTGCTGAACAAGGGAAAAGAGGACGGCTACACGGAGCAACAACCGTTCACCCGTGGCAGACTGTTTTCCAAGATAAACTGACCTCTTGCACAATTATTTACCATGATAAACTCTAAAACTTTGACAAAACTTCAATATGCCGACATAATGGAACAGGTTTCACACTTTGCGGTAAGCAGTGTTGCAAAAGCAAAGGTGCAGAAATTGCGTCCCTTTGCCACCTACGAAGAAGCGCAAAAAGCGTTGGAAGAAGCAAAGCAGGCTTACAGTCTGTTTCAGTACGAAACTTCCTTTGACCTTTCGGTGGACGACGTTGCGGAAATTTGCTCTCTCGCTCGGGTAGGCTCCTGCCTTTCGATGGGGCAATTGTTGCAAATAATGCGCACGCTGCGCACGGCACGCAACCTGCAAACGGCGCTTTTTACCGACTACGGCACAGACATATCGCTGTTGCAAACCCGTGCCTACGCCTTGTACGTAGACAAGGATTTGGAAGAGGACATTGACTTTTGCATTTTGAGCGAAGAGGAAATGAACGACAAAGCGTCGGAACAACTTTTCGCTATCAGAAAAAAAATCAAGGCGATAAACGCCGACATCAAGCAAAAGTTGCAAAGCTACACCAAAAACAGCGAACTTTCCAAGTATCTGCAGGACAGCATCGTTACTTTGCGTGGCGACAGGTACGTTATTCCCGTAAAGCAGGAATACAAAGGTTTTGTAAACGGAATTGTACACGATCAATCGGCAACGGGCGCAACTCTTTTTGTGGAACCAATGGCAATAGTGCAACTGAACAACGCCCTGCGAGAAGCCACTCTCGAAGAAAAAGCGGAAATACAAAGAATTTTGCAGGCATTTACCGACAGAATATCTCCTGTTTCGCAAAAGATCGTTGTTTCGGAAGAAACTATCAGCGACATTGACGTAATTTTCAGCAAGACAAAGTACGCTTTGGAAAATAAATGTACCTTGCCTATTCTCAATGACAGCGGTTTTATAAACCTCAAAAAAGCACGCCATCCGCTGATTGACAAACGTAAAGTTGTGCCCATTTCCGTAAGTTTGGGCAAGGACTACGACATAATTGTCGTTACGGGACCAAACACGGGCGGCAAAACCGTTACGCTGAAAACAATAGGTCTGATGTGTTTACTTGCCATGAGCGGAATGTTCGTCCCGTGTGGCGAAGACAGCGTGGTTTCCTACTTTGACGATATATTTTGCGACATAGGCGACGAACAAAGCATCGAACAAAACCTGTCCACGTTTTCAGGACATATTACCAACTTGCGGGACATTCTCAACGTCTGCAAAAAGGGCGATCTCGTGCTTATCGACGAAGTCGGCGCAGGCACAGAGCCAAACGAAGGCACTGCGCTGGCATTGGCTGTTACGGAATTTTTGCGTAAAAGCGGTGCAAAGTGCGTCATTACTACCCACTACGGAAAACTGAAAGAATATTCGCTTTCCACGCCACGTGTGGAAAACGCCTCAATGGAATTTGACCTGCAAACGCTTGCCCCGACTTACAAACTGATAATGGGGGTGCCAGGCAGTTCCAACGCCTTGGCAATAGCCTCCAAACTGGGAATGCGCAAAGACGTAATAGATTTTGCACGGGAAAACGTTTCCGACGAAAAGTTGGCGTTTGAGCGGGTGCTGCAAAATGCCGACAAAATCAGAAAGCAATACGAAGAACAGTTGGCTGCAGTGGAAAACGA
>HF998475.1:0-17309 GCA_000433775.1 Corallococcus sp. CAG:1435 | reverse complement strand
CTGAACGGAAGTTTGCAAAACGAACGGGAAAAGTTGTTGCAGGGCTCGAAAAAAGAAGCGGAAAAAATAGTGGAAAAAGCCAAAGAACAGGCTGATGAAATTATTGCTGAAATGAAAGAGTTGCTCACCGGCAACGAAATAGCCGACAGAGATTTGTTTGCCGCACGTGCCAAAGCAAAACAACTGAAAAACATATCTTTCCAACAACAGGACAACGACGACGAAATAATTTTCACCGGCGACAAGGTGGACTTTTCCAAACTCAAAGTGGGCGACACCGTCTATTCCAACCGCCTCGGTGTGCAGGTGAAAGTCACCGATATCAAAAGCCCCAAAAGAATTACCGTGCGTTGCGGTTCTATAAGTACGGAAGTTACCGCCGACGACCTTTATTACAGCGTATCGGAAGTAAACGAAAAAACTGCTCGTACCTATGGCGGAAAATCCGCCCCCAAAACGGAAATAAACACACGAAGCATAAACAACGAGATAAATGTCATTGGTCAAACTGTGGATGAAGCGGTGTCCAACGTCGACGCGTTCATCGATCAGGCATTGCTTGCGGGGCTGAACCAAATCTGGATTATTCACGGCATGGGGACGGGACGTTTGCGTGCAGGCATACATTCCTATTTGCGAAACAACAAAAACGTTTTGGATTTCCGTCTAGGCAAATACGGCGAAGGCGAAAGCGGTGTAACGGTAGTTACGTTGAAGTAACAAAATGCCGTGCAACGACAGGCCGTGTTGCTTAAAGCACCGTTTTCTTAAAGACAAAGCACCTTTGAAAGACAATTTTTTCTTCACGGTAAATATGCCAAAATTACCAAATCGAAACATGTTTTCAGTTGGCAAGGAAGTTGTAAAGTGTTTGTAAGGGCATTTGACACAAACATATTGAAGCGAACATAAAGGAAAAAACACAGATTTTGTTGTTTTGCGATATATAAACACAAAAGTATATCAGAATACTGCATTTCGCAGAATAGTATTACAGACATAATATATGAAAATTTGTTATTTTGACAACTGTGCCACAACACGAATCGACGACGGTGTTTTGGCAAAAATAGAAGAATATCAGCGGGACAGATATTTCAATCCGTCTGCACGCAGCAGCGCAAGTTTGCTTGTTTCCAACGAAATGGCACTTTCCCGAGAAAAAATAGCCAAAAGTCTCGGGGCGCAAAACATGTCCGTCTACTTTACGTCAGGAGGCACCGAATCGGACAACATTGCGATTCTCGGCGCAGTAAAATCACGCAAAGGCAACATTGTTGCCACCATGTCGGAACATTCCGCAGTGTACAACACCTTGCTGGAACTTCAAAGCCGTGGTTACCAACTACGTTTGGCAAAAGTTTCCAACGACGGACATATAGACGTCGAAGATTTCCTTTCCAAGGTCGATGCCGACACGGTGCTTGCCTGTTTCATGCACGTCAACAACGAAACGGGTGCAATAAACGATGTAAAGGACATAAACGACAAGGTAAAAAGTAAAAATCCACGCACAATCACCTTTTCCGACGGTATTCAGGCAGTGGGGAAAATCCCCGTCAACCTTGCCAACCTCGGAGTTGACCTGTACACGCTTTCCGGACACAAATTTCACGCAGGTAAGGGATGCGGTGTACTTTTTGTGAAAAACGGGGTAAAAATATCTTCTTTGGTGTACGGTGGCGGACAGGAAAAGGGTATGCGTTCGGGGACGGAATACGTCGGCGGTGCAATCGCCTTGGGAGATGCCGTGCAGTTGGCAGTTGCCAATGTCCCGCAAAACACACAGAAGTTTTTGCATTTCAAAGAGATTATACGCAACGCAATAGCGGACGCACATTGCCGTGAACTGTGTGTGGAAAATTGCTCACCTGCAATAATGACTTTGGCGTTTGAAAATATCAAAGGCGAAGTGTTGCTTCACATGTTGGAAAGTTACGGCATAATTGTCGGCACGGGTTCGGCATGCAGTTCAAAAAATAAGCAAAGCCGCATTGCCAAAGCAATAGGACTGGAAAAGCAATTTGTGGAAGGAGTAATCCGTTTGAGTTTTTCCAAGTACAACACAGAGGATGAAGTAGTATTCCTTGCGGAAAAACTGAAAGACTGTTCGCAAGCGTTGCGTGCGACAATGTTTGGGAAGTAGTATTTACAGAACGTTTGAATATTGCGAAATTTCTGCACGTGGAATTTCGTGCTTTTCTGCAAACCGATCAAGCAAATGTGGTTTCGAACACTTTGATTTTTAACCTTCGACGTTTGTTTGAAAAAGCATTAGCCTACGTCAAATTGAAGCGTTCACGGTGTTTGCTTTGTCTAATCGCATGACCAAAAATTAGTTTGTACGGTAACTACAAACCGCCGTGTAGTAAGGCAGTTTGCAAATATTCAGCAGTTTGCAATATTTCGCCGTGAAAATGGAAACCTGTATCTTGTTTTGTTAAAACGTTTTCCCTCTTCGTCATGGCGGTCATTTTATGACAACGTTCTAAACAGACGGAATACGGAACGTTGCCGACCTGACGCCCCCATGAAAATTATTTTTGGGGTAGGCGTTGGACGAACACTAGGAAGTATACATATCAAGCAAGAATAAATTTATCATTGAAAAATTATTTCAAGGAGCAAAAATGAAAGTAGTTATCATTCGTTACTCGGAAATTCACCTGAAAGGCAACAACAAGGAATTTTTTGAAAGTGCGCTTATTTCCAATTTAAAATTTGCACTGAAAGAATTTAAGTACGATTTTGCGAGAAGCAATGCACGTTACATCATACGCAATTTCCAACAGGATAATCTTCCTCAAATCATTGACGCCGTCAAAAACGTTTTCGGCGTTCACTCTCTCAGCGTGGCGGAAGAAGTGCCTTCCAATCTGGAAGAAATTCGCAGTGCGGCAATTTCCATTGCTCCCAAGAGCGGCACTTTTAAGGTAAACACCAACCGTGCCGACAAGCGCTTCCCCATGCGTTCCATGGACGTTTCGTCAGAAATAGGGGGCGACATTCTGGATGCCAATCCATCCCTTACCGTGGACATACACCAACCGCAAACGGTAATCAACATAGACATTCGAGAAAACGGAAAAACTTTCGTGTACAGCGACGTAATAAAGGCGGTAAACGGAATGCCCGTAGGTACCGGCGGAAAGGGAATTGCAATGCTTTCGGGAGGTATTGACAGTCCCGTGGCAATTTACATGATGGCAAAGCGTGGTATGACATTGCGTGCGGTTCATTTTCACAGTTTTCCTTTCACAAGCATGCAGGCACGCCAAAAGGTGTTGGATTTGGCAAAAATCGTCAAGAAGTACACTTTGCGTATGACGGTGGACGTTGTCAGTTTTACGGAAATACAAACGGCAATACATGAAAAATGCCCCGAAGAATACATGATAACGATTATGCGCCGCTTTATGATGCGCATTGCCGAACGCTTGGCGAAACTCAACGGCGCAGGTGCCGTGATAACGGGTGAAAGTTTGGGACAGGTGGCAAGTCAGACATTGGAAAGCATCACAAGCACAAATGCAGTGGCGACAATTTCCGTGCTTCGTCCGCTTATCGGATTTGACAAGGACGACATTATTGAAATAGCACAAAAAATCGGCACATACGAAACTTCTATTTTGCCCTACGAAGATTGTTGTACTATTTTTCTTCCTAAACGTCCCGTAACAAAGCCGAGGCTTTCGGCAGTGGAAAAAGTGGAAAGCGTTTTAGACGTGGAAACTTTGGTGGAAAACGCTTTGAACAGCGTAGAATCGGTGGTAATAGAGTAGCGGTGGGTAAACACACGCATCAATTTGCATCTGTTACGTGTGTCGTTTTACGAACATATTCACCCCGACAACAGACAAGGCGTGAAAGGTTACAAAAAAACCATTTGCTGATTAAGGGAAAAGCACGAGCCGTTGATCTGTATGTCTGGGGTGGCGGTAGTAACGTTCCTCATTCCTTGCAAAATAACATGCGTCGGCGCACAAGTTACTAACCTTTCAAAAAAAAGTTTTGTCCCGACATTTAAGTTGTTTATACTATGAGAATACCGTCGGAAACATTTCTTGGTATTTGCCTGTAAATACAAAAAACTTTGAATACTACCGATAAAATTTGCCTTGTCAGACTCGGAAAAATCACCAAACACAATCAAATCGGAAAGGCGGTTTTGATTATTACAAGTGGTGCGTTAAAATAACAGACATGCTAATCTGTCGTGACAACGTCGTGTTTGGTGTATTTTGACAACTTGCAGTACTATTTACGTCGACAAGACTTCTTTGGTGCTTATTGGTGGTGCATTCAAAAAAATGACTGTTAGTTTATCTTGCAGACATCATGTATGTTGCATTTTGCCAATTTACAGAATACTATTACAGACATAACATTGAATTGCAACAAAATAAACGGCGTTAAGTGACGCATTACCGTTTGTTGTTTCAAAAAAAGCACAAAACCGATTGTGATTCCAATTTTTACCGTGAGTAATCATAAAATAAACAGCCTGCAATGTATTTACTTTGCAGGCTGTTTTTTGTAAATAACCATGTCTTTGAAGCTTTTTTAACTGAAAACTTCTAATAGCAACTCTGTTTTTGTATTAAATCCTGTTTTTTGTAATTAAAGCTTTGTTTTGTAACCGAAAACATCTAATAGCAAAAGATCAAAAAAACTTATCGGGAATACGAAACAACAACCGTTTCGGGAAACTAAGGGGTAACTTCTATCGATGCTCACCCCCACAAACAGGATTGTGTTGCAGTTGTATTTCCTTTATTTTCCCAATGACGGCAGTAGCCAGAAGTCCCAAAAGTTTTTTTCTTCCGCTTTTTTGACAATTATTTTAGGTGTAGTGTACAGCAATTCTTCGTCCTGCCAAAGTTCTGCAAAGTATTCCCCGTTTTCCACTCTTATGGTAAAGATTTCCTGTTTTTGTCCGCCGTTTACACGGTATATTTTCCAATATCTTCCCTCTGAAAGAACGGGCAACACCAGGTTTATTTGTCCGTCCACCTTTTCGGTGGTCAAAGTGTAACGGAAAATCTCTTTTTGTTGTGTTTCGGTGGGCTTGTTGTTTACATCGAACCAAAATTTTTCGCCGCTTTCCGACAGTTTTACAAGTTGATTGCCGTACAGTTGTTTTTTGTCCACAGTAAGTTGCACGACACCCTGTGGCGGTGTAAAATCGGCAGGTTTCTCTTTGCAAATTACTTCAAGAACCTTGTCGGCAAGTTGACAGGGAGCCGTTGCGCCGTTGACGCTGTTTGGCAATTCACCCCCGAAACGAAACACAAATGTGTTGGAAGTTGTGTAACCTGACACAACCGCCACAGAATTGCCTTCACTGTCACCCACAGTTCCCGTTTTGGCTGCAACCTGGAAGGGAAGATTGCCCAAAGCCCTCGCTGTGCCTTGTTTCGTTGCACATTTGAGCATGTCCGTCATAAGATACGTTGATTTTGCGTCAAACACGCTTTGAGGATGTGCAGTGTCTTTGTATAGCACCTTGTCGCCCTGCTTTACCTGCTTAATGCAACTCACTTCGTTGCACACTCCGTTGTTGGCAAGTGTGGCGTAGCACTTTGCCAACTGCAAAACAGTCATGCCTCCGTCTATATTTCCCAACGCCAAAGAAAGATTTTCTTCTCCGTGAAAGCCCATTTTCCCAAGATACTTCTTGGCAGTTTCAAGCCCCAAAGTGTTTAATGTTTTTACAGCGGGAATATTCAGACTTTTTATTACGGCGTTTTTGACGGTAGTCCAACCGTTGTATCCGTTGGCGTTGGTGGGTTTGTAACCGGAAAAATCCGTTGGCTCGTCCAAAACGGGCGACGCCTGTGTAATCAGTTTTTCACAGAGGGCGGGCGTGTAGACGGCAATGGGTTTTGCCGTGCTTCCTATTTGTTTACTGCGCATTGCGCCTTCTCCACGGAAGTAGCAAGCAAGCACTTTTCCTTGGTTATCGCAAATTACAGCGGCAATTTCCGCTTTGTTACCGTTTTTATCCAGCGTTTCGTCGTGTGAGGCGATGCCGTACAAGGTGCTTTGTATTGACGGTTCGCAGTAGGTTTCTATTACAATTTTACTGTGCAAAAGTTGTTGCTGCGACATTTTCAGTACGTTTTCCGCCTCATTTAACACCAAATTTACGTAGGTTTTTTCAAATGTGTTGTGGTAGGGGATGTACGTTATTGCTTCGTTTATTGCGGCGGAATATTCTTCATCGGTAATTACCCCTTGCTGACGCATCAACGACAGCACGGTATTTCTTCTTTTTCGGCATTTGGCGACGTTTTTGTCGGGAGCGTAACTGTTTGGCGCTTTGATCATCCCTGCAAGCAAGGCACTTTCCGCAACGGTCAGGTCGCTTGCCTTTTTGTCAAAGTAGACGTTTGCGGCATTTTCGATACCGTAGGCATTGCGTCCGAAGTAAATGGTGTTAAGGTACATTTCCAAAATTTCCTCTTTGCTGTGGCGTTTTTCCAACTGCAACGCCAGCAACATTTCATTTACTTTGCGTCTGAAATTTTTGCCGTTGTCAAGGTGCGTATTCTTTATCAGTTGTTGAGTAATGGTGGAGGCGCCTTCTTTCAATCCGCCGCTTTTTACATTGTGAAGCACTGCGCCACCAACACGTTTCAGGTCGATACCACGGTGGGAAAAGAATCTTTTGTCTTCCACGGCAACAAAAGCCATGTAGGTGTATTTGTGCAGCGAAGACAGCGGTACCTGCTTATTTTCTCCGAAATACATTGCGTCGGTAAGTTCATTGCCGCTGTTGTCGACAATTTTCAGCGAAAAACAGGCGTCGTTCAGTTTGCTTTCGTCGTAACGCACGTAGCCGTCGCTTTTTTGCAAAGCAGTGAGAAACACCAGCAAAGAAAGGGAACAAATCAAAACCGTTACGCAAAGGGAAATGGTAACTATCTTTATTACTTTTTTAGTCATAGTATTTATATTCTTTGTTGTTTGTATTTTTATATTTATTTTTCTTGAAAAATCTTAAAAAAGATAGTAAAATGTTTTTATATGTGGAAGTATGCATATGACGAGGTTCATATGCTCGGAGGTTATTTTTGAAGTACTTTATTCACACCTACGGGTGTCAGATGAACATTCATGATTCGGAAAAAATTGCAGGAATGTTGCGGCAATTGGGCTATACCGAATGCGAAAACGCCGATCAGGCAGACGTTGTGGTGTTCAACACCTGCTGCATAAGAGAAACTGCCGAAAAGAAAATTTACGGGCACATCGGACAGTTGAAAAAACTCAAACGTAAAAAACCCGAAAAAATCGTTGCTGTGTGCGGATGCATGTCGCAACAGGAAGGCGTAGCCGATATCATCAGGCAAAAATATCCCTTCGTTGACATTATTTTGGGCACCGGCAACCTTCATATGCTTAAAGATGCCGTTGTACAGGCTCAAAACCGCAAAAAATTTGTCAATACGGATTTTTGCGTGTACAACGAGGAAGATTTTTCGCAGTATCGCACAAGTTATCCCAACGCATGGGTGAACATTAACTACGGTTGCAACAACTTTTGCACCTACTGTATCGTTCCCTACGTCAGGGGACGTGAACGCAGCCGTGCTTTGGAAGACGTTCTCAAAGAAGTGAAAAGTCTGTTGGATGAAGGATACAAAGAAATTACCCTTATCGGGCAAAACGTCAATTCCTACGGAAAAGATTTGCCAAACAATGTGACTTTTGCTACATTGCTCAACGAAATAGCAAAACTTCCGGGAAAATTCCGTTTGCGTTTCATGACTTCCCACCCGAAGGACCTCACCGAAGACATAATAGACGCAATTGCCTCCTGCCCCAATATCTGCGACAACGTGCATTTGCCCGTACAAAGCGGTAGCACGGAAATTTTGCGCAAAATGAACAGGCACTACACTCGTGAAGATTACCTTGCATTAGTGGAAAAGATACGCAGTAAAATTCCCGATGTAGGCATAACGACGGACATTATGGTGGGTTTCCCCGGCGAAACGGAAGAGGATTTTTGCGACACCTTGGATTTGGTTCGCAAGGCAAAGTTCAGTTCGGCTTTCTGCTTTGTCTATTCACGCAGAAAAGGCACACCCGCCTATTCCATAGAACAGGTGCCCGACGACGTCAAACAGGACAGAATAGAACGTCTGCTTGCCTGCCAAAATGAAGTTACCAAGCAAATAAGCAAAACAATGGTGGGCAAAAGGTACGAAGTACTTGTGGAAGGGGCAAACTTCCGTTACGACAACACAATGTGCGGACGAACGGAAAGCGGAAGGCTTGTAAACTTTCACTGTGACGACAGTTACACGGGAAAATTTGTAACGGTAGAGATTGAAAGAGCAAGTTCTGCCACACTGTGGGGCAGAATTGTTACGGAGGAATAATGGCAGATTTTTCACCCATGATGAAACATTACCTCAGCGTCAAAGAGCAGTACAAAGACTGCATTTTGCTGTATCGCTTGGGCGACTTTTACGAAATGTTTTTTGAAGACGCCGAAAAAGCCAGCAAAATTCTCGATCTGACGCTGACAGGCAGAAATTGCGGTTTGCAAGAGCGTGCGCCCATGTGCGGCGTTCCCTACCACGCTGTGGACAACTACATTGCCAAACTCATCGACGCCGGACAAAAGGTAGCAATATGCGAACAACTTTCCGACCCCAAAGACAAAAGCAGAGAAATGGTGGACAGGGACGTAGTGCGTGTGATAACTCCCGGCACAGTGGTGGAAAGCGACATTCTGGAAGACAAGCGAAGCAACTACATTGCATGCGTGTGCAGCGGAGAAAAAATCGGCGTAGCCTTTTGCGACGTATCCACGGGAGAATTTTGCACGTCGGAACTTTCCGGCGACGCTTCGCAACTCAAAGATTTGCAGGAACTGCTTGTTTCCTACAAACCTGCGGAAATCATTTGTAACAATGCCGCATTGCAGCAATCATATTCGTTGGAATGTGTAAAAGCAGGGTATGTTCCGCAGTTTACGCTGTACGACGAGGAAAACTTTGACAAAAAACGTTGCCGTGAAAAAACTCTCGAACACTACAAGGTAACGACTTTGGACGGTTTCGGCTTGTCGGGCAAACAGTTTGCCGTGTGCGCATGCGGTGCATTGCTTTTCTATCTCGACGAAACGCAAAAGAGGGAACTTTCTCACCTCAGAAATATTCGCTACGTGGACAAAAACCGCTACATGTCCATAGACGTCAAAACACGTCGCAATCTGGAACTGACCGTTTCTTACAGGGAAAACAAACGTACGGGCAGTCTTTTGTGGCTTTTGGACAAAACGGAAACATCCATGGGGGCAAGAATGCTTGCCGACTGGGTAGACAGACCGCTGCAAAAAGCCTCAATGATAAATGCCCGTCTGGACGGTGTGGAAGAGTTGTTCGGAGCGTACCTCAAACGCAACAATTTGTGCAAAGCGTTGCACGGCGTGTACGATATCGAGCGACTGACGTCCAAAATTGCCTACAACAATCTTATGCCCAAAGACTGCGTAAGTCTCAAAAAATCCTTACAGGCTTTGCCTGCCGTCAAACAACTTATTTCCGACTGTCGCAGCAAAATACTCAAAGACATTTTTGTCGGCATGGATTGTCTGGAAGAGGTAGCAGACCTCTTGGAAAAAGCAATAATCGAAGACGTGCCCGTTGTTGTAAAGGACGCCGATTTCATAAAGGAAGGGTTCAATGCGCAACTTGACGAACTCTACGATTTTGCCAAAAACGGCGGTAACAAAATTGCACAGTTGGAAGAATACGAACGCAACCGCACCGGCATTCGCACGCTCAAACTGGGATACAACAAAATTTTCGGCTACTACTTTGAGGTGAGCAATTCCTTCAAAAATATGGTACCGGAAAACTTCATACGCAAACAGACCCTGACTACGGGAGAACGTTTCGTAAGTCCGGAACTGAAAGAACTTGAAGAAAAAATGCTGACGGCACTTGAAGGCAAACAACGTCTGCAAAAGAAAATTTTTGACGACATCCGCAACAATCTGTTGCAGTACATTCCGACGTTGCAGCAGACGGCTCAATGCGTGGCTGCTCTCGACTGTTTGCTTTCTTTGGCAACGGTGGCGCAAACAAACGACTACTGCAAGCCGAAAATAAACACAAAAAATACGCAACTTAACATTACCGAGGGACGCCATCCCATTGTGGAAAGTTACCTGAAACGGGACAACTTCATCACAAACGACGTACATCTTGACACGGAAGAAAACCGCACAATGGTAATTACTGGTCCCAACATGGCAGGCAAAAGCACCTATATGCGGCAAGTTGCCCTGATAACGCTTATGGCGCATATCGGGTCATTTGTGCCTGCTTCGTCGGCGGAAATTCCCATTGTAGACAAAATTTTCACCCGTGTGGGGGCAAGTGACGATTTGGCGTTCAATCAAAGCACCTTCATGGTGGAAATGGTGGAAGTTGCCAACATTCTCAACAACGCCACAACAAACAGCCTCATTATTCTGGACGAAGTGGGACGTGGCACGTCCACTTTTGACGGACTTTCCATCGCTTGGGCTGTAATGGAATACGTTTCGCAGAAAGTACGTGCAAAAACTCTTTTTGCCACACACTATCACGAACTGACGGAACTGGAAGGACGTGTGGACGGCGTGAAAAACTACCGCATCACCGTTAAAGAATTTAACGGTTCGGTAATTTTCCTGCACAAAATTGCAAGAGGGGGCGCAAACAAAAGTTTCGGCATAGAGGTTGCCAAACTTGCAGGCGTACCCCAACAGGTTTGCGACAGGGCAAAGGAAATTGTTTCCATGTTGGAGTGCAGCAACATCAGTTACAACATCGAAAATTTGCAGGAAACCATGCAAAACAGAAAAAGCAACCGCACGGCGCAGGAAGTGGCGTCCATCTTGCGGGATATCGACATAAACAGACTTTCGCCGATAGAGGCGTTTGACATTCTGAACAATCTGGTCAAGAGGGTGAAACAAAGTGATTAGTAACAGAATAAACGTTTTGACGCCCGACATCTACAACAAAATTTCCGCAGGCGAGGTGGTGGAAAAACCTGCCTCGGCTTTGAAGGAAGTTGTGGAAAACAGCATCGATGCAGGCGCAAGACGAATTTTGATAGAGGTTACCGACGGCGGTTTCCAACTCATTTCCGTTTCCGACAACGGTAGCGGCATTTATGAAGAGGATTTGGAAGCGGCTTTCATCAAACACGCAACAAGCAAACTTTCTTCGGCGGAAGACTTGACTTCCATACAGACGTTGGGATTCCGCGGAGAGGCGTTGTCCAGCATTGCGGCGGTTTCACGCATAAAACTTACTTCACGAAAAGCAACCTCCGAAACGGGCGTCACCGTTACTGTAGAAAACGGAAAGATAACCTCAAAGCAGTACGTTTCCGCCAATGTAGGCACTAAAATTGAAATAAGAGATTTGTTCTACAACACGCCTGCACGCAAAAAATTTATGAAAGCCCCCGCACGTGAAGCGGTGGACATTTCCAAATTTGTTGCTAAACTGATACTGACCAATCCAAATTTGCAAATAACTTACATTTTGGACGGAAAAACGGTGTATCAGACAAAGGGGGAAGGACTGCCCGAAGCGATTTTCGCCGTGTACGGAGCCGACTGTCTGGAAAACTGTCTTCCCGTCAGATACGACGGCGAGGCAATAAGCATCAACGGCTACATCGGCTCACCGCAATACTCAAAACCCAACTCCACCTACCAGACTCTGTCGGTAAACGGTCGCTGCGTAATAGACAAAAACATTCAGAATGCCATTGCGCAAGCCTTTAAGCCCTACCTTATGGGAAGGCAGTATCCGTTTTTTGTGTTGGACGTGGCGTTGCCATGCGACACGGTGGACGTAAACGTTCATCCCAGGAAAACCGAAGTCCGTTTTCAAAATTTACAAATGGTGTGCGGAAAATTTTACCGTGCGGTGGAAAAAACGCTGAAAGAATTCACCGAAGCACGTGTAAAGCAAACTTTGGGAGTGGATTCTGCACCGACGCAACAATCGGAACAGGAAGAAATTTACTTTACACCAAACAGGCAATTTGTTCCCAGCACGTTTTTCAAAAACATTTCGGAAATGACAGCCGACCAGGTAAGCGATGTGCTGGAAATACAAAAACAAACAAATCTGCAACGTGTTCAGCCTCTGGAAGAATTTGCCGATGAGTTGGAACGTACGCTAACGGTGCAGTCGGCAAGAAAGGAAATGGGACTGGACGAAGAAGAAGTTCGCCAGCCTGCGGCAACAATGACAATGCAGGCACAGCCGCTACCTGTTGAAACGCCTGCAAAGGGGCAACCTGAACCGCAGGACATTGCCGACGAACTGCTGGAAAAAACACGAGTGCTTGGTTCGGCTTTTCGCACCTATCTTATTTTGGAAATAGACGACAAAGTAATTTTCGTGGATCAGCACGCCGCACACGAGCGTATTTTGTTTGATAAATTTATGGAAGGCAAATCGCAAGCAATGCAGCCGCTGCTTTTCCCTTTTGTGTTTTCCGTAAAGGACGACGAAGCCGACTTTATAGAAAGAAATCTGGAAAACATATTAAAAGCAGGCGTGGAAGTGGAGCCTTTCGGCAAAAACACTTTCCGTATATGTTCCGTTTCGACGCTGCTTTCCGACACCAAAATGGACGAATTTGTACGCTATCTGCTTGCCGACGCCGACAAACTAAACCTGGACGACAAACAGCTGATAGTGGAAAAAGTGGCAAGCATGGCTTGCAAGGCTGCCGTTAAGGCAGGATACGTGCTGACGGAATTTGAAATAAAGTACATTTTGAAAGGCATTTACGAGAATAAAATTTTGCAATGTCCGCATGGCAGACCGATAACAGTCGTTTTCACCAAAACTCAACTTGAAAAAAATGTTCAAGAGGATTGTGTGATGAAGCAGTTTATCGGTATTACAGGCACAACATGCGTGGGCAAAAGCGACATTGCGGTAATGCTTGCGCAAAAATTGCACTGTGAGATAATTTCGGCAGATTCTATGCAAATTTATTGCGGAATGGATATCGGTACCGCAAAAATCAAACCGTCGGAAATGGGGGGAGTTGCCCATTACATGTTGGATATCGTCCAACCAAATCAGGATTTTTCTGCGTTTGAGTTTGCCGAAAGAGCGTCTCAACTTATTGAAAACGCACAAACACCTCCGATAGTGGTGGGAGGAACGGGGTTTTATTTTGACAGTTTGTTGTTCCCGCCGGAGTTTGGCGGCACCGACAAACAGTTGAGGGAAAATCTCAAACGGCAACTGGATGTCTACGGATTGCAGTATTTGCAGGAAAAACTGAAAGAGTCGGACAGGGACGCCTACAACTCCATTGACATAAAAAATCCCGTACGTGTGTTGCGTGCATTGGAAATTGTTCAAAGTGGCGAAAAACGCAGTGAAGGCAGAGGGAAAAACAGAGAACCTCGCTTTCAATGCAAACTGTTTGTGTTGCAACTGGACAGGACAAGTCTTTACGACAAAATAAACGAGCGTGTCGACCTGATGGTACAGCAAGGACTTGTACAGGAAGTGGAAAATCTTGTTTCTAAATTCGGCTATTGCGACACTTCGGCATTTTCGGCAATAGGCTACAAAGAGATAATATCCTATCTTAAAGGCGAAACGACATTAAGCGAGGCTATAAATCAAATTAAAATAAACACAAGACACTACGCTAAAAGACAGCAAACCTACTTCAAAAAGATGAACGTGTGCAGGTTTATTGACGTTGGGAAACTTTCAAAAGAACAAGTAGTGCAGGAAATAATGCAAACCTTGCAGTAAATGACAGCGAAAAGCAAAACACAAAATAAAATTGTGCAAAGAAACGTAACATTGCAAATAGCAGTAAAATTGTACTGGAATTCGGCAAATTTAAAGTTTTATCGGACTAATTGCTGTAATTTACGGAAATTTGCCGTTGATAATGCAATAAAGCAATTTGAAATGCGGTTAAAAAAACGTTTACTGTTGCAATTCTTTTACTAGTTTGAAAAGCACTTTTTATCGTGTGTTTTGTCACAACAAACGAACAATTTTTTACGCAAAACTGCAAATCGAAACTACAAAACGAAGAAAATCACAGCGAAAATAATATGAATTAAACCAAAACAGACCGAAGTATAGCAGAAATACGCATTCTACAGAATACTATGTCAGTAATAGTTTAGAATATAGGCAAAAAAAATGAACAAGCAAATAGAAGAAATATTGGCAAAAGCAAAAAATAAATTTGAGGAAATAGAGGAAGTTGCGCTTTTCAATCAAAAGAAAGTCCTCACCGCATTCAGAAACAACAAAATTGCATTACGACACTTCAACGGAACCAGCGGATACGGTTATGATGACTCGGGAAGGGATGCATTAAATAATGTTGTAGCAGAAATTTTCGGGACAGAAAGCGCCGTTGTAAGTCCGTCCATTGCATCGGGGACACATGCTTTGACGCTGGCTCTTTTTGGCGTTTTACGCCCAAACGACAACGTTTTGTCCGTTTGTGGCGAGCCTTACGACACTTTGCACGACACAATTTACGGCAATGGCAACGGAAGTCTTGCCGACTTCGGAGTACATTTCACATGCATTGACCTTGTGGACAACGACTTTAATTACACGGCAATCAAACAGGCTTTGCAGAATCAGTATATAAAAATGGTGTACGTACAGCGTTCACGTGGTTACGCATGGAGATTGGCTCTTTCCATAGCGCAAATACAACGGCTTTGCCGATTTGTCAAGGAAATTTCCCCCAATACGCTTATTTTTTGCGACAACTGTTACGGTGAATTTGTCGAAACACAAGAGCCAACGCAGGTCGGAGTGGATTTCTGCGCAGGTTCATTCATCAAAAACATAGGTGGCGGACTAGCGCCTACAGGCGGATACATTGCCGGTAAATCGTCGGTAGTTCAGCTTGTGGGAGGCAGATTGACTGCGCCTTCGATAGGCACGGAAATAGGTTCTTATGCCTGCGGGTACAGGTTGTTTTACCAGGGATTGTTTTTTGCGCCTCACGTTGTCTGTCAGGCATTGAAAACGGCCGTTGCTTTTTCGCAGGCACTTACAGATAAAGGTTACGAGGTTTTGCCCCGCCCAAATCAACATTTCGGCGACATTGTCTGTTCAGTAAAATTGCAGGACAAAGGGAAAATGCTTGGATTTTGTCAGGCGATTCAGTCGGTTTCTCCTGTTGACGGATTCGTTACCCCCGAGCCGTGGAAACAGCCCGGCTACAATGACGAGATAATCATGGCGGCAGGATGCTTTGTTCAAGGTTCTTCCATAGAATTAAGTTGCGACGGTCCCGTTAAACCTCCGTACATCGCCTATCTGCAAGGAGGATTAACCTTCGAACACGGTCTTTATGCCTTGGAAAAAGTGCTGGAAATATTGTAATTCAGATGAAACTACAAGATAAAATGTGTTTGTTAAAAGATAAAATATGCTCGAACTTTGATTTCTCCGGCTAAATCACAAGAAAACAACGCTCTGAAGAATACAAAACATGAGCAACATACCGTCAAATATTATAAATTGTTTCAATGTTACCTTAAAGAACGTCGTTTGATATAAAAACGGCGTTTTTTATGCTCGTCGTTTTGAATGATCCATGATATTTTGTTCACTTTCCACGTACTTAGAATATCGGACTCTGATTACTGCGTAAGGACCTTGAATGCAAATTAATTGAATGCATGCACACAGCACAGTTTACTCCTCGGTTTTTGTATAAACACTTGTAATTTGCTTTGCGAAAAATTCCTGTAATAATTAAAGAAATATATTCTGTGTACCTTGTAAATGCAGTTTTCATATTTTAGCGGATTTCTTATTGTTGCATTCAAATTGTACTAAAATTTATCACTCAAATTAAAATTGCAAGTAAACTAATGCCAATCATTAGAAACAAAATTTGTTTTGAAACCGCAGTTCGTTCAGTTAAAATTTAAAATAAATGCTTCTCAGTCCTATGGCAAGCAAAACATTATTGCCGCAAGCGTAGCAGTTTTCCGTAGTGTAAACCTTATTTATAAGACTTTTTACATTATTTCAGTTATTTTTTTGAATTTGTTTGAATGTACACAAGACTTCAATACACAAAAAAAACGTTTCGCACAATATCTGCAAATAGTCGTTCGCACAATTTTGTGAGCATTTGCATTACTAAAAATTTTCCTTATGTAATGCTTTTTTGCATAACTCTTCATAAATCTTGCAATCTGTATTGCATTTATGAAATTAACTTGCCGATGTAAAACAAAATAATCGGGAATTTATTCAAATAGATTTCTTGATTCTGACTCAAAGGCTGTTTCAGCCAGCCAAACAATGTTTATATGGAGTCCTCGTCTGTAAATCAAAACAAATTCGTACTATTAAAACTCAATACAATCTAATCCAACACATGGAAACTTTATGCGAGTCGCTACAAAAAGACGCATTGACGCAATCATGGAAACTGTTTACGGTCGTGCAGAGTCAGAGGCGATTCGAATTTGATACAATTTTTACAAATTAAACCATACGCAATATTGTTTTGTTGTCGAAATCTGTCTGTAATGTCTTTTACTAGGCTATTTTACCCCCGAAAATATGGCACAAAGCGTGTATTTAAGCCGACAAACGCCCAATTATGCCGAGATGTAAGTCGGGAAACTCGTCACAAAACAAATGAAATTTTATTTCAAAATTTAAATTTTCTGAAATGTGATGAACTGTTTTTTAGATGTGATGAACTGTTTTTTTTATAGGGGCAACGTAGCATTACCAAAAAATAGTTGAATGCAAATACGACGTGCATGTGAAAAAGCCTGATTCGGCAAACATAATTTCTAATATTTATCTTAAAAAACTATGTTGCGGTGTTCAAGGAATTAAAAAACTCACATTTTTTATTTGAATAGATACATCGGTAAATTTGAGGACAAATAAATAAATCGAACAGGATCAAATAAGTCGAAATAAAAATTCTCAAGATCGCAATTTGACTAATTTATTTTTAATTATAATAATGACTTTAATAATGACTTTTGATTTTTAATCGCAGTCAGAAGCCGTTTTTCAGCCACAAAAGGGCTCAATCACTCTCAAAAAACCTTTTTTTGCCGCTATCTCTTCGCAAAACTATGCTTTTGCGAAGAGATATATGTAAGTCATTTGCCATATACCTGCAAGGAAAAACCTTTGCCCCACGTCAAACGGCGAACTTCCGCAGTCAACAAAGTGGCAGTCAAGGAGAACGGCAAGGCAGCCGCTTGCGGACATTACGCTTGACGG
>HF998474.1:20095-22808 GCA_000433775.1 Corallococcus sp. CAG:1435 | reverse complement strand
GCAGGTGGGCAATTTTTTCGCACGGCGTTTTTTTGTGCAGTAACAACCGTCAAATGTTTTGTAATTGCAAACCATCAGTCGGTTTTGTCGGTTTCGCACTGTCTTTTTCTGC
Organism: Corallococcus sp. CAG:1435; assembly: GCA_000433775.1. Classification (GTDB taxonomy): domain Bacteria; phylum Bacillota; class Clostridia; order Christensenellales; family CAG-314; genus Fimimonas; species Fimimonas gallinarum. The sequence continues at coordinate 22,696 of HF998474.1, read as the reverse complement.
AAAAAACAGTTGCATTTTGTTTTGTAATTTCGTGCTTGTCCCTTTTGTGGATTTGAAAGTTTGCGTTTGTTGCTTTTTGAGATGTGTTTTGCAAAGTTCATCGGTGTTAAATTTCAAAACCTGACGTTTTTTCATCTTTTTTCTGCTTTTGAGTTACAGTTGCCGTTTCTATCTCTTTTATAGGTATGTCGGTTTGTTTTGTATATTTTGTTTTTTGCTACTCATACTACAAGTACAATTAAACAAGGAGGAAGCAACTTTGAGAAAGACATTCAATGTGTTGTCGGTAATTGCGCTTGTTTTGACGATTATCGGTGCGCTAAACTGGTTGTTGGTTGGTATTTTCACTTTCAACTTTGTTACTTGGATTACTTTCGGCATGGTGTGGTTGGAACGCCTCATCTACATTCTTGTGGGTATCGCAGGTATCTACATGCTGGTGTGGCTTATTGTTTCCCGTGCTCACATGGTTGAGGACGAAAAAACCCAACGTGATTACAAGTATTCTCAACACAAAACGCTTCGCAACGAATAGTCTTGCGACAAAGTAACGGTGTAAACGGTGTGTTTGCACCGTTATTTTTGTGTTAAACACTTGCACCCTTTTGTTATATTTGGTAATATAGTAGCACACTCTGCAAATATTTCTTTTGGAATGTGGCTGTATGGGCAACCGACATACACCCCAAAAGTCAAAGCGAGCGTGTGAGCGTTTTAGCCGTACCAAAGAAAAACGCCCCAAACCAACAAACGGGATTTCAACAAAATGAACACTGCAAAGTTGAAAAATATCTACACAAAAACATCCGATTTTATTCAAAAGGCAGTGTACAGCGACCTGTACACTGGGCTTTTGTGCATTTTTGCCTTTCTGATGTGGTATCTTGAATGGTCCATCGTTGGCATAGTGGTTGTGTCGCTGCTGGCAAGCGTTACTCTGCTTTTTGCAAAAGACGCATCGGCAATTTTTTTGCCTATTTTGGCAGTGTTGACCGTTGTGCGTGATACATCCGCCGAAAGATACTTTTCGCTGTGGCCGCTGGCGGTAATATTCGTGCTTTGTCTGGGATTTTTCCTGTGGAAAAACGCTCCCCGAAAATTCCGCCTCGGAACAATGTTCTTGCCACAGTTGGCAGTTAGCATTGCGCTGATATTCGGCGGTTTGGGCACAATTTCCGCACAAAACTATCTGCGTGCCCTTCCGCTCGTTTCCATTTTGGGCATAGGTTTTTTGGCGATCTATTTTTTGGGTGCCAACTACGTTCACGGCGACGTCAAGGTAGATTTGCCCGTGCATTTTGCAAAAATCTGCGTGGCAGTGGGGCTTGTTGTGTGTGCGGAATTGGCAACGGTGGTGTTGCAATCGGGGAAGTCCCCTTCGCAGTGGCTGGACCTGTATTGGGATGTCGGTTGGGGCAATCGCAACATGATTGCCACCTTTTTCCCCTTTGCGTTTGTAATGAGTTTGTATCTGTGCACACGTGAAGGCAAATTTTCCGCCTTGTACATGGCGGTGGCGTTTGTTCAGTTTGCCTGCCTGTTGGTTACCCTTTCCCGTGGTGGCGTCCTTTTCGGATGCATTGCATTTGTTGTTGCGTTGGTAATGGCGTTTGTCAAGGGAAACAGACGGCAACTTCTTATTGCCTTAGGCGCAACAGTCGCCGTTGCGTTGCTGTTTTGCCTGGTATTCCACAATAAGGTGGGGGATGCATTGGCTTCGCTGTGGGAAAGATTTTCCGCAATAGAAATACGTTTCGAAAACGGCGATCTGATAATAAACGGCACCAGTTGGCGTGGCGAAGAGGGCGGTCTGTACGACAAGGCTTGGCAACTGTTCAAACAGCATCCCATTTTCGGCGTCGGCATCGGACATGTGGAAATGGTAAACGACGTTACCATTTCAAAAATGGACTGGTTCCATTCCACCGTCATGGAAATTCTTGCTTCAATGGGCATTGTCGGTGTGTTGGCGTATCTCTACTACTACGCAATGCGTCTGAAAGCCGTGTTTGTAAAAGGCAACATCAAAAACCGATTCCCGCTGTTTGTATTCATCTCCTGGATTGCCTTTGAGGGGCAGTCGCTTGTGGACGTGGGACTGTTGGAACCGATTTTCATTTTCTTCATCACTTTCCAGATGATTGTTTTGGAAAAATGCCGTGGCGAACGGTACGAACAGCCGATATGCACACTGTATCTGCTTCCACAAAGTACAGCAACAATTGGTGACGGTGTTTTGCCAAACGAAAAGACGGCAGACGACGCCGTGCCTGCATCCGAAGGCGAAAATTCCTAAACCCGTAAACAACAGCAAAATTCTTCCGAAAGTTGATTGTTGCTTTTCCCAACAAAACAAAGGTTCACGCAACAACTCATTGCCAAACCGTATGAAAAAACCGTAAGGCAGGAACCGTAAAAACAGCCTGCCGTAACTTTCCCAAAATTGTCATTGAAGAAAATGATTTTCGCAGTGTTGCAAGTTGTACAAATAGGCAACGGAAAATGCGCCTCTCGGGAACACAAATTTCAACGGACAAACAACAATTTGTAACAACGGAAAAACAAGGTCAATAAACATCAAAAATACGGCGCAATCAACAT
>HF998474.1:0-20086 GCA_000433775.1 Corallococcus sp. CAG:1435 | reverse complement strand
GCAATCAACATGTTGATTGCGCCGTATTGCAACAAATAAAAAAGTCGCATGCCTAAGGTGATGCGACTTTTTTTATTGCTGTAAAATATCAGGATTTTTTGTTGTTTCTTGCCCAGATACGCATGCGTTCGCTGTGGTCAAGAATTGCCTTGCGCAGACGTATGGACGTGGGTGTAACTTCCACCAATTCGTCGTCGTTTATGAATTCCAGGCACTGTTCGAGGCTCAGTACCGTGGGCGGTGTAAGTTTCAACGCCTCGTCGGAGCCGCTTGCACGGTTGTTTGTGAGGTGTTTGGTTTTGCACACGTTAACGGTTATGTCGTCTTCACGGCTGTTTTCGCCAACGATCATTCCTGCGTAGACGGGCAATCCCACGCCCACAAACAGACGGCAACGTTCCTGTGCGTTGAACAGCCCGTAAGCGGTGGTAACGCCGTCTTCAAAGCACACCAAACTTCCCCTCGATCTTTCCTGCACGTCCCCCTTGTAGGGTTCGTAACCGTCAAAAACACTGCTCATCACGCCAAAGCCTTTGGTGTCGGTAAGCATTTCGCTTCTGTAACCAATCAGGCAGCGTGCGGGAATGCGGAATTCCAGCCTTGTAGAGCCCTGATTGTCGGGATACATGTTGACAAGTTCGCCTTTGCGTGCGCCCAACTTGTTCATTACCGTGCCGACGTACGCTTCCGGCACTTCCACAACAAGGTATTCCATGGGTTCGTATTTTTCGCCGTTCACCTCTTTGAAAATAACTTTGGGACGGGATACCTGAAATTCGTACCCTTCACGGCGCATGTTTTCAATAAGAATGGAAAGGTGCAGTTCCCCTCTGCCGTACACTTTGAAACTGTCGGGGCTGTCCGTTTCTTCCACACGCATGGAAACGTTTGTTTCCACTTCCTTAAACAGTCTTGCACGCAGGTGTCTGCTGGTAACGTACTTGCCTTCTTTGCCTGCAAAGGGACTGTTGTTGACGGAAAACACCATAGAAATGGTGGGCTCGTCTATGTTGACGAAGGGAAGCGGTTCCACGCAGTCTATCGAGCACAGTGTTTCGCCTATGTTCATGTCGGCAATGCCGTTTACGGCAACAATGTCGCCCATGGAACCTTCGGTACATTCCACACGCTTCAAACCGTCAAACTGATACAGTCTGGCAACCTTCGCCGTGTTGAACTTGTTGTCTTTGTGGCAAACCATTACCTGCTGTCCGTCGTAAATTTTGCCCCTGTTCACCTTGCCGATACCTATTCTGCCGACGTATTCGTCGTAGTCGATATTGCATATCAGCAGTTGCAAACCGCCCTCTATGTCTCCTTCCGGTGCGGGAATCTCCGTCAATATTGCGTCCAACAGTGGTTTCATGTCCACGCCCGGCTCGCCGAGTTTGTTGGTTGCCCAGCCCTGTTTTGCCGATGCGTAAATAATTTTGAAGTCAAACTGGTCGTCCGTTGCGCCCAATTCCATAAACAGTTCCAAAATCTGTTCCTGCAACTGTTGTTCGTCAAATTCACCCTTGTCCACCTTGTTGATGACCACAAGCGCTTTTTTGCCCAAGCCCAACGCTTTTTTCAAAACGTACCTCGTTTGCGGCATGCACCCTTCTATGGCGTCCACCAGAAGAAGTACGCCGTCCACCATGGACAAGATTCGTTCCACCTCGCCGCCGAAATCGGCGTGTCCCGGGGTGTCGATAATGTTTATTTTCGTTCCCTTGTAATGCACCGCCGTGTTTTTTGCAAGAATGGTTATTCCTCTTTCACGCTCAATGTCGTTGCTGTCCATTACTCTGTCGGCAACAACTTCGTTGGAGCGGAAAATACCGCTTTGCTTCAGAAGTTGGTCCACAAGCGTTGTCTTGCCGTGGTCGACGTGTGCGATAATTGCTATGTTTCTTACATCTTCTCTTTGCATAAAAAGTCTCCGTATTTCAACCCTAAAATTATACAACTATATATTTTTACAGTCAAATATATTTGTACATTTGCAACTGAAGTTAGCACAAATTTTGTGTCGGTACGTTGCAAAAATTCATATAATACTCACAAAAGGAAGGTATTATGTGCGGGATTTTTGGTGTAATTGACGAAAACTGTGTGGAAAAAACTTTGCAGGCATTACGTTTTCTGCAGTACCGTGGGTACGATTCCGCAGGCATTGCCGTCAAAGGGAAGTGTATAGAGGTTTTCAAATGCAGCGGTCGTGTAGAGGACTTGCAAGGCAAAATTCCGCCGTTAACCGCAGGAGCACTTGCAATAGGTCACACCCGTTGGGCAACGCACGGAAACGTCTGCGACGAAAACGCCCATCCGTTTTTGTCAAACGACGGCAATTTTGCCATTTGCCACAACGGAATAATAGAAAATTTTGAAAAACTGAAAATTTCGCTGCAAGATGCGGGTTGCAGGTTTTCTTCCCAAACGGACAGCGAAACGGTAGCGCACCTGTTGCAGGAAAACTATAAAGGCAACGTTTTGCAGGCAACGCTGAAAACGGCAAATCAACTTGAAGGCGCATTCGCCGTGTTGGCGGAAAACGCCTACGACGACTGTTTGTACGCCATCAAGTACAAAAGTCCTCTTGCGGTGGGGGTGGCAAAAAATGCCGTCTATCTTTCTTCGGACGTAAGATGTCTTTCACGTTGGGCGGAAAAGGTCGCCGTTGTGCCGGACGGAACGGTGGTGCAAGCATCGGCAAAGGACGTTTGTTTTTACACCTTCGACGGAAAGAAACTATCCGTCAACTTTTTTGTGCCCGACGTCGAAGTGAACGAAAATGCCGACGGCGACATGATGTTGAAGGAAATTTTTGAAATTCCCCACTGTGTAATGAATGCGAAAAAGGGCTACTTCGACAGCGGAAGAGTGCAACTTTCGTCAAAACAGATAAAAAAACTCAAACGCATCTACTTTTTGGGATGCGGCACAGCCTACAACAGCGGTTTGGAAGCCTGCGCAGTTGCACGCAAATTTTTGGATGTGGACGTAACCGCCGTCATCGCCAGCGAATTTGTCTACGACAATTTTCCCGTGGACGGTCAGACATTGGCGTTTTGTATCAGTCAAAGCGGAGAAACCGCCGATACGATACGGGCGGCGGAAAAGGTGTCGGCAGGTGGCGGAATTACCTACGCCGTCACCAATACCAAGTCTTCTACGCTGTGTTTTGTGTGCGACAAAGTAACCAACGTTTTTGCAGGCAGCGAATTTGCCGTGGCAAGCACCAAGGCGTACAACTGTCAGTTGGTAACGTTGATTCTGCTTGTTGCCGACATTGCTTTTTTGCGCAACCGACTTTCGCAAAAGGAGTTGGATTCTCTTTGGGAGGGCATGGACAGCCTTCCCGCTGCAATAGGAGAAATTTTGCAACGCAAGGAGGAAATTCACGCTTTGGCGGAGAGGGTCAAAAACAGTTCCGCAGTGTTTTTCGTGGGACGTGCGTTGGATTTTCCCACCGCCACGGAAGGCTCTTTGAAACTGAAAGAAATCAGTTACATTCATTCCGAGGCATACCCCTCAGGCGAACTTAAACACGGCACACTTGCGCTGATGGAAAAAGGCGTAACGGTGGTGGAGCTTTCCACCTCCTGCAATCTGGTGCAAAAAAACATAAGCACCGCCAGGGAAATTGCATCCCGACATGCCGACGTCATCACCCTTTCCCCCTACAAGGGGTACGGAACGCAGTTTGTGTTGCCGTCGGTACACCGTTTGCTGTACGGTGTGGTGGCAGTAGTTCCTCTGCAACTTCTGGCGTACTTTGCGGCAAAAGGTTTGGGCAGGGACGTCGACAAGCCACGCAACCTTGCCAAATCGGTAACGGTGGAATAACAGTTGCAAAAAACCTTGCAGGGTGTTACAATGTTGACACAAACACAAGGAAGCAAAATTATGCAACAGTTCACAAGCGGACGTCAGGCAATGTCGTATTTTCCCAAACTGTACGGTAAAAAAACTTTCCGTCAGTTGATACGTTACGAAGAACTTGTACGTCATTTCAAAAAAAAGTACAAAAGCCGTTACTGCTATCTTGCAAGTTCGTCGGGACGTGTGGAACTTATCGGCAATCACACCGACCACAACGGAGGCAAAGTTGTCGGATGCACTGTGGATCTGGACATTGTCGCAGCATTTCTGCCCAACGACAAAGGCGTGGTGCAAATAAGCGGAAACAACTACCGTGACATTGTTTTCAATGTCGCCGACGTGGAAAAGGTGGAAGGAGGAAGCGTCGGCATGGTCAAAGGCGTTTTGGCGGGGCTGAAAAAGCGTGGCAAGAAAATCGGCGGATTTTATGCCTGCCTCAATTCCTGCCTGCCAAGCGGCGCAGGCATATCGTCAAGTGCGGCGTTTCAGTTGCTTGCCGCAACCATAGTCAACAATTTGTACAACAACGGCGAAATTGACGCCCGCACCCTTGCCGAAGTGGGGCAGTTTGCGGAAAACGTCTACTTCAACAAGCCCTGCGGTCTTTTGGATCAGGGCGTCATTGCCGTGGGCGGTATCGTGGAAATAAACTTCAAAAACGGCTTTGAATTTCAAAGGCTGGCAAATGACCTCAACGGCGTAAATCTTGTAGTCGTGGACACGGGAAAGAGTCATTCCTCCCTAACTGACTGCTACGCCGCCATTCCCGCCGAAATGAAACAGGTGGCAAACTACTTCGGCAAGCAGCGTCTTGCCGACGTGGACGAAGTGGAATTTTTCAAAAGATACAAAGAGGTTCAACGCACCGTGGGCAACCGTCCTGCGTTGCGTGCCAAACACTTTTTCGAGGAAAACCGCCTGGTGGACGAGGTGGCGCAGGCATTGAAAAACGGCGATGTGCCTAAACTGTTTTCCGCCGTCAGTCAATCGGGAAACAGCAGTATCTGGCAGTTGCAAAACTGCAACGTCGGAGAGGACAGGACGGTTGCCGACGCAGTTCTGTTTGCCCGTGAAATTTGTCCCGGGTGCGCTTCCCGTGTGCATGGCGGCGGCTTTGCAGGCACAGTGCTGGCACTTGTCGTCAACAGGGATTTGCACGGTTTCACCTCGGAAATGGGTAAAAAATACGGCGAAAAAAGCGTGCATGTGCTGAAAGTGAGGCAGGTGGGCGCAACCGTACTGTAACGGCACAAAAAAACCGAATGTGCCAAAAACTTTATTCCGTATCAACAAATTGTGTACCTTCAAAACGGTACAATGTCAAATGTGGCGCAGGCTTGACGAAAGTGCGTGGAATTTGCAAGCAACGGTAAGCACGGTGAAATACAGAAAGTGCAGTTTGACGAGTCGCCCTTTATCGGTGCGAGGAAATTGCAATTGTCAAAATAAAAATGCAGTGCATTTGCGCTGCATTTTTTGTTTTGCTTTTTGTAAACATTCAAAAACCTTGACGTTTCAAGCGTCGCTGTAGGGTGTCGTTACAAAACTCCGTTACTGCGAGCGTCGGTGTGCGGTAACGTTTTTGCAACGTTACCGAGTTTTGTTGCACGGCAGGCGTGTACTAAATTTTCACAACCGTATTAGGTTTTTTGCGACATTACAATGCAAATTTTGTCAAAAAAAACGGACGTTGCCGTCCGTTTTTTACCAATTGAGTATTTTGTTTACAATCAATGCCACAACTGCGCCCAACGCAGCAAACACAACACGCCAAAACATTGTGTTTATCAGTTCACGGCGGCGTTGTATCAGTTCACGTTGAAAAGCCTTTCCTTTCTGTTTGAGGTTTATCACGTTCACCGTCTTTCCGTTTCTGTCCGATTTGGTACATTCAAAGTAACCGTCGTACTCCAACTGTTTCAATATGGAGTCCACCTTTGTTTCCGTAAGACGGTACTTTTCGGGGCAACTTTGTATTATCACTTCGTCGGAAATTATTGCTCCGTCGTTGTGCTTTTTGCAAAAATCGTAGATGCACTTCATCACGGCAACTTCTTTTTTGTCAAGCATCATTCACCCCCGCATCAAAACAGTTTTCCCAAAAGCACGGCAACAAACGCCCCCAAAAGAGAAGCGAAAAACACCCCCAGAAACAGTATCCACACCTGTTTGTTGGTTATCTGCGATTTTACGGCAGGCTGTTTTTCCCCTGCAAGATAGGTCTCCGCCTTGACCGTCAGTGTAAGGCAAATGTCGTCTTTGTCCTGGTACTTAACCACGGCGTAGCCCATTTCACGCAAAAATGCAATTATTGCCACCAAAGTGTCCATGTCCATTGCGTACTTTTTGGGAATGTTGGCAAGCAACTGCGCTTTTTTCACAACTTTGTAACTGTAACCCACCTGTTGCGAAAGCATTGCCAACACGGCAAGCATTTTTTTGTCCAGCATATCATTTCTCCCAAAGATGTTTTTTTAGGTCCACTGTGTTTTGGTCGGTAAAGGTTACGCCTTCCTGCAAAAGCAAATTGCGTTGCACGTCCTCACCGCCAAAAGCAAAAGAAGGGGCTATTCGTCCGCTTTTGTTGACAACACGGTGGCAGGGCACAACAAAAGGACGTGGATTGACATGCAATGCCCAACCTACCTGACGTGCCGCCCGTGGACTTCCGCACAGCCGTGCAATTTGTCCGTAGGTGGCAACCTTCCCAACAGGAATTGTTTCCACAATTTTGTAAACTTTTTCAAAAAAGCCCGAGTTTTCCACTTTGCGCCTCACGGTAAAATTATAAGTCGGCGGTTTTCTTTTGTCAAACGTACCGACGCTTTTGCACGCAGGCGTTTTTGCGTTTGACGTCGGTAGCGTGTTGTCCCCAAAGGTTTCAAAACCGTTGCATTAACTTTTGAAAAAGCGTCGGCAGGCGTTGTTCCGCCGAAGAAAAGACATCGTAAGCCAAACAGGCATTGCAACGTAATGACAAAACACGGTAAAACACAGGCATTAAAAACTTTGCCGTTACAAATTGCGTCCCTTCAAGTCGTTGCCGAAAGTTGCAGGGGGAATTTTCGACGTTAAAATGCAAGTTAGCGGAGCAAAAATACCTTGACAGAGAAAAACAAACGCTTGAAAGAAACGTCAAACTGTGTTATCATATTTTAAGATGTTTTTTACAAAAGTAAATTACCTTCACGCAAGGAGCGGAATATGAAAAACTTTATTACCATCGAAGGTTGCGACGGTGTAGGCAAAACCTACCAGACACGCCTTCTGAAAGAATACTGCAACGAAGTGGGTGCAAACGTAATTTTCACAAGAGAGCCGGGCGGAAGCGACATTGCCGAGCAAATAAGACGAATAATTCTGGACGCCAAAAACAGCAGCATGTCGGACATGTGCGAGGCGTTTTTGTACGCTGCTTCACGCATACAGCACCTTCACGACATTGTCAAACCTGCCCTCGAAGAGGGAAAAATCGTTTTTTGCGACAGGTACGTGCATTCTTCCTACGTCTATCAGGGTTTGGGAAGAGGACTCGGTTTGGAAAATATTGTAAAACTCAACGAAATTGCCGTTGGCGAATATATGCCGGAATTCACCATCTTTCTGGATCTTTCCCCTGCCGAGGCGTTTGCACGCAAGGGCGGTGCCGACAAGACGGACAGGATGGAATCGGTGGATTACAGTTTTCACGAAAAGGTGTACAACGGCTACAAGCAACTGATAGCGCAAAATCCCGAAAAGTTTGTCGTTATCGACGCTTCCGGCACCAAGGAACAGACTCAGCAAAAACTGCGTGAGGTGTTGCGTAAAAAAGGTGTGATTAAATGACGGCATTGGACAAAAACATCGGCGAATATCTGCGCAACGCTTTTGCCACGCACACGGCGGCGCATGCCTACATTGTCGAGGCGGAAAAACAAAACCTTCCAGAATTGCTCAGACAGTGTGCGGCGGTGTGCCTGTGTCCGTCGCATTCCGACGACGGTTGCGAGGTGTGCAAGAAGGTAGCCGACGGAGTGCATCAGGACGTAATGTTTTTCCCTGCAGGTGGAAAAACACGTCTGTCCGTTGCCGACATTTCCCTTTTGGTGGATGAAAGTTACAAACGCCCCGTGGACAGCGGCGATTGCCGTGTGTTTTTGGTGGATGCAACCTCCTCCCTTGCGGGGGTGGGCGCCGACGTTTGGCAAAACAAACTGCTCAAAACGTTGGAAGAGCCGTCGGGCGAGTGCTACATCTTTTTGGGCGTTACGGACAGCGAGGGTTTGTTGCCTACGGTTCGTTCACGCTGTCAACTTCTGAAGCAGACGCAACTTTCTGCCGCCCAAGTGTGCGGTTTGTTGCAACAAAAGGGCTATCAAAAAAGTTTCTGCGAAATTGCCTCTTGCGTCAGTGGCGGAAGTGTGGAGCAGGCGGAAAGCGTATTGGCAAATCCTGCAATTTTGCAGGCGTTCGACAATGCGGTAAACTTCGCCACGCAGATGACTTCCACCAAAAATTCGTTACCATTTGTTTCCGCCGTTTTGGCGGACAAGGACAACATTTTGTGGTTTTTGCGTTTTCTCACAGTACTGTACAGGGAAAGCATTGCCTACCGTTTGGCGGAAAACCTGATGCTGTTGCCCTCTTTCGTGCACAAAACAAAGGAAATATGTGCAAACTATTCCTTGCAGGCGGCGGAAGTCTGCATTGAAAAAATAAATTCCGCAAAAAAACGTCTTGATGACGGCGGCAACGTTTCCGTTGTTGCGGACTGGTTGGCGGCTGCCGTTTTGGAGGTTAAATTCAGATGCCGAATATAGTTGGTGTAAAATTCAAACAGGGGGGCAAGGCGTACTACTTTGACCCCGGTGAAATTGTTTTCAGTGTCGGGGACGGCGCCATTGTGGAAACGGCGCACGGCACAGAGTACGGAGAAGTTACAATAGCAAACACTTTTGTTCCTCAGGAGGAACTGAAAAGTCAACTTAAACCCGTTGTGCGCAAGGCAACGGAAAAGGACGTGGCACAGCACAACGCCATTGTGGAAAAACGCCCCTCTGCCATCAAAGAAGCGCAGGCAAAAGCCGACAAGCGCAATCTGGAAATGAAGTTTGTGGATGCGGAATTTGCCTTCGACAACAGCAAAGTGGTGTTCTACTTCACATCGGAAAACCGTGTGGATTTCCGTGAACTTGTCAAGGAACTTGCCTCGACGTTTCACATGAGGATAGAACTTCGTCAGATAGGCATAAGGGACGAGTGCAAGATGAAGGGCGGTTTGGGACCTTGCGGAAGAGTTTGTTGTTGCAATGCCCACCTCAACGATTTTGAACGTGTTTCCATAAAAATGGCAAAAACGCAGGGGCTTTCCCTCAATCCCACCAAAATTTCCGGTTTGTGCGGCAGGCTTATGTGTTGTCTTAAGTACGAGGATGACTACTACTCGCAAACAGCCAAGTTTATGCCAAAAATCAATTCGGAAATAAACACGCCTGCAGGAAAAGGCAAAGTTACGGAAGTGGACATGCTTCGTCTGCTTGTAACAGTCAAGGTAGCGCACAACGACGGCGAAACGGAATTGCACTGTTACACGTTGGAAGAGTTGGGCATTACCCCCTGCTACAACAACGGCAAGGAGCAGACGTCTGCGCCGACGGAGCCTGTGGAGGAAGAAAAATGAAACTGTTTGTTGTAAGCGACATTCACGGTTCTGCCTATTGGGCGGAAAAAGCGACGGAAAAGTTCAAAAAAAGCGGTGCGGACATGATGGTGTTGCTGGGCGATGTGTACAATCACGGACCCCGCAATCCCTTTCCTCAACAGTACGCCCCTATGAAAGTGGCGGAGATTCTCAACGCCGTTGCCGACAAGTTGTTGGTTATCCGTGGAAACTGCGACAGCGAAGTGGACGCAATGATAAGCAACTTCGATTTTTTTGCGGAAAACGTACTGCTTAACGAGGGCAGAAGAATTTTTCTGACGCACGGACACATTCACAACAAAAACAACGTGCCTCATTTGCAAAAAGGCGACGTTATGCTGTACGGACATTTCCACATTTGCGAAATTGTGGACGTAAAGGGAGTAACGTGTGTAAACGTCGGCAGTTGCGCCCTTCCCAAGGACGGCAACAACTGCTATTGCATTGTGGACAACTGCGGCGTAGGCATATTCGATTTTGACGACAACGTCATTGCTTGTCATTGTTTCAACTGAACTCAAAAATACATTGTCTGCAATTAGCATTGCAGACTTTTTTTGTTGCATTTTTTGCGTTGAAAGTTTGCCGTTGTATAAAAACAGGTTAAATCGAATTGTCTTGCCAAAGTACTTGTAAAGACAAACGCAAAAGCAATTGCGTTGCGGGCGAAGAAAGGACAATTTGCCACATGCAAACGCCCGACCTTTAAGTTTTGCAGTAAAGACAAGCAGGCAAACTTTATTTTGCCATTGCAAAGGGATTTTTCAAAGTGCAGGCACGTTTTTTGCCACCCGTAGATGTTTCAAGAGGTTTTCGTGCGCCGTGTCGGCAAAACTTTGAAATGCTTGCGTGTAGTTGTAAAGGCAGGCGTTTTCAAAACCGTTGTGTCAAATGCGGAACAATGTGCTTTCCTGTTTTCACGGTGGAGTTGATTTTGCTCTTTTTTGTTCAAACAACTCTATTTTTTACATGCTTTCAAAAATTTGTCAGGCTACTTTGCAAAAAAGTTTTTCTCGTTTGTAAACTTTTCCTTTTTTCGGCGTTTTTCCCAATAAAATGTTGCCTATTTCGGCTTATCACGGCACTAAGTCGCTTTTTCTATTTTTTCCTGCTCACACAATCCTGTTTTTACTTGCTTTCAAAAAATTTGTCAGGTTGCTTTGCAAAAAATTTTTTCTCTTTTGTAAACTTTTCCTTTTTTCGGCGTTTTTCCCAAAGGACTGTTGCCCGTTTCCGATAATCACGGCAGGAATTTGCTTTTTTCTTCTCACAACACCGTTTGTAAAATTGTAAAAATGGCGTGATTTTCCTTTTTTTAATGTATTTTACGGCTTTTCGAAAGCATTTTTTTGGCAGTTTTCGTTTCATTTGTTACAAAAGGCAATACACAATGTTTTGCAAAAACAAGGAAAGGCAAAAGAGATGTTTTGGCAATGTCAAACTTTCCGTTTTTTTTAAAAAAAACGGCATTTTTTTTCAAAAACCCTATTGAAATTTTGTTTTTCCCTCTTTATAATATACAATGTAGTGCTGTGGTTTTTCAGCATAATAATCAGCAAAAAAAGTTACAACTCAGGAGGATGCAATGAAAGATGTAATTGTAATCGGCGGTGGCATCGTGGGCTGTTCGGTCGCACGTGAACTGTCAAGATACAAAACGGACATTCTGGTGCTGGAAAGAGGCAACGACGTGTCTGTCGGAACGACAAAGGCTAACAGCGGTATCGTGCACGGTGGCTACGATGCCATGCCCGGCACTTTGAAAGCGCATTACAACATTTTGGGAAACAAAATGTTTGACAAACTTGCGGAAGAATTGGAATTTCCTTTCCGTCGCAACGGATCCATGGTGTTGTGTTTTGATGAAAGTCAAAAGGGCAAATTGCAGGAACTGTACGACCGTGGAATCAAAAACGGCGTACCCGATATGTACATTATCGAAGGCAATGACAAAATCAAAGCAATGGAGCCGTACGTTTCGGAAAAAGCCGTGGCGGCATTGGTTGTCCCCAACGGAGGCATTGCATCTCCCTACGAAATGGCAGTAGCCTATGCGGAAAACGCCGCCGAAAACGGTGTGGAATTCCGTTTCCTTTCGGAGGTTGTTTCCGTCAAGAAACAAGGCGACGTGTTTGACGTAGAATGTGCCGACGGTTCGGTGCATCAGGCAAAGGTAGTAATCAACTGCGCAGGCGTCTACGCCGACAAAATAAACAATATGATTTGTCCTGAAAAAATGCACATCACGGCACGCAAAGGCGACTACGTTTTGATGGACAAAACTTGCGGATATCTTGCTTCGCACACGCTGTTCCAACTTCCCACAAACATGGGCAAGGGCGTTTTGGTAACACCCACAACGCACGGCAACATTCTGGTTGGCCCCACGGCTACGGATGTGGAAGACAAGGACGACGTAAGCACAACTGCCGACGAATTGAACTCGGCATTCAACAGAGGACTTATCACCGAACCTTCCCTGTCCCGCAGGAACATAATCACACAGTTTTCCGGTTTGCGTGCTCACCTCGACACCGACGACTTTGTGGTGGGTGAAAGCAGCGTCAGAAACTTCTACAACATTGCCGGTATCGAAAGCCCGGGACTTACCTGTGCTCCAGCAATAGCGGTAGACATTGCAACGCAGGTTGCCACAAGACTTTCTTTGAAAAACAAACTTCACTTTGAGGCAAAACGCAAGGCTATTCCTCATTTTGCCACAATGTCCAACGTGGAAAGAGAAAAACTCATCGAGCGCAACCCCCTGTACGGAAAAATCGTCTGCCGTTGCGAAATGGTAACGGAAGGGGAAATTGTGGAAGCCATCCGTCGTCCCGTCGGAGCAAAAGACCTTGACGGCGTCAAACGTCGTACCCGTGCCGGCATGGGACGTTGTCAGGCAGGATTCTGCACACCCAGAATAATGGAAATTCTTGCCCGTGAATTGGGCTGCGACATGCAGGACATCACCAAAGGCGGCGGAAAGAGCAACGTAGTAGTGGGGAGGACAAAGTAATGAAAAAGGTTAATCTTGTAATTGTAGGCGGCGGTCCTGCAGGACTTGCCGCAGCAAAATCCGCCTACGACTGTGGCGAACGTGACATCCTCATTCTGGAACGTGAACCGGAACTTGGCGGTATTCTCAATCAGTGCATTCACAACGGTTTCGGTTTGCACACATTCAAAGAAGAATTGACGGGACCGGAATATGCCGCCCGCTACATAGAACAAGTCAAACAACGTGGAATACAGTACAAACTCAACGCTACGGTAATTGACGTTTCCAACGACAAGGTGGTAACCTACGTTTCCGCACAGGACGGACTTGTTCAGGTGCAGGCAACGGCAATAATTCTCGCATGCGGTTGCCGTGAACGTCCTCGTGGAGCCATCAACACGGCAGGAATGCGTGGCGCAGGCGTATTTTCCGCAGGTACTGCTCAGAAGTTGGTCAATATCGACGGATACCTTCCCGGTAAGGAAGTGGTAATTTTGGGCAGCGGCGACATCGGACTTATCATGGCTCGCCGTATGACCTTTGAAGGCGCAAAAGTCAAGGCTGTCGTGGAAATCATGCCCTATTCTTCCGGCTTGAACAGAAACATCGTGCAATGCCTCAACGACTTTGACATTCCTCTTTACTTCTCGCACACAGTTGTGGACATCAAGGGTAAGGACCGTGTGACAGGCGTTGTCGTTGCGGAAGTGGACGAAAAACTTCAACCCAAAAAGGAAACGGAAACGCTCATTCCTTGCGACACTCTGTTGCTGTCGGTAGGATTGCTTCCGGAAAACGAACTTGCCAAAAATGCGCATGTCGCCCTTTCCAACACTACGGGTGGAGCAGTAGTCGACGAAAACCTCATGACCAACATCGACGGCGTGTTCGAGTGCGGCAACGTACTTCACGTGCACGACCTGGTGGACTTTGTTTCCGCCGAAAGCGAAAATGCAGGCAAATGTGCTGCCGAGTACATCAAAGGCGCAAAGCCCTGCCACGAAAAATTGACCATAAAATGCACAAACGGTGTGCGTTATTGTGTACCTACAGTGCTCAACAAAGACGAAGTGTACGCCAATCAGAGTTTCAAAATGCGTGTTTCCAACGTGTTCAAAAAGGTGGAACTCGCAGTGCTTGCCGACGGCGTGAAAGTGTTTGGCAGAAAGCGTCCCGTCGTTGCCCCCGGCGAAATGGAAAACATTGTTTTGACGGCAGAGCAAATGAAGGCGTTGAAGCAGGCGTCGGAAGTGGAAATTACGCTGATTAAATAAGGAGAAGCACAATGATTAGAGAAATGATTTGCATAAACTGTCCCATGGGATGTCATCTCACGGTTGACGACAGCGACAAAAACAACATCAAGGTTACGGGCAACACATGCCCCCGTGGAGTAACCTACGCTATCAACGAAGTTACTTCTCCCAAACGCATGGTTACCGGTTCTGTACATGTGGAAAACGGAACAATCCCCATGGTTTCCGTAAAAACCAGAGAGGCTATTCCCAAACATCTCATTTTCCAAGGTTTGGAACTGCTCAAAAACGTTACTTTGAAAGCCCCCGTACATATCGGTGATGTTGCCGTAAGCGACATCTGCGGTTGCGGTGTGGACTTCATCGTTACCAAAAACGTCGATGCCAAATAGACGGGAATTGCTTTTTAAGCAGTGAAAACTGCATTTGGTTGTTGTACAAAAAAAGACAATACGGAGAAAGAAAAATGAAATACATACTTGCTTTAGACCAAGGCACAACAAGTTCCCGAGCCATTGTTTTCGACAAACAGGGCAACATTTTGGGAAAAGCGCAGCAGGAATTTCCGCAAATCTACCCCAAACCGGGTTGGGTGGAGCATGATCCGCACGATATCTACGGTTCGCAGGTAGGCGTCATTGTGGAAGCGCTGATTCGTGCCAATGTATCCGCAACGGACATTGCGGCAATCGGCATCACAAACCAACGTGAAACCACCTTTGTTTGGGACAAAAACACAGGTAAACCCGTGTACAACGCCATTGTGTGGCAATGTCGCCGAACAGCCGACTACTGCGAAAAACTCAAAGAAGACGGGCTTGCCGACATGATTTACGAAAAAACGGGTTTGGTGCTGGACGCTTACTTTTCCGCCACAAAACTAAAATGGATTTTGGACAACGTGGAGGGAGTAAGAGCCCGTGCGGAAAAGGGCGACCTGCTTTTCGGCACGGTGGACACCTACATTATGTGGCAGTTGTCCCGTGGCAGAATTTTCGCCACCGACTACACAAACGCCTGCCGTACAATGCTGTTCAACATTCACACCCTCACTTGGGACGACGACCTTTTGAAGTTGTTTGACATTCCCCGTTGTATGCTTCCCGAGGTACACCCCTCCGGCTACAACTACGGCATGACGGACGAAACCTTCATCGGAAGGGAAATTCCCATTTGCAGTGTGGTGGGCGACCAACAGGCAGCGTTGTTCGGACACCTTGCAGTGGAAGAAGGCGACGTCAAAAACACCTACGGCACAGGTTGCTTCCTGCTGATGAACACAGGACACAAACCTGTCAAATCCACCAACGGGCTTGTTACCACTTTGGGTGCGTCGTTGGACGACAAACCTCCCTACGTTTTGGAGGGAAGCGTTTTCATCGGCGGTGCAATCAACCAGTGGTTGCGTGACGAAATGCGCATGATTAAACAGGCGGCGGAAACGGAAAACTACGCCAAAAAAGTACCCGACACCAACGGCGTGTACATTGTGCCCTCTTTCACGGGATTGGGCGCCCCCTATTGGGACCCCGATGCACGAGGCACCATTACAGGCGTTACCCGTGGCACGCAAAAAGAACACTTCATACGTGCCGCTTTGGAGGCCATCGACTACCAGGTGTACGATTTGGTAAACGCAATGCAGCGTGACGCCAATGTGAAAATCAAAAGCCTCAACGTCGACGGCGGCGCAAGTGCAAACAACTTCCTTATGCAGTTCCAAGCGGACATTCTCAACGCAACGGTGGTGCGTCCCAAGGTTACGGAAACAACGGCTTTGGGTGCATGCTATCTTGCAGGGCTGTGCATCGGCTATTGGAAAGACGTTGCCGATATTCGCGCCAACATCAAGGTAGACAGAGAATTTCAACCCAAAATGACGGACGAACGTCGCCGTGAACTTGTGGAAGGTTGGGCAAAGGCAGTGCGTCAGGCACGTTGCAAGTAGTATTTCAAACAGCAACATTAACAAAAAAACACTTCTTTTGCGGAAGTGTTTTTTGTTGCGAAAAGGCATCTTTGCATTTACAGACGGCGCAATGTGTGGTACAATATTTTGTACACACAGGCGGCGTGTCTGTCAATAGTGTGCACAAAAAATCAAATTACTACAAGTTGCGCCACGCAAAATAAACTACAATGGTGCAATAACGAGGGAACAATGAAAAAAATAGCAATAATCGGCGGCGGCGTAGCAGGACTTTCGGCGGCGGTGTACGCTTTGCGTGCAAATGCCGACGTTACAATGTTTGAACAGTTCGGTTTTGGCGGTCAGACGGCAAATTTGGGCGAGATAGAAAATTACCCTTCCTACAAAAACATAGAGGGTTGGCAACTTGCTTCCAACATGGTGGAGCAGGCAAAGGCGTTGGGCTTGAAAACAGTGCGGGAAAAGGTGCTTTCCCTAACTAAGGGCGACGATTTTGTAATAAAAACAGACAAGGCGGAGTGGCATTTTCCCGCCGTGATTGTGGCGACAGGCACTTCACACAACAAGTTGGGATTTGAAGCTCCCTACGTAGGCAAGGGCGTTTCCTATTGCGCCACATGCGACGGAAATTTCTATCGCAACCGTCCCGTTGCCGTTGTGGGCGGAGGTACGCCTGCCGTGAGAGAAGCCACCTATCTGGCGGATTTGTGCAGCGTTGTGTACGTTGTCGTTCCCGGCGAAAACTTCCGTGCGGAGGAACTTGCCGTCAATCATCTTTTGCAAAAGAGCAACGTAAAGGTTTTGTACAACAGTCAGGTTTCCGTTATACACTGTGACGACGTGGTGTCGGCAATGGATGTTTTCGACGGAAAGGAAAGCAAAACGCTGGAAGTCAACGGAATTTTTGTGGCAATAGGCGCTGCGCCTTCCACGGAATTCATCAATATCGAAGGCGTTGCAAGGCAAAACGGATATCTGGTGGTAGACGACAAACGCAAAACCACCGTTGACGGTTTGTATGCTGCGGGGGACGTTACAAACGGTCCCATGAAACAGATAGTAACCGCCTGCGCCGACGGAGCCATTGCGGGAACTTTTGCCTCGGCGTATTCGGGAATGATTTCCAAAAAACAAAACTAAAATATAAAAAGAAAAACAGCCTAAACAGAAAACAGCTCAAAAATCTGTCGTTGGGAAATTTTACATTTACGCAACTTCAATTTGCAGATAGAAATGTAAAGAGCAGGTAACGCAAGTTGCACTGAAAAACATTTTGACACGGTGTTGCAAACTTCCTGACGGCAAAAAGGAAAGGTAAACTCAAACAACAGGAAAAAGGACAAAAGGTTGTAAAATACAAAAGAACAAAAAAGTACACGGGCAAAATTGCAAATATAAATCCGACGGCAAACCATGCACAGGCAGGTCGCTGGCGTCGGAAGGAAGTACCGAAGAAAAGCATTGGAAATTGTGGAGGAACATCTATGAATTTTTTCGGTACGGACGGAATACGTGGAACTTACGGCAGTACCTTGACGGACGGTACTGCCTTTTTGTTAGGCAAAAGCCTTGCCCTTCTCGGTGAGGAGTGTCCGATAGTGTTGATTTGCAGGGACACCCGAATTTCCGGAGAAAACCTTTTCAACGCTTTGGCGCAGGGCGTGTACGACGGAGGGGGCAACGTCATCAATCTCGGCATTTTGCCCACCAACGCAGTGGGGCATTTCGTGCGCAAAATGGGCGGCGACTACGGCGTTATGATTACTGCAAGTCACAATCCGCCGCAGGACAACGGACTTAAAGTGTTTGACAGGTACGGCGTCAAACTTTGCCCTTCCAAACAGGAAGTAGTTTCCCGAATGATGTCGGGACTGTGTCAGAATCCCGAAATAAAGGGCAAAATTTTCGAGCCTGTTTTTTACGACATAGAAAACATCTACTGCGACGACGTGCTTTCGGCAGTGGATGTGGATTTGTCCAACGTGAAAATTGCGTTGGATTGTTGTTACGGCGCAGGCTACAAGGTGGGACGCATGCTGTTTTCCCGTGCCAAAGCCAACGTAACGGTGTTTTGCAACAGAAACAACGGCAAACTGATAAACCAGAATTGCGGCGCAACCAACACGTCTTTTTTGTTGGAAAAGATGAAACAGGGAGATTATTCGTTGGGCTTTGCATTGGACGGCGACGCCGACAGACTTGCAGTGGTGGAAAACAACGTCGTCGTGCCAAACAGCAAAGTGTTTTTTGCAATGGCAAGGTATTTGTCGGAAAAAGGCAGATTGCGCAACAACACCGTGTGCGGAACGGTGCTTACCAACGGCGGAGTGGAATCTGCGCTTAACGGACTTGGGATACGTCTTTTGCGCAGCGACGTCGGCGACACAAACGTTTTCAACACTATGGTGAAGGAAGGACTCAATTTCGGGGGCGAACAAAGCGGACACTATTTGCTGTGCGACTACGCCACAAGTAGCGACGCTTTGATAAATGCGCTGTTTTTGTGCAAAATCTACCGTGAAAAAGGCAGTTTGTTGAAATATGCCTCTCAGTGCGTAGAAATAACAAGCGTCAGCAAAAACATTCCTCTGACGGAAAGCAACATTGCGCTGTGCGACGGCGACAGATTGCAAAACACCGCAGGACGTGTATCGCAACTGTATCCCGATTGCCGTTTGGTACTTCGCAAAAGCGGCACGGAAAACGTGGTGCGTGCCTATGCCGAGGGGGCGCAGGCGCAAAAAGCGGTAGACTGTGTGGCAGCCACCTTTTCGCAAAACGTAAACCGCCTGTGACAACAAAAAAGTATTGACACAGATTGCAGTTTGCAGTACAATTTGCGCATGACCGGATTGTTACTTAAATTGTTTGTAAAAAACTACAAAGACACTGCAAAATCCGACGTTCGTGAAAACGTCGGGAAAATGTCCAGCATCGTCGGCATTGTGCTCAACGTGTTGCTTGCCTCCGCAAAAGTTATCGTTGGGGCGCTGTTCGGGGTATTGTCCGTTTTGGCGGACGGACTCAACAACTTCACCGATTGCGGAAGCAACGTCGTTTCTCTCATCAGTTTGAAGTTGGCAAGCAAACCTGCCGACAGCGAACACCCCTACGGACACAAACGAATGGAATACATTGCCTCCATGATTGTGGCGTTCATCGTACTTATTCTGGCGTTTCAACTTGCGTCGGAAAGCGTAACAAAGGTGGTGGCGCTTGTAAAAGGCGAAGCGGAGAAATTGGAGTNNATTGGAGTTCAGCGTGTGGACGGTGGCGGCGCTCAGCCTTTCCATCGTGGTGAAGTTCTGGATGTTTCTGTTCAACAGAAAGTTGAGCAATGACTACAACTCTCAACTGCTGAAAGCCACTTCTACGGACAGTTTGTCCGACGTTTGCGCCACAAGCGCAGTGTTGGTTGCGGTAATCGTTTCCAACTTTGCCAACATCAACCTAGACGGAGTGATGGGAGTTGCCGTTTCCGTGGTGATTGCCATTGCAGGAATAAAAATTCTCAAAGGTACGATAAATCAACTGTTGGGCGAAGCCCCCGATGACAAACTTATAGAGGAAATCAACAGACGCATAAAAAGTTTCCCCGGCGTGTACGGAATTCACGACCTCAACGTTCACAATTACGGACCAAACAAGTACTATGCAAGCGTGCATGTCGAGGTGGACTCCTCCAAGGACGTACTTGCAAGCCACGACCTTATGGACAGTATCGAAAGGGACTTTGCGCAAAACACCGACATCACTTTGGTAACTCACCTCGACCCCGTTGTGATAGGCGATCCGGAATTGGACGAGTACAAGCAGGAAGTGGAAAAAATAGTCAAGGATTTGGATACCGATTTTGACATTCACGACTTCCGTATGGTGAAAGGTCCCACGCACATCAACCTTATTTTCGACGTTGCCGTGCATTTCGACACCAAACTTACGTCAAGGGAAATCACCGATTACATACAGGCTCGTGTTTCGGAATTGCACAAAAACGTTTTTGTCGTTCCCACCGTGGAAAAACAGATAAAGCCCGATGGCGACGGAGAAAAACACAAACGCAAAAAGAAGTAAATCAAACGCCCTCTTTCGGGGCGTTTTTTTGTTTCTGTAGTGGACATTGTGCAACAAACCGTCGGCAATTTGTTTGCAAACTGCCTGCAAGCGTATTTGTATTTTTGGGCGTTTTTGCACACGCATAGTATGTTCATACCTCTGTTTTGCAGCGAATATTCAAAAATTTTCACAACGGTGCACGATTTTTGTTACTTTTAGGTGCAGTGTTATTGGAGATCAGAGTTTTTCTTTGCCAAAAAAGTTCGTTTTTGTTTTCTTTTGCGTTTTTTTGCGAA
>HF998473.1:23296-31536 GCA_000433775.1 Corallococcus sp. CAG:1435 | reverse complement strand
TTTTCCGCATCCGAAAGGCTTTGCTTTTTGAAGGAAACTTTGTTTGATATGTTCAGTTGCGCTGTGTTAAGTTGTTCTTCGAAACCGTCCACTTTTTCCTGCATAGAAGCAAAGTAGTCGTCAATGCGCAACGTTTTTTCGGTGGCATTTACCGACGGGCGCACGAAAAAGGACGTTTTTCTGCTGAAATTGGACTTCAAAACAACCGATTTGTCCATGTCGCTTCTTGCCACCAACTGAAACATTACCAATCCTTCTTCCCCAAGCACGCAGGCGGGAATAAGGCAATCGTAGACAACGCCCGTTTCTGTTTCCTCGTACTTTGAAAGGACGGGCGACAGGTATTTTTTGTTTGACGGACACAAAAATTCCAGATAGAACTCGTAGCCGCTCACAAGGGAATGCGGCACAGTTACCAAAATGCAACTTGTTTCGTTTTCGCCCTGATTTTGCGGGGCAGTTTTCGTAATTGTCAAATCCTTGTTTTCTTCAAGAGTGGCAGAAATTGTAAAGTTTGTCAACCGTACCTCCTCGTCTAACCTTCGCACGGCTAGATTGTAGACAAAAAGTACGGCAAAAAGCAATGTTTGCTGTCAGCATCTGCCAAAATCAAGTGGAAATCAGGAAAGATAGGCAATATCTCCGCCACATTGCGAACACACAAAACTGTTTTTTGCGGCACATTGCGGACACATTGTTTTTCTGCACTTGGTACAAATACAGTAGTCGTTGTTGTCTATTTCTCTGTTACAGCCAAAACATTTCATAAAAACACCTCCTGCCAAAGTGTTGCCAATTTGCACGGCAACTACACGCTTTTGCCTTCTTGGAAAATTTGTGTTTTTGCATTTAGCACAACTTTTTTGCAACAAAAAAAAGTTCCAAAGCATGTTTGGAACTTTGAAAGTTTTTTGTAAACAAAAAGCGTTGTCTAAAAGTGTCCGGCGTTTTGTTTGTAAACTCTGCCTGTCTTGCAAAGTTTCGGCAGTAACAGTTTTTTTAATACGGTAGTACAAATTTTGTCAAATTTGTTTTTTAGTTACTATTTCGCAGGCATTTTCGTAGCCTTTGTCAAGCACTAATTCGCCAATGCTGTCGGCGGTAATTTTTCCTTTCAACGGGTTTTTGACGGACATCACGGAACCGTTTATCTGTGCGACAACTTCGGATTTTTCAAATGCCAGGTCGCATCCGTGCATGGTGCAGTTTTTCAGCGTAAGGTTTTTGCAGTAGCACAACGGTTGCGTGCCGTAGATGTCGCAGTTTTCCAGCGTCAGCCCGTCGGAGTACCAGCCGAGGTATTCTCCCACGACACGGCAGTTTTTCACCGTAACGTTGTGCGCATGCCAAAAAGCGTCCTTTGTTACCAGCACGCTGTTTTGCACGACGCTGTCGGCAACGTACTGAAAGGAATATTTCCCATCAAAGTTGACATTGTCAAGGTGCAGTTTGTCGCTTTTCAAAAACAGGTACTCTGCCTGCACGGTGCAACTGTCCAGCGTCATGTTGTGGCAAAACCAGCCAAATTCCGGCGAATCCACCTTGCAGTCGGAAATGTGAATGTCGGAGCATTCCCTGAATGCTTTTATGCCTTGCAAGGTGCAACGGCGAAAGATTCCTCCCTCGTCGTACCACATTGCCGCCCTTGCCGTCGAGGAAAATTCACAATCGTCAAGGGTGAAATTGTGGCAGTGCCACAGCGGATAACGCAAATGAAACACACAGTTTGTCAAGGTGAGGTCGGCTGTTTCTTTCAGCGCCGATTCGCCGTCGGCAGGCCCGTCAAAGATGCAGTTTTCCAGCGTAGCGTTTTTCAAAGCGTACAAAGCACGTTCTTCGTCAAATTTTTTGTTTTGTATTTTCAACATAAATTACCTGTACTGTCAACAGCAGTTATTTCAATAAAATATGTCCTGATTATACACCAAAACGCAATTTTTCGCAACAAACAAACAAATCGCCTTTTTGCGTCACAAAAAATTTCGTCCTGCCGTTGCAAAAAAAAGCGGCATGTGGTAAAATGTAACTACAAGGAGAAAACTTATGGGAAAAATTTTCGACAGAAACATGGTTATTGCAAATGACGCACAAAAGGTGTATTCCACCCTTTGCACGCAGTTGGACAATATGAAATGGAAGTACTCCCGCAACGACGAAACACGCACGATAAACACTACCGCCGTGGGCAAAGACCTCACCGTCAATTTGCGTTTTTACGTAAACGAGGAAAGGAAATTGTTTTACGTCAAATCGCCTCTTCCTTTCATTGTGCCGGAAGCCACCCGTGACGTGGTGGGCAAAGCCTTGCACATTGCAAACTTTTCCATGCTCAACGGTTGTTTCGAATACAACGTCGACACCGGCTACGTCGGTTTCAAAATGCTTATGCCCATCGAGGGGTGCGAAGTAAGCCTTGCCGCCTGCAAGTACATGATTTTGCTCACCTGCCAGATGGTGGACAAGTTCAACGACAAGTTGCTTGCCGTGGCAAAGGAACTGATGACTTTGCAACAATTCAAGGATTTTGTGCAAAAAGCGTAAAGGTAATTTTCAAGACTCCTGCAAAATCAAGCAGGGGTCTTTTTTTACACCCGATTTTTTCTGTGCCGAATTTTCACTTCACATGTCGAGGGGTGCGAAGTAAGCCTTGCCGCCTGCAAGTACATGATTTTGCTCACCTGCCAGATGGTGGACAAGTTCAACGACAAGTTGCTTGCCGTGGCAAAGGAACTGATGACTTTGCAACAATTCAAGGATTTTGTGCAAAAAGCGTAAAGGCAATTTTCAAGACTCCTGCAAAATCAAGCAGGGGTCTTTTTTTACGCCCGATTTTCTCTGCGCCGAATTTTCGCATTGCTTTCCGTTTTGCGACTTTTGCCCCGCAACGGGCATGGTCAAATGCGGAAAACGTGTGGCACAAAATCTTAGCAGTGGCAAAGGAACTGATGACTTTGCAACAATTCAAGGATTTTGTGCAAAAAGCGTAAAGGTAATTTTCAAGACTCCTGCAAAATCAAGCAGGGGTCTTTTTTTACGTCCGATTTTCTCTGCGCCGAATTTTCGCATTGCTTTCCGTTTTGCGACTTTTGCCCCGCAACGGGCAATGTCAAATGCGGGAAACGTGT
The DNA here is from genome assembly GCA_000433775.1 of Corallococcus sp. CAG:1435. GTDB lineage: Bacteria > Bacillota > Clostridia > Christensenellales > CAG-314 > Fimimonas > Fimimonas gallinarum. Next base: position 28,411 of record HF998473.1, on the reverse strand, counting down.
GTTCCAAAATATTTGCCGTGGCAGTAAAAAACGGTTTTTGCGTTGTTGAAATGTCCCTCATTACTTCATTTTTGGTCGAAGCCAAAACGTGTTGTTACTGCCTCGCAGGAAAACGGGCAACCGTACGCCCTGTTTTTCTCCGTACAAAGGGCGTAAACAGGGCTTTTTTCAGGGACAAAAAACCACAAAACGGCAAAATATCCTTGTTCCCGTCACTACCTATGACAGACAAAGCGTTATGTCTATCATACTATATATTGTGGGAAAAATAAAAAAATACCACAATATATTGTGTTTCAAATGTTGACAAGGGCGGCATCGGTGTACTACAATAGAACATACATCGGCGGACCCGAGATTTTTTTTCTGCGGTACGCCACACGCAACAGGAGGAAGCACATGTATCAGGTTAAAAAGAGAAACGGTCAGGTAATTGACTTCAATCTTTCCAAAATAAGCAACGCAATTACCAAGGCATTTGAAGCAAAGCAAAAGCCCTACAATCAGGACATCATCGACATGCTTGCACTGAAAGTTACGGCGGACTTTATGGACAAGGTTGCCGACGGCATCATTTCCGTGGAAGACATTCAGGACAGCGTGGAAACGGTACTTATTCAGGCAGGTTACGCCGACGTTGCCAAAGCGTACATTTTGTACCGCAAGCAGCACGAAAACGTGCGTAAAGCCAAGGAAACCATTTTGGACTACAAAACGGTGGTGGACAACTACCTCAAAATTGCCGACTGGCGTGTTAAGGAAAATTCCACGGTAACCTACTCCGTGGGAGGACTCATCCTTTCCAACAGCGGTGCAATCACCGCCAACTACTGGTTGTCGGAAGTGTACGATGAGGAAATTGCCGAAGCGCACCGCACGGCAGCCATTCACCTGCACGACCTTTCCATGCTCAGCGGATACTGCGCAGGTTGGTCGCTTAAACAACTTATTCAGGAAGGTTTGGGCGGAGTTCCCGGGAAAATAACCTCTGCGCCTGCAAAGCACCTTGCTTCGCTGTGCAACCAGATGGTAAACTTTTTGGGAATCATGCAAAACGAATGGGCGGGAGCGCAGGCGTTCAGTTCCTTCGACACCTACCTTGCCCCCTTTGTCAAGGCGGACAACCTCACCTACGACCAGGTGAAAAAATGTGTGGAATCCTTTGTGTACGGCGTAAACACGCCCAGCCGTTGGGGCACACAGGCACCCTTTTCCAACATAACGCTTGACTGGACCGTTCCCGACGACCTTGCGGAACTCAACTGCATTGTGGGCGGAAAGGAAATGGACTTCAAGTACAAAGACTGCAAGAAGGAAATGGACATGATAAACAAAGCCTTCATCGAAACGATGATTGAAGGCGACTACAACGGTCGTGGTTTCCAATATCCCATTCCCACCTATTCCATAACAAAAGATTTCGATTGGAGCGAAACGGAAAACAACAAGTTGCTGTTTGAAATGACGGCTAAGTACGGCACGCCTTACTTCTCCAACTACATCAACAGCGACATGCAACCCAGCGACGTGCGCAGTATGTGCTGCCGTCTGCGTTTGGATTTGCGTGAACTGCGCAAAAAATCCGGCGGATTTTTCGGAAGCGGCGAAAGCACCGGTTCTGTGGGCGTAGTAACCATCAACATGCCCCGTATTGCCTACCTTTCCAAAAACGAAGAGGAATTCTACCAACGTCTGGACAAACTGATGGACATTTCCGCTCGTTCTTTGAAAATAAAGCGCAACACCATCACGCAACTTATGGAAGCGGGATTGTATCCCTACACAAAGCGTTACCTCGGCACTTTCAGCAACCACTTTTCCACAATCGGACTTGTGGGAATGAACGAAGCCTGCCTCAACGCAAAGTGGATTGGCAAAAGCCTTGTGGACAAAAAGGCGCAGGAATTCACCAAAAACGTCCTCAACCACATGCGTGAACGTCTTTCCGACTATCAGGAAAAGTACGGCGATTTGTACAACTTGGAAGCGACTCCCGCCGAAAGCACCGCTTACCGTCTTGCAAAGCACGACAAGAAGTTGTATCCCGACATGATTTTTGCCAGCAAAGAGGGAGAAACACCCTACTACACCAACAGTTCGCACCTTCCCGTGGGATTTACGTCGGATGTGTTTGACGCATTGGACATTCAGGACCAGTTGCAGACGTTGTACACGTCGGGTACCGTGTTCCATGCTTTCCTCGGCGAAAGATTGCCCAACTGGCAGGCTGCAATGAAACTTGTGCGCACAATTGCGGAAAACTACAAACTTCCCTACTACACAATGTCGCCCACCTATTCCGTCTGCACGGAACACGGCTACATTTCCGGCGAAGTGTACGAATGCCCCAAATGCCACAAGAAAACGGAAGTTTACAGCCGTATTACAGGCTACTACCGTCCCGTTCAAAACTGGAACGACGGCAAGGCGCAGGAATTCAAGGAAAGAAAGACCTATCAGCCGGAAAAGAGCGAACTGAAAAAATGTTTGTTCACCTACGGAACGGCGGAAGACAAAACCAAGGTTTGCGTTACAAAGCCCATGCTGTTTGTTCAGGACAACTGCCCCAACTGCAAAATGGCGGAACTGATGATGGACAAGGCGCACCTTTCCTACGATGCCGTTAACGCTGCGGAAAACGCCGAACTCGCAAAAACTTTCAAAATCAAACTCACTCCCACGCTGGTAGTTGCCGACGGCGACAGTTATCAGGTGATAGAAAACGCATCCAACGTGCGCAAGTACATCGAAACTCACAAATAAAATTATGTACGACATAGTAGTAATCGGAGGTGGCCCTGCCGGCATGACGGTGGCCCTGCCGGCATGACGGCAGCGCTGTACGCCTCGAGGGCAGGCAAAAAGGTCATGCTGTTGGAGGAAAACGCCTTCGGCGGACAAATTGCCACCGCACCCCGAGTGGAAAATTTTCCTTCGGTGGAGGAAATAGCGGGGGCGCAACTTGCCGAAAAAATGTTCAATCAGGTCGTTTCGCAGGGTGTGGACTTCGACATGGGCAAAGGCGTTGTGGAAAAAACTTCCGACGGCTTTTGCGTAAATACGGAGTACGGCGAATTTCCCTGCAAAGCGGTGGTGCTGGCAACGGGCGTTTCCCACAAAACACTTGGGTTGGAAAGCGAAAAAAGACTTGCTGAAAACGGCGTTTGCTACTGTGCAGTGTGCGACGGAGCCTTCTACAAGGGCAAAAACGTGTGCGTAGTGGGGGACGGAAACAGCGCCGCTCAATATGCGCTGTATCTTGCGGAAATTTGCAATCAGGTTCATCTGCTCACATTGTTTGACAGGCTGTTTTGCGACAGTACTCTTACGCAACGCATTGTTGCAAAGAAAAATATCGTCTGGGTGAAGAACGTGTCCGTCTGCGATATCGTGGGGGATGAAAAGGTGCAGGGCGTGGCATACCGTGACAACGACGGAGCCATTACCTACGCCGACACCGACGCTGTTTTTGTGGCGATAGGACAACAGCCTCACAACGGTGGTTTTTCCAACCTTGTGCAACTGGACGAAAAAGGCTACATTGTGGCGTCGGAAGACTGCAAAACTTCCTGCGAAGGCATTTTTGCCGCAGGCGATTGCCGTCAGAAGGGCGTCAGACAGTGCGCCACAGCGGTGGGCGACGGCGCAGTAGCGGGATTCAGTGCGGCAATGTACGTCGATTCTCTCAAAAACTAACAAAAACGCATCCCTGAACAGGGGTGCGTTTGTTGCATAAAGTACTTTTTGCGCAAAATTTTGCCGCAACGTTGGGCGTACAACTGCTACCCCGTGTTGCGCTGTTGCCCTCTAACGACGCAAAAATAATGGTTGCGGGCGCATCAAAGGCTATGTCTGACAAAAGACAACCAATGTTGCGGAAATCCTTGCCTAAAAAGGCGGTAACAATGCGTGAATCGGGTTTTTGCGTCGGTTTGCGTAAAAAGGTTTAACTTTGCTTTGCACAAAAATCAACAACTGAAAACTTGCAAAGTGGGCAAAGTCGCTTTTGGACGGTGAATTTCAAAAAAAGTGCTTGCGTGCAGTTTACAACGCAAACGACTGAAATTTTCAAAAAAGTTGTCGTTTTTTGTATTGTAACCACAATTTTTTGTACCGTTTTGAAAAAACGTGTTTATTTTGTTCAAACAGGTGTACAATGTAAATAAAACAGCCAATGGCAAAAGGAGAAGGAAAATGAAGGTAAAAGTAACGGAAGAATGTATCGGATGCGGATTGTGTGCAAGTATTTGTCCGCAGGTTTTTGAAATGGACGGCGACCGTTCCACGGTAGTGGGCGACGGCGACTGTTGTGTGGACGCAGTGCAGGAGGCGGCTGCCGCTTGCCCCGTAAACGCCATAGAAACGGAGTAATTTTACGACGTTTTGGACACAAAAAATGCAAAATCGGTATTGACATTGACGGGTTGAAGTGATATACTTTTCTTACAAAGGCACACAGTGTCCGATGTTAATCATTTCAAATATTCGGCAATGTGCCGAAGTCTTTACTCCATCCAAAAAAAGAAGAATGTCATTGAAACATTCTTCTTTTTTTGTAATTTTGCTTTTGCCGTCAACAATTTGACGAGTAATGTTTCTCGGGGTTTGCCCCAACTTTGCAAATTGCCTTGCATCAACATGCAACAAAACGCAGGCGGACAAAGCGACAAGATAAATGCAAAGGTTAAAATTTTACTTGCAAACACCTTTCTCACGCATTGTTTTTTTGTGGTATGCACGGCAACCAGACAAAAAACAGAAACAATTTGAGAATGCGTGTTTGTGTCAAAAACTAAAACGCCTTCAATTTTGCCTCACAGCCAAACATGCGCACGACAGCAATTTTTTGCGTGCGTTTAACGTTGGCGGCAAAAGGCTTCAACAAAACTAATCTTTAAGCAACAGTTTTGTCACTTCGCGGAAGTTGCCGTCGGCAACGGTGTACTTTGCGGGAAAACGAGGTTCTTCCTTGCCCGTCAGGTCGGATTTTATCCACAGACAGTCAATTTTTGCGTTTCTTGCGCCGTCAACGTCGGAAATGGCATCGTTGCCTATGTACACTGTTTCTTTTTTGTTGAGGTCGTACTTTTTGAGCAGTACGTCAAAAAACTTGGG
>HF998473.1:15366-23248 GCA_000433775.1 Corallococcus sp. CAG:1435 | reverse complement strand
GAAGAGTACACAATTCCGTTGAAGTACTTTTTCAGTCCCAAACGGGCAATTTCAGGTGCGGTAAAGCAAGCCTGCGCATTGGAAAGTATGTAAAGTTTTTTGCCTGCCTTTTTCAGTTTTGTCAGCGTTTCCGTTACTCCGTCGTAAACGGAAATGTGTTGTGTGGAAAAGGCACGGAATTCCTGCGCAAGGTGTTTTGCCAGCACTTTGCCTATTTTTTTGCCCTTGTTGGCGCAAATCAGACGGAAAATTTCCACAACGTCCACTTCGGGATATTGGAAGTTAGCCTTGCCTTGGTTTATTTGCAGTTCGCAACTTGCAAAATAGGCTTCTTCAAGTTCCTGTGCGGAGTAGTTCACGCCGTAAAAAGCAAGCGTATCGGCAAGTTTTTGCCAGGTGGCAAGTTCGTATTCGTTCGTGCGGATGTCCACCAGAGTACCGTAAATATCAAACACGTAATTTTTGTACATAAAATGCCTCCTTTATGAGATATTTTTCGGGTAGATTGTAGCACTGTTTTTACTTTCAGTCAAACAATGTTGACGCCCTGTCCGACCGATGACAGAAAAATGCAACTTTTTGCCAATTTTGTGTTAGTGTTTTTGAAAATGTCGGGCTTTTGCAACACATTTTTGTTGTGGTTTTTAAATTTTTTTGTTTTTCCGTCAATAATACACCTTGCACGCACAAAGGGCAAACAGGCCGTTGTGTTGTTGCGACTTTCATTGTTTGAGGTACAGGCGTTTGCGTCCGTCAAAAGCGTGGCAAACGTTTTTTACGTTGTCGGTAACGGTTTGTCAACTTTCGTTGCGGTTTTTCAAATTTTTCGTATTTCCGTCAACAATACACCTTGCACGCACAAAGGGCAAACAGACCGTTGTGTCCTTGAGACTTTTCATTGTTTGAGGCGCAGGCGTTTGCGTCCGTCAAAAGCGTGGCAAACGTTTTTTACGTCGCAGTTAATTGTAGACAACATTGTCGTTGGTCAAAAACCGAGGTATTCCACCCCTACAAGCAGTATTTCGTTTATTTTGGGATTGGAAATTTTGTATTTCAAAATTTTGCCCTCTCTTTCGCAGGAAACGACGTCCATGTCCCGCAAAATACGCAACTGGTGGGAAACGGTGGTCTGATTCATTTTAAGAACTGCCGATATGTCGCTTACACACAGCGGCGCAATGGCAAGTGCGGAAAGCAGTCGCACCCGTGAAGGGTCGGAAAACAGCGCAAAAAAACGTGCTATTTTTTTCGTTGCGTTTTTGTCGGGCAGATAACAATCCAAATCGTCCAGAATTTGCGGTGTCGCTTGCAGCATATTTGCTCCTTGTTTACTGTACAATAATGCAGGCAACGTTTTTCCTCTTGTGCAACGTCGCCCTAAGGGATTTTTTGCACAAATATTGTACAAAAAGTACTTTGTTGCAAATTGTCGCATATTGTAGTAAAAAAACAAGGATTGTAAAACGCAATTTGTTTTCGTCAAATTTCGTTGCAAAATCGACGGTAAAAGGAGTTTTTTGTATGAATATCACCACAAGTCTGCTGTATCTGTTGCTTTTGTATGCCGTGCTGGACAAGGACAACAAACTTTCCGTTACCACGGGGCTTGTCATTGCTTTTGTAATTTTGCTGTGCAACTGTTACAGACGCAACGCATGCTGTTCCAACGGCGTAACTTCTTCGTCAAACAACATTTTCACCACCCTCAACGGCTTTTAATGGGGCAAGTTTCACCTCGCTGCCCGTTTGACGCAGTACCGCACGTTTTGCCACGGGCGTTTTTTGCCCTGCATGCGCAGTAAAACGCCTGCCCTTGCGGTTTTCCGTAATTGTGCAAGCAGGCATATTGTGCCTACACAAATTAAACGCAAAAATATGCGGTTTTGTTGCGGTTGAAAAGGGCTAACTTTTTTCGGGTTTTGACCTGCGTGAAAGAGTAAACTTTTTTGCCTGGTTTTGCGTTGTTTAAGGTGAAGTTGTCCAAACAAAAAGGCGTGTGCTTTGCAATTCCGCTTTTGCGGTTACTGCTCTTTGCACATGCCTTTTTCAATTACGAAATGTTTCGCCCCGTCGTTTGCCACCTGCGTGGCGGAGGTAAGCAAAATTTGTATTTCTCCGTCCAAACTCATCAGCCGTTTTTGTCTGTCGGGGTCAAGTTCGGAAAGGACGTCGTCCAAAATCAGTACGGGATATTCGCCCGTCAAATTTTTGAACACCGTCAGTTCCGCAAGTTTCAGCGTTAAAGCGGCGGTGCGCAACTGCCCCCTGCTTCCGAAGGTGCGCACGTCCACGTCGTCTATTTTTATCTGCAAATCGTCCCTCTGACAGCCTACCGTGGTGTAACGCAACTGAAAATCCTTTTCCACGCTGTTTTCCAACGCTTCCAGGTACTTTTCATATATCTGCTTTACCGTTTCCCCCTCTATTTTGGAAAGATACTGCAAAAAAAACGTTTCCTTGCCGTCGGTAAGTTTGGCGTGGCACGCTTGGGCGTAGCCTTTCAGTTTTTCGCAAAAGCGGCGGCGTTTGGCAATTATCCTTGCCCCCTCTTCGGCTATCACCTGGTTCCACCCCAACACGGCGTCCCGTGCGTCCTGAATATTTTTCGCCTGTTTAAGCGCATTGTTGCGTTGCGCCAATGCCTTGTTGTGTTTAAGCAAACTGTAAAAATAGTTTTTGTCCGTCTGGCACAGGTCTATGTCCAAAAAACGCCGTCTTTCGGCAGGCGATTGACTTATTATCTTTATTTCGTCGGGGGAAAAGTACACGCAGTTGAGGTAGCCCATCAGTTCCCCCGTTTTTGCAACGGGAACGCTGTTGACGGCAATTCTTTTGCGTGCGTCGGAAAACAGGCATATTTCAATTTCTCCCTCGCCGTACTTGCACAGATAGTTTACCTTTACCAAGGCGTCCTTTTTGCCCCAGCAAATCAAATCTTTGTCCTTGTCGGTGCGAGGGCTTTTACCAAGGCAACACAAACAAACGCTCTCCACAAGGTTGGTTTTTCCCTGAGCGTTGTCGCCTACAAAAATATTCAGTCCGCCCTGCGGAAAGATTTTTTGCGTTTGAAGGTTGCGGTAGTTGGCAACGTAAATCTGCGTTACTTTCATGGTTTTCGGGTGGTTGTTTTTTCCTATTTTACCACAATATTTGCAAAAGTACAACACTGCGCAAAAGGAAAAATTTTGTTTCTGTCGGAAATTTTCACAAATTGACCAAACAGTCAAAAAGACATCTTTTGCCAAAATAACGCACTTGCAACGGCTCAAAACGCACAAGCACTAAAATCATTGTCAAAAGTTTGGCGTAAAGGGTGTACAAAACGGTTGTTTTGTGCTACAATGTAGTAGCGAAAAAAATCTTTCTCGAAAGGTAAAAAGGAGAACTTTTATGGCTGTAAAAAACGGCAACTATTCGGAAGAACAAATTCAGGTGCTGGAAGGGCTGGAACCGGTGCGTAAAAGGCCGGGAATGTACATCGGCTCCACCGACACACGGGGACTTCATCACCTCGCCGTGGAAATAGTGGACAACTCCATCGACGAGGCGTTGGCAGGCTACTGCGACCACATCGAAGTTACCGTAAACGAAGACGGTTCTCTCACTGTGGAGGACAACGGAAGAGGTATTCCCTGCGGTATTCACAAAAAGGAAGGTATTTCCGCCGTGGAACTGTGCCTTACCAAACTGCACGCAGGAGGAAAATTCGGCGGCGGCGGTTACAAAATAAGCGGAGGTTTGCACGGCGTGGGCTTGTCCTGCGTAAACGCTCTTTCGGAGTGGCTAAAAGTGGAAGTAAAGCAGGACGGCAAAGTGCATTACCAACTGTATCACCGTGGTATTCCCGATGACAGGCTGGCGGTGGTGGGCGACGCCGAAACCACAGGCACAAAGGTAACCTTCATGCCCGACAGCGAAATTTTCGAAACGACGGAGTGGGACTACGACCGTCTTAAAAACCGTCTGCGTGAAGTAGCCTACCTCAACAAGGGCATAAAAATCACCCTCACCGACAACAGAGAGGACAGAAAACGCAGCGAATCTTTCTGCTACGAAGGCGGACTTGCGGAATTTGTGGACAACCTCAACCGCACCAAAAACACCATTTTTTCTCACCCTTTGTACATCGACAAATCCGTCAAAGAGGGCGAGATAGAAATTGCCATGCAGTTCAACGACGGCTACACCGAAACAATTCACGCCTATGCCAACAACATCAACACGGAGGAGGGCGGTTCGCATCTGGACGGCTTCAAAAACGCTCTCACCAAGGTGATAAACGACTACGGACACAAAACCAACCTGCTTAAAGAGGCGGAAAAACTTTCCGGAGAGGACGTCAGGGAAGGCCTAGTTGCGGTAATTTCCGTCAAGTTGGAAAATCCGCAGTTTGAAGGACAAACCAAAACCAAGTTGGGCAACAGCGGAATGAGAACGGCTGTAAACCGTGTGGTAACGGAGGAACTTTCCACCTTTTTGGAAGAAAACCCCAAAGAGGCAAAGGAACTTGTGCTCAAATCGGTAACGGCGCAACGTGCAAGGGACGCCGCCCGCCGTGCAAGGGAACTGACACGCAAAAGCGTGCTGGAAAGCGCATCTTTGCCGGGAAAACTTTCCGACTGTTCGGACAGAGACCCCAAACACTGCGAAATTTACATCGTAGAGGGCGATTCGGCAGGAGGCACGGCAAAGCAGGGACGTGACAGACGCTTTCAGGCAATTTTGCCTTTGAGAGGCAAAATCCTCAACGTGGAAAAGGCACGTCTTTCCCGTGCGTTGGAAAACGAGGAAATAAAATCCATGATAACGGCATTCGGTTGCGGCATCGGCGACGATTTCGACGAAAGCAAGTTGCGCTACGACAGAATAATCTGCATGACGGATGCCGACGTGGACGGCAGTCACATCAGAATTTTGCTCATCACCTTCTTCTTCCGCTTTATGCGTCCTCTCATCGAAAACGGTCACGTGTACATTGCGCAACCGCCACTGTACAAAATCACCAAAAACAAACAGGAATATTACGCATTCAACGACGAAGAGCGTGACAGAAAACTGGAACAAATCGGCTCCAAGGGTACGGAAGTTTCCCGCTACAAGGGCTTGGGCGAAATGAACGCCGAGCAGTTGTGGACAACGACCATGAATCCCGAAAGCCGCACGATGTTGCAGGTAACAATGGAAGACGCCTATGCCGCCGACGAAATAGTGTCGTTGCTTATGGGCGATCAGCCGGAACTGCGTCGTGAATTTATTGTGGAAAATGCCAAACTCGTGGAAGAGTTGGACATCTGACGGAGGTAAACAATGGCTAAACAACAAGAAGGTCATCACATCGACTACGTTGAAGCGTTGGATAAAACCAGCGTGAAAATCGTCAAAATGGAAGAGGAAATGAAAAAGTCTTTCATTGCCTACGCCATGGCGGTCAACGTGTCCCGTGCAATACCCGACGTAAGGGACGGTCTGAAACCCGTTCACAGAAGAATTTTGTACGCAATGGGCGAGTTGAACCTTTTCAACGACAAACCCTACCGTAAATGCGCCCGTATTGTCGGCGACGTTTTGGGTAAGTACCATCCTCACGGCGACAGCGCCGTGTACGAAGCGTTGGTGCGTTTGGCGCAGGACTTTTCCATCCGTTGCCCATTGGTGGACGGACAGGGAAACTTCGGCAGCGTGGACGGCGACCCTCCGGCGGCGCAACGTTACACCGAGGCACGCCTTTCAAAAATAGCGTCGGAAATGTTGCGTGACATAGACAAAAACACAGTGGATTTCTACCCCAACTTCGACAACACCCTTATGCAGCCGGTAGTTTTGCCCAGCCGTTTCCCCAATTTGCTGGTCAACGGCGCCGACGGCATTGCCGTGGGTATGGCAACCAACATTCCGCCTCACAATCTGGGCGAGGTAATAGACGGCGCAATAGCCGTAATGGAAAACCCCGACATCACGGTGGAAGAACTGATGAAGATTATTCCCGCACCCGACTTCCCCACAGGGGGAATAATGATGGGGCGTGTGGGAATACGCAACGCCTACAAGACGGGCAAGGGAAGCATCCTTTTGCGTGCCAAAACGGAAATAGAAGAGCACGACGGCCGTCAACGCATCATCGTTACGGAATTGCCCTATCAGGTAAACAAGGCGAAACTTGTGGAAACAATTGCCGGCATGGTAAAGGACAAGCGTCTGGAAGGCATTTCCGACATTCGTGAGGAAAGCGACAGGCACGGCATGCGCATAGTGTTTGAACTCAAACGTGACGCAAATGCGCAGGTGGTACTCAATTCGCTGTTCAAGCAAACGCAAATGCAGGTTTCCGACGGCATAATTTTGCTTGCGCTTGCCGACGGCGAACCGAAAATTTTGTCTTTGCCGGAAATTCTGAAGTACTACATCGCTCACCAAAAGGAAGTGGTGAAGCGTCGCACGCAGTTCGATTTGGAAAAGGCGGAGGACCGTTACCACATCATAGAAGGTTTGGTAATTGCTTTGGACAACATCGACAGAGTAATTGCCATCATCAAAGGAAGCGAGGACAAGCAATCGGCGGCGGCGGCTTTAAGCAGCGAATTCGGTTTGAGCGACAGGCAGACAAACGCCATTTTGGAAATGAAACTTTCCCGCCTGACGCATCTCGAAGTGGAAAGTCTGCGCAACGAACTGCACGAGTTGGAAGTAACCATTGCCGACCTGAAAGACATTTTGGCAAATCCCCCCAGAATTTCTCAAATCATCAAATCGGAACTGGGCGAAATCAGGGACAAATACGCCGAGCCGAGAAAAACGGAAATTTGCACCGACTATTCGGAAATTGACATCGGCGACCTCATCGAAAAGGAAGACGTGGTAATTTCCATGACGCACCTTGGCTACATCAAGCGTTTGCCCGTTTCGGAGTATCACACGCAAAAACGTGGCGGCAAGGGCGTAACGGCGCACAAACCCCGTGAGGAAGACTTTGTGGAAAACATGTTCATCACCAACACTCACGACGACTTGTTGTTCTTTTCCAACAAAGGCAAGGTGTATTGCATCAAGGGGTACGAAGTGCCGGAGGCGGAACGTACCGCCCGAGGCAGGGCTATCGTCAATTTGTTGCAACTTGACAACGGCGAAAAGGTAACGGCGGTCATTCCCCGCAAGGAAAACAGCGAAGGCAACCTTTTCATGGCAACCAAAAACGGACTGGTCAAGAAAACCAATCTTGAGGAATTCCAGTCCATTCGCAAAACGGGCAAAATTGCCATTTCTTTGCTGGACGGCGACGAACTCATCGGCGTGGATATGACGTCGGGAAGCGACGAAATTCTGATGGCAAGCCACGAGGGCAAGTGCATCCGCTTCAAGGAAGAGGACGTGCGTCCCATGGGACGTGAAGCGCAGGGCGTCAGGTCCATGAAACTGGACGGCGACGACTACGTCGTGGACATGGCAGTGGTAAGAGAGGGGCTGGAAGTACTAACCGTTTCGGAAAACGGTTTCGGAAAACGCAGCGACATCGAGGACTACCGCTTGCAATCCCGTGCGGGCAAAGGTATCAAAGCGGGCGTTTTCAACGCCAAAACGGGCAAACTTGTCAACCTCAAACTAATCAATCCGGAAAACGACGTTATGCTAATTGCCAACAACGGCGTGGTAATCCGTGTGCGTGCCAACGACATTTCCAAGATAGGCAGAGATACATTGGGCGTACGCATTATGAAATTTAAGGGAGAAGCGCAGGTTGTGTGCGTGTCCGAAAGCCCCGTAGAGGCGGAGGACGTGGACGACGGCGAGTAACAGTATGACAGATTACAAATCACACATTTCCAAACTTATCCATCAGGCGTTGCAAAACTACACTTCGGCGGTAACGCAGGAAGAGGTGCAAAAC
>HF998473.1:988-15336 GCA_000433775.1 Corallococcus sp. CAG:1435 | reverse complement strand
AGCCGCCGACGACAATTTCGGCGATTACGCATTCCCATGCTTTTTTCTGGCAAGGACAATGCGTATGTCCCCCGTTGTAATTGCGCAAAACCTTGCGGGAAGCATTGCAACGGACAACGTGGTAACGCAGGTGCAGGCGGTAAACGGCTACCTCAACTTTTTTGTCAACCGTGCCGCTTTTGTTGCCGAAACTTTGGGCGAAGTGGAAAAACTCGGCGAAAAGTACGGCGACAGCGGCGAGGGAAAAGGCAAAACAATTTGTATCGATTACAGTTCCGTCAACATCTGCAAGTCCTTCCACATAGGACACCTTTCCACCACGGCAATAGGCAGCAGCCTTTACAAACTTTTCAAGGCTTTGGGCTTCAACGTTGTGGGAATAAACCATCTCGGCGACTACGGCACGCAGTTCGGCAAAATGATTGTGGCTTTCAAACTGTGGGGGGACAAAACAACAGTGGAACAAAAGGGCGTTGCGGAGTTGCAACGTCTGTATGTAAAATTTCACCAGGAAGAGGCGGAAAACCCCGACCTCACCGAGCAGGCAAGACATTGGTTTGCAAAAATCGAACAGGGCGACAAAGAAGCCTTGCAACTTTTTGAATTTTTCAAAAAAATCACGCTGGACGACGTAAAGCGCATTTACAAAAGGCTGCACGTTACCTTTGACAGTTGGAACGGCGAAAGTTTCTTCAACGACAAAATGCAAAAGCCGTTGGAAATGTTGCGGGAAAAGGGACTCATCACCGAAAGTCAGGGCGCAAAAATCGTGGACCTTTCGGCATACGGAATGCCCCCCTGTCTGCTTGTGAAGAGCGACGGAAGCAGTCTGTACGCCACCAGGGACATTGCCGCAGCCATCTGGCGCAAACAGGAATACGACTTCTACAAGTGTCTGTACGTTGTGGCGTATCAGCAAAATTTGCACTTCAAGCAGTTTTTCAAGGTGCTGGAACTTGCCGGTTTCCCCTGGGCAAAGGATTTGGTACACGTCGCTTACGGCATGGTAAGTCTGGAAGATGGCGCAATGTCCACCCGAAAGGGCAACGTGGTGCTTCTTAAAGACGTTTTGGACAAAGCGGTGGAAAAAGCATTGGAAATCATCACGGCAAAAAATCCCAACCTGGCGGACAAGGAAACCGTTGCCGAACAGGTGGGCGTCGGCGCAGTACTGTTTTCCGCCTTGGAAAACAGCAAAATCAAGGATATTACCTTCACTTTTGACAGAGTGCTCAACTTCGACGGCGAAACGGCACCCTACTTGCAGTACACCTGCGCAAGGTGCAATTCCATTCTGGAAAAGGCGGGAATGTCCCGACTTGTCAAAATCGCCCACGACAATTCCGCTTTGGACAACCCCGAAACGTTGCGTCTGTGCAAGTTGATTGCATCCTTCCCGCAAGCGGTAAAGGACGCCGCCTACAAGTACGAACCCAGCATACTTTCCGGTTTGCTGATTGACATAGCGCAGGCTTTCAACAAATTTTACATGGAACACAGGGTAATTTGCGACGACCTTTCCCGTCAGAACGCACGTTTGCGTGTGGTGCAAGTAACCGCAACAACCCTCAAAAAAGGCTTGTCCCTTTTGGGCATTGCAGCGCCGGAAAAAATGTAACGGATTGCTGAAACGGCAGTGTTATGTACCGAAATTTTGTCACCGTATTGATAAATTCGGTACAATTACAGGTCAGGTCACTGTTTGTGCATTGCAAATAAACTTGCAAAAACGCACAACAGGGCGAAATTGAAGAAAAACTTTCAGCCCGTTGCTACAAATTGAAATCTGAACAGCGGAACAGTGCAAAATTTTGAGAAAAACAAAAAAAGAGGAAAATTTTTCCTCTTTTTTTATTTTGCGATAAAACAGGCGTTTTGTGCGTTTATTTTGTGTACACAGTTTCATTGCATTGTGCCGCAACTTTTTTTCGGCAATGTCACGGGGCAGGGCGCAAGGGCATTTGCAGTGCCTGCCGCAACAAGTGTGGTTTTCTTTGCAAAAGATTGGTTTTTTCGCAGTAAAAGTTGCAGGGAAAACACGTTTTCAAAAAAATATGTTGCGATTTTACCGAAAATGTGGTTTGGGGCAACAGACGTTTGTAAAAAGCAACATTGAAAAAAAGTAACAAGAGCAAAGAAAGGTGATTTTTTCAAAAAACAAAGCGTTTCGTCAAAATGTTACAGCAAATTTTCTCTTTTTATTTCAACAGGGGTACACTTATTGACAAAATCGGGAAAAATATGTAAACTGCAAGTACAAAAACATTGTCACATTTCCACTGTGTGTCCTGCAAATTGAATGTGGCGGGACAACACAATTTTCAAACTTACAAATTTTACGGAGAAACAAAATGAACATAGTAGACTACATTGTTTTAGGCTGTATGGCAGTTGCCCTCGTGGTGGGCATATTGAAAGGCTTTTTGAAACAAATTTTTGCCGTTGTGGGCGTTTTCGTGGTGGCGATAGGCACTTCCTACCTTTCCCCCTATCCGGAACAGTGGCTGGCGTCGGTAATAGAAAACGATTCCACCCGCTCTCTCGTTGCGCTGATTGCCACCTTCATTGTGTTGGCGTTGGTGTACGGTATGGTAACGGCGCTCATTTCCAAACTTGTCAACAAAGTGCATGTGCTGGGCACCGTCAACAGAATTCTGGGCGCAGTGCTGGCGGTTGCCGTGGTGTACCTCGTTTTTGCCGTCATCATCGGTTTTTTGCTTGGCACGTCGGAAACTTTCCTGCCCAACATCAAAAAACTTGCGCACGACGCTTTTGCCGAAAGTTGGGTGGCAAACAACATCTACAAAAACAACTTTTTCGGCGATTGGCTGGTGCAACTTCTCGGCGAAAAAATCCCCTCGGTTTTGCCCGCCTGAACTTGTTGCCCATGGTTTGTGAGGGAAAAGCAATTCTGACCGACGGAAGTTTTTTGGCAGTTGTAAACACGCACAAGCCTACCCTTGCCACGAAACAATGCCTTTACCGTTGCATGAATTTTATTTGTTTAGTTAATTGCCGTTCCTTTTGCAGAAAAACCTGCTTGAAATTTAACAAAAAATCATGTCCGCTTGCTTGGCAGAGCCTGTACACAACGCTTTTGCCGTCAGCGGACTTTTTTGTTGTTTTTGTTCCTTTCGGTGCGGCGGTACCGCTTTGCAGGGCAAAGCAATTTTTTTATTGTAAAGGTGTTGCGTACAAAATAAACGCTACCGTCAGCAAGTTTTTGCAACCGTAGCATTTTTGAAGATGTTTAGCCCGTCCATTTGTCAACGTTTGCGTTTGACGCAACTTTTCAAATGTGCTTTTATTTTGCAACTTGCCCTGAAAAAAAGCAGATGTTTTCACATCTGCTTTTATATTTTGATGCCCTAGGTTTTGAATAATCCGCATTTTGTCCGTGTTGTTATTCGCACTTTCGTAAGGTTGCCGTCGGCAAACACGTTGCGGTTTTTTTACCATTCGGTAAAATATCCGTCGGGTGCTCTGTACCAGAAGTTACCTTCTTCGGTAGGTTGATACGCCGAGTAGTAGTAGACGGGCACTTGTGTTCCTTCGCCCAAAGCGGTGGGGTCCAAATCCACCAACTGCCACTGGTCAATGCTTCCGTAGTAGTAGATTTTTTCCAATGAGGTGAAGGAAAACGCCATTCTTCCCACTTTCTGCAAACTGCGTGGCAAAGTTGCGTATCTTCCTTCGTAGCCGTAGAAGGCGTATTTCTTTATTTCCGTTACCGTTTCGGGGACGACAAGTTGGGTGTACAGTCTTTCGCCTGCTATGTACAGTTCGTCGGCGTACATCATCGGGTTGGCGTACATATCATCGAAATCAATTTCACACCACGACGCCACGTCGTCTATCCACAGTTGCTGCAAACTTCTGCAATCCATAAAGGCGTATTGGTAAACGTAGCGAAGTCCGTCGTGCAGCACCAACTGCGTCAGGTTGGACAGACCGCTCATTCCTCTGTAATGAATCTCACGTGCCGACGTTATTTCCACTCTTGTCAGCGTGGCAGGAACGCATTCGTTGTTGTTGTATTTGTCCGACGATCCGAAAATATAGCCGAAGTAAGCGGCATTTTTCTCTTCTTGCGTGCGGGCTACGCCAAATCCTCCCACAAAAGGCACGGTCAGGCTTTCAAGTTGAGAGCATCCGTTGAGGGCGGAAAAACCGATTATTCCGACGTATTTCGGAATGGTCAGTTCCGTACAGGGAAGGTTTTCCAAGGCGTATTCGGCAATTCCGTGCGTTCTATCGCTGATTGTAACGGAAGAGGCACCGTAAGCGTAATCTACCAGCCAATCGTCTACGTAGTAGCCGTTATCAAATTGCTCGTACAATAATGGGGTTCCGCCAAAAGCATATCTTCCTATGCGCATCAAAATCGGTGGCAATGCCACGTCTTCGGTGCTACCCGTGTATGTCAGCGAACGCAAAGAAGAACATGCTTGGAAAGCTTTTTCTCCCAAACTTTGCAGGGAGGAAGGCAACACTACCTTTTCCAACGAGTCCCAATTTCGGAAAGCCTCGTCGGCTATTTCGGTGCCTTGCAACAAAGTTACTTCCTTTAAGCCCGACACATAATCTCCAAACAGATACATGAGGTTTCCGTTTGCTTCCGCCGTTGCCCCGAGGAAGGGAATCGTCAGGGTGGTCAGTCCGTCGCAGCCGACAAAAATTTCCTGTTGTAACGAAACTATGTTGCTTCCGAGGTACACGTCCGTAAGACTCTTGCAGTTGTAAAAAACGTACTGTTTTATTTCCGAAACGTCCGTTTGCAAGTCTATTTCCGTAAGCAAAACGCCGTTGATGTACAAATCGTTTGCGTAGTAGGTGGGGTTGCAAATGTACATTTCAAAGTCAATTTGAGTCCACTGTGCAACGCTTCCCAAAAAGTTTACCTTGTTCAGATTGTTTTCCGCTGTTTTAAATGCGAAATATCCCACGCTTTCCAAATTTTGTCCCAGCACAACTTCCGATATTTTCGTGTCTTTAAACGCCCCGTCTTCGATGGTTACGATACTGGGAAGATTGATGGTTCCTTCAAGAGAAGTGCATCCTTCGAAACAGTATCCGCCCAAGGTTCTCAAAGAATCAGGCAGCGTTACGCCTGTAAGTTGTGTGCAGTCACTGAATGCCGACGCTGCAATGGAAAGCAAAGTTTGCGGCAGCGTTATCTGCGACAGTGCGGTGTGGGAAAACGCACTAACTCCAATTGTGTCTACGCTATCAGGCAATTCAATTTCACGCAAAGCGGTGCAGTTTTCGAAGGTACCTTTTTCGATTGTCGTTACCCCTTCCGGCACCGTCATGGAGTTGATCGCCGTACAACCGCTGAAAGCATAAGCTCCTATTTCCGTTACCGTTGAGGGGATTTCTATCGTTTGCAGCGAGGTGCAGTTTCTGAAAGCGTAGCTTCCTATAACCGTAATGTTTGGCGACAGTTGAATTTGCGACAGAGCGGTGCAGCCGCTGAAAGCATTTTGGGAAATGGTTGTTACGCTGTCTGCCATGGTAACGGAAGTTACTTTCGTGTTGCCTTGCAACGAGAAGGATTTGCCCGTACCGCTGTTGATGTTGATTGTTTCAATTTCGCTCTTGTCAAACAAAATCGAAATTTCCGAAGAAACGTCTGCCGATGTAACGCCGTTTGTGCCGGAAAAGATGTAGCGTGACCCCGTTTCTGCGTAGACGAATTCTGCATCGGGGGTGGAAGTAATCTCTTTCAACGAGACAAGGTAGGCGAACGAGTAGTCTCCAAAGGTTGTCAACTTTTTGCCTAAATGCAACTTTGTTGCCTGCTGGCACATGTAGAATGCTTGGCAATCTACGGAAACGACTGAATCGGGAATGACAATTTCTTTCAGTCCGCAATTTTGAAAAGCAAAAGATTCTATCCCTTGCAGACAGTCGCCCATGTCCGCCGTTGCAAGGTTTGTGCAGTTTTCAAAAGCGTTTTCGCCTATCGTTACGACGTTTGTCAAAACGATTTTTTCCAGTTTGCCGTAATTTTTGAACATATTTGCAGGCACTGTTTGCATTGTTTCGGGGGAAACAAATTCCGTAAGCAGGTTTCCGTCGGCGTAGATGTTGCAGTTTGTCGGCCATTCGGTGAAAGTTTCCGCCGTCAAGCAGAATGCGTCAAAATCGGATATATGTACGGAAACGTTTTCCGTAAACGTCAGTCTGCCCAACTGAACTATTCCCCTTCCCAGCGTTACATCGGTAAGGCTTGTGCAGTTGGCAAATGCGTCGTCGTATATGTATTGCACTCCGTCGCCCACAATAACGGTGGTAAGTTTTGCGGAGTTTTGGAACACAGGGGAAATCCCCCCCGTTGCGTTGTCGCAAATTTCCAGATATTGCAGGTTAGGGGCAAAAATTGCCTCACTCGAACCAGTCAGTTCTCCGCCTATTACAGTTAAGGAAACCAGCGTTTCAAAATCCATATAGGCAAAGTCTCTTCCGTTTATTGTTGCCGTTTGCAACGGGCAATCGGCAAAGACGTAGTTTACGTGCATTGTTCCCAATGACGTATTTTCCTTCATTTCAATACTTGTAAGAGAAGTGCAACCCTTGAAAGAGGTGGATTCGACGTTATTCAACGAGTCGGGAAGTACTATTCCCGTCAGACTCGTACATCCGGCAAAAGCGTTTTCCGTTATTGTGTAGACGCTGTCGGGCAAAATTACTTCTCGAAGAGCGGTGCATCCCGCAAAGGCATTTTCCCCAATTATACCTGTGCCTTCGGCAACTACGACTTTTTGCAAAGAAGTGTTGTCCGTAAAGCTGAAACGATACACGGGAATGCCCCTCAACTGTGAAGGAACGGTTATTTCCGTAGTTGTGTCGTCGTGCAGACCAACTATCACGTAACCTTCGTCAGTACCAAACAAATCAAACACGGCGTGCGCTTCGTTGCATACCGTGCAAAGTCCGTCGTCGCCGTAGAGGTGTTGGTCGGACAACGGCAATTCGTCTTTGTGAACAGCTCCGCAAAGGTCGCATTTCCACATTTGGTAACCTTGTTCGATGCAGGTGGATTCCTTTTCTTCCAGCAAAATTGTGTAGGAGTGAGGTGCCAAAGAGGTTTCGTAGTCGTACTTTTCCGTTTCTCCGCAAGCCGTGCAGGTTTTCATCCAATAGCCGTATTCCGTACAGGTGGAAGGCACGAAGACGGGATTTTGAAAATCGTGTCCGATGGGCGGAGTTTCTTCCAGAAGTTCCCCAGATTCTCCGCATACGGAACAAACTGTGTAGGAATTGCCCCACGACGTGCAGGTGGGTTGCACGGTTTTAACGGCGTCGAAACGGTGGAAAATGTCTTCGCTTGCTTCTTTGGAAACAAACTGAAAGTCAAACCCGTCCACCGAAACGGAATTAATCTCGTTTTTGCCGTTTCGTGTGTTTTGCGTAAGGTTGAATGATACGTGGTAAAATTTGCGGTTCTGGTTGATTTCTTCATTGGGAAGTTCCCAATACCAAGAGGGATAACACGTAAAGGACATGTGCTGCCAATTAAGGTTAAAACCGTGGTACTGAAAAAGTTCTCCCTCTATTACAAGGCGTACCTCTGCCGACAAGTCGGCTACCCATGTATCGGAAGATCCCCAGTTCACAATTATTGAAAGGGTGTTTCCGCTGCTGTCGGAGTAGTTCCAGACTTCAATCTGATTTTGTATTTCCGGCAGGTAATTGCCGTCGGTGCATTGTATCTCTTCGGTGTAGAGAAAGAGCCTTTCCAAAATGTCCATGTCGCCGCCGTAAATTTCCAAAAATCTTTCTTTGCTGCCGTCAAACACAATGCGTTGCAGGCTGTACGAGGGAAGATTTTCCGTCATTACGACGGAAAACCTTTCCAACGTTGAAGGCAAGTACAGTTCGGTAATGCCTTCCACTACGGGGTCGGGAGCGGTGCTTTGCGTAGAAGTGTTGGTAAGGGTGTAGGATGTAACGGTGTATCCGAGTATTTTTTCCGGCACCGTGATGACGCTGCCCTCTCCGAAATAGCCGTTGATACCTGCCGAAGGCGGAGTAGTGGCGTCGTCGTAATATATGTCGGGGAAGATTGCAATCAATTCCAGTTGTTGCAGTTCTTCCTGTGTTGTGGGTTGAAACACCGCATTACAGTTGGGGCCGTAGATGTTGAGGTTTTCCGTTGTGGTTTGATAGTCGAAATCAAACACGGAGGTTTCTATGATGCCCAACTTGTTTTTTATTCCCTCGTAGACAAATTGAAATTTTGTCCAAGGCAGGTAGACTGTGGCAAGTTGCGACGAACTGTCTACCTCAATGAGGTTTATGTCTTGCGGAACCGTTATTTCCGTCGTGTTGTCGCTGTATATGTAAACGGAAACGTTGTTGAATCCGTCGGAAAGCAACACCTCGTCTACCGGACTGTCAAAGTCCAGCCTCAAATCGGGAGAAGCGTTTTCTTTCGCTACAAGTTGTAGCGTCTGCACATTACTTACGCTTTCCGCATCGAATTGCACGACAAATTCGCCAGAAACGTTGCGGATTGTGATGTTCTCGAAAAACCGTTTTTGAGACAATTCGATACTTTGCGACGTGAGAGAAGTCAAAGCAAATCCGCTTTTTTCGCCGTCGTCGGACAGGGTAATGTCAAGATTTTTCAAATTGGGCAAGTTGATTGTGGCAAGTTGCGTTTCAACGTCCAATCCCAGGTTGTTTTCGTCAATGGTGAGGGAGGTTATGTTGTCGTTTTCCGTTACGTACAGCAACTCTCCCGTATCGGCGTACAGACAGTGGTTGTCGGCAACAAACAAATCGGCGGAACTTTGTACGTCGGTAAGGTTGTATCCGCCCAAAATGCGTAAATATTTTGCGGGGCAGTTCACAATTTGCGAAAGGTCGGTGGTGTAGTCGGCGTCGGGAGGTTCTTGTCCGTTTTGCAACGCCTCTACGTAGTCGGTTGTGGCAGCCACCGATTTTATATTTTCGGGAATAATCAACGTTTTCACGCTGTCCGATATGTAAAAATTGCACCAGATTTTTGTTGCGTCGTCGGGCAGAGTAATGACGGAAGAAGTCCCTTGGTATCCGACAACGATGTTGCCATTCATCATCCAATCGCCTGCGGTGGTGGAAATTTCAACGTAGTTCCCCATGTGTTCCAAAAATTGTTGGTAGGTAACGGTGTAACTGACGTTTTTCAACACGTCTTTGGCAGATTGCTTGACGGTTTCGGTGTACTGTTCCGCAACCGTTTCAAAACAGTTTCGCACGGTTTTCACGTCCGTTATCATGTAACTTGCATTGCCCTTGGTGTAGGCAACGTAGTTGTTGTTTTCATGTCCGTTTCGCAAATCGTTGCATACGGTAACAAAGTTTTTATGCGAGTCGCCGTAAAAGTACACGCAATGTTGCAGTTGGTCGTCAAATCGCAAGGCAACAAATTGGAAGTTTTCTGCGTCGGTGAAATCTATTTCAATTACAACAAAATTGTCGTCTTGCGGGTTGT
This sequence comes from Corallococcus sp. CAG:1435, assembly GCA_000433775.1. Classification (GTDB taxonomy): domain Bacteria; phylum Bacillota; class Clostridia; order Christensenellales; family CAG-314; genus Fimimonas; species Fimimonas gallinarum. The sequence continues at coordinate 5,855 of HF998473.1, read as the reverse complement.
CCGGGTCATGGCGGTACGCATAACTTGTCTTTTTTGTGCCGTCGGAAACAGTCATCACATGCTCGTTGAGGTCGGCAATGGTGATTCCTACGTTGTAAAAAGAAGTTCCCCCGAAATCCTGTGCGACAATTTCCCCCACAACTACGGGAATGTAGATGCTTTGGTCAAAAGTGTCCTTGAAAAACAAGGAATTGTCACTCGGCGTTTTTTCCGTGCATTGTTCCACAATAGCGTCAATTTCTTCGGCAGGGTGTTGACGGTAAAGTTTTCCTGACTTTATGTTTTGGGATGTTCCCCAGTCCTCATTGACTTTTTGCGCCATCGCAGTAACAATTTTCCGATATTCTTCAAACTCGGCATTTTCCGTTTCGTCGCAGGCGGCGACAAGCACCAATGTACATGCCAACACGACAACAAGCAGACAAAGCAAAAATTTTTTCATGTCATTTCTCCCCTTAGAGTTTTGTTTCACAAATTTGCTGAATTGAAAATGAGCGTTACTTCTTGTAAAAATTATATAAGAAAAAAAGTATTTTGGCAATGCTTAATAATATATTTATCGTAGTACTTTATGTAAAATGTTCAACAAATTCGCATTTTTTGACAAAACACAGTTTGTGCCGTCGCAAAGTACAGGTTGAAAATCAACAGGACAATAACAAAAAGCCTCACCGCAAGTAAAAAAGTCGTTTACGGTGTTACAAAAAGTGTCGTTGCAACGGGAAATCAACTTCGCAAAACAAAAACCACAATGTAACAGATAGGTTGTTAAGGCAACGGTAAGAACGAAAAGCAAAGATAAAACACCTCTGCAAGTCTTATAAAGTTGTTTACGGTGTTACAAAAAGTGTCGTTGCAGGGGTCATCTTCACAAAACAAAAACTAAAAAATGCAATAAAACCGACAAGTTGGTAATCAACGGCAATAGTGGAAAAACACAGATAAACAGATAAAACAGTATTGCAAGTTAACCGTCGCCAGAAAAGTTGTAAAAAAAGCAGTATTGCAGGTAGAAAGCAATACCGCAAGGCAAAGCAGTAGCGCAACAAGACCCGAACAACAGAGGGAAAAACGTAAAAACCGCCAAATAGAAAATCGGCGGTTTTTCAGTTCTTTTGTTTTTGCTCCCGTTGCATTTGTTGAAGGGCGAAGGCGCATCCGCAGTAGTGCTGGCGGTACAAGCCGTATTTTTGCGAGTAAAAGCCGTATTTTTGCGACAGACGCACGCTTTCGTTGTAACCGTTGTGCTTTTTGAAGTCGGTGCAAAGCCACTGCGCTTTTTTGGCAAGTCCGCCTCCCACGGCGTTGATAACTTGGCTGTTTTTGTAGGGGGAAACGGTGAGAGTGGTGGCAAAGTAGTCGAATCCGTTGGCGTCGGCAAAGTTGCGAGTGTCGTCAAGGCGCAGTTCAAAGCATTTTTCGCACCTTGCGCCCCCCTCTCTTTCCTTTTCCAAGCCTTTTGCGTAGTGCAAAAAGTTGCCGTAGTCGTATTGTTTGGCATGCAGTTTAAGCGGAAATTTCGCTTTCTGCTCAAATTGGCCGTTGTTCACAATGTCCACAAGTTTTTTCACTTCGCCGAGGCGTTTTTCCCATTCGGCGTCGGGAAAAATGTTGTCGTCGGAAAAGTACAGCGTAATGTCGAATACGTCCAGCAACCGTGTCAGACAGTAGGTGGCGCAGGGGGCGCAGCACACGTGCAAAAGCAGTTTGCTTCCCTCTTTAGCCTTGCTTTTTGCCTCTTGAAAAAGTAAATCGTAGTTTACGTTCATTGTTACTCCTTGCGACGTACTCGGAGGGGGATTTTCATCCTTTCGGCAAGTTTCCTGCACGCTTCAACGTCCTTTTCGCCTATGCTGTCCACAACGGAAAAAACAACGTTGCCCCCACGCTGACGGCACAGCGAGGCAAATTCCACAAGGGCGTCAAACGCCTTTTTGCCGAAAATGCTTTTGCAATGCTGTTGATACTTGTCGGCGGTGCTTTCGTTGAGGGAAACGTTTATGGTGTCGCAACCGGTAACTAAAATGTCGGTAACGTCCCGTTTGTGTATCAGGTTTGCCTGTCCGTTGGTGTTTATGCGTGTTTTCTTGTCTTTGCAGTGCAGGTAACTTGCCACTTCGTCCAGCGTTTCCAAGTTGTACGTAGGTTCTCCGAATCCGCAAAATACCACCTCTTCGTCGTAGTCGTCGAGATTTTGCGGAAGTTGTTCCAGCACGTCTTCCGTGGTTGGCTCTTCGGTAATCCACAGTTTGCTGTCGCCCATGCCCTCCCTTCCGTGGCGTATGCAAAAGTCGCAGTTGTTGCTGCAACGGTTGGTGAGGTTGATGTAAATTTTGTTTTTGAGAATGTAAACGTAGTTGTTCATAGTTTCGTTGTGTGCAAAAAATGCAGAGATAACGTACATTTTCGGCGTTATTACTGCATTTTACTGCGTGTTTTTGTGTTGTTTGTTTTTGTTTATGTCTTTTGTGTCTTTGTCCGCACGGAAATCTTGCAGTGTTTTCCTTTGCTCTTTTGCCCGTTTTGTCAACAGGTTTTTGTCGTAGAAAATTGCAACCGTTCCGCTATCGTTTCAATACAGTTGTGGTTTTTGGATTGTTGAAAACGTCTTTCCTGCCACAGTTTATTTGGCAAGAATTTCTTGCAAAAACAAGCGTTTGCCCTGCTGTGCAGTAGATTTTTTCGCCTCAACGGCGTTTTTGTAAGATTTGCCTCTTTATCGTGAAAGAAAGGGAATTTTCCCTTCAAAACAAGTGTTTGGCCTTTCAGTCTTTCAAAAAAGCGGCAATTTTGGGAAACAGTTGCAGGCAGTTTTTGCGGATTTGTTCTTCCATGGCGGAAAAATCCGTACCGTACACCTCCGCCAGTTTCTGCACTACGAAACGCACGTTGAAAGGATTGTTGACGGTGCCTCTCAAAGGCACGGGCGTCATGTAGGGGCTGTCCGTTTCCGACAAAATACGTTGGGGCGGTATTGCCCTTATTACATCTTCCTTTTTGGCGTTTTTGAAGGTAATGGCTCCGCCAAAAGCAAAGTAGTGTCCTTTTTTTACCATTTGCGAGGCAAATTCCGCACTGCCTCCGTAGCAATGCCACAAAACGCCGTTGTTGAGAAAACGTTTTTGTGCCGTCAAAACGTCCAATGCGTCGCCGTAGGCGTCCCGTACGTGAAGGGTAACGGGCAAATGCAGTTTGTCGGCAATTTCCAGTTGTCTTGCAAAAACGTCCTTTTGTACCTGTCGGGGGGAAATGTCGTAAAAGTAGTCCAATCCGATTTCCCCTACGGCAACCACTTTGGGGTGTTGTGCCAAGGCAATCATTTCTTTTTCAAAATTGACGTCGAAACTTTTGGCGTCGTGGGGGTGCATTCCCACAGTGGCGAAAACACGGAAATTTTCCTTTGCCAGCCGTGCGCTTTCTCTCATGGAGGGCAAATCGCAACTGTTGTTTATGACAAAATCGATGTTGTGAAGAGGAAAATCGTTTATTATCTGTTCCCTCACTCCGTCAAACTTGGCGTCGTCCAAATGCAAATGGCTGTCTATCATGTCAGCGCACTTCCTTTCCGCTTTCCGTTTCCTTTTCCGGCGTTACGAAAATGACGTTTTTGCCGTCTGCGGCGCACAAAATCATTCCGTTGCTTGCGATACCTCTTATTTTTGCCGGTTTAAGGTTTTTCACAAGTACCACCGTTTTTCCCACCAGGTAGGAAGGTTGGTAGCAGTGGGCAATTCCGCTGACTACCTGACGCATTTCGTCGCCCACCTGCAATTTCAGTAAAAGCAGTTTGTCGCTGTTGTCCACTTTGGTGCATTCCACAACCTTTGCCGTGCAAAGTTTTATTTTGGCAAAGTCGTTTATGTCCACAAGGTCTTGCGGGGGCGTTTGTTTTTGCGCCGATTTACTTTGCGATTGCGCTATTTCGTCAAGTTGTTTCAGTTCCTTTGCCACGTCAATACGGTTGAAGAGGTTTTCGCCCTTGTTAACTTTGGTGCCTGCGGCAAGGTTTCCGAAGGCAATTTGCGAAAAGTCTTTGGGCAAAGGCAAGCCGAGTTTGTCAAAAATCTTTTGCGCCGTGGTGGGGATGAACGGTTCAAAAAGCGTAGCGGAAATTCTGATACATTCGCACAAAACGTACATTACCGTTGCAAGACGCTGTTTTTCGCCGTTTTTGTTAAGCGACCACGGCATTGTTTCGTCAATGTATTTGTTGGCACGTTGCACAATTTTGAAAATGTTTGCCAAAGCGTCGGGGGCGGAAAGTTCCTCCATGTTTTTGCGCACTTTTTCCAACGTTTCGTTGCACAGTGCAACAAGTTCGTTGTCCAAATCGGTGAAGACGTCCGCTTGCGGTACGATGCCGTCGAAGTACTGCGTAACCATGGCGGTGGTGCGTGAAACAAGGTTTCCCAAATCGTTTACCAAATCGGCATTGGTGCGTGTAAGCAACGCTTCGTTTGTGTACACGCCGTCGCTTCCGAAGGGAATTTCCCTCAAAAGGAAGTATCGTATTGCGTCCACGCCGTATCTGTCCACAAGGAAGAAGGGGTCCACAATGTTGCCCTTGGATTTACTCATCTTGTCGTTGCCGAAAAGCAACCAGCCGTGTCCGTACACTTTTTTGGGAAGGGGCAAGCCCAAAGCCATAAGCAGCGCCGGCCAGATTATCGTGTGGAAACGCACGATTTCCTTGCCCACCATGTGCAAATCGGCAGGCCAAAACTTGTCGAAGTTTTCGTGGTCGTCTTGCAGGTAGCCCAACGCCGTGATGTAGTTGGTGAGGGCGTCTATCCACACGTAGGCAACGTGTTTTTTGTCGAAAGGCAATCTCACGCCCCAATCGAATGTGGTGCGGGAAACGCACACG
>HF998473.1:0-973 GCA_000433775.1 Corallococcus sp. CAG:1435 | reverse complement strand
ACACGTCTTTCAGCCCCGGCTTGATGAAATTGTTTATCATCTCGTTCATGCGGGATTTGGGGGAAATGAAATCGGGATTCTGCTTGTAAAACTCAATCAGTCTGTCCTGATACTTTGAAAGGCGGAAGAAGTAACTTTCTTCCTTTTCCAACTTGACTTCACGTCCGCAATCGGGGCATTTTCCGTCCACAAGTTGGCTTTCCGTCCAGAAGGATTCGCAGGGGGTGCAGTACCAGCCCTCGTATTCCGATTTGTACAGGTCGCCGCTTGCCAGCAACTTTTCGTAAATTTTCTGCACGGTTTTTTCGTGGTAGTCGTCGGTGGTGCGGATAAATTTATCGTAAGATATTCCCAACACTTTCCACAGGTTGATTATCTGTTCGTACAGTTTGTCAACGTACTGTTTTGGCGTAACGCCCGCCTGTTCCGCTTTTTGCTGAACCTTTTGCCCGTGTTCGTCGGTGCCGGTAAGGTAAAACACGTCGTAGCCGTCCATACGCTTGAAACGTGCAATGGCGTCGCAAATTACCGTTGTGTAGCAGTGTCCCAGGTGAAAACTTCCGCTGGAATAGTAGATGGGGGTTGTGATGTAGTAGGTTTTTTTCATTGCAGTACCTCTCGGTTTTTCAAAAAGGCAAATGAAACCTTTTCGATGTATTTCAAAATATAGCCATATTTCGATAGTATACATTATACACTGCGCTTTTCAATTTGTAAACTCATTGGGAAGATGTAGCGCACGGTTGCACCTGCCACAAATTTGCCCAAACGCTACCCCGTGAGTATTGCAGACACAGGGGCAAAGGTCAAAATTGCAGTTTTTCTTTGCGGATGTCTGGAAAAAGGTATCAAAAGTTGCATGACGGAAACGTCTTTGTTGCATGACTGAATCGTCTTTTTACAAACTTCGTCTTTCGTTGTACATTGACGCACACAAAAAAGTAACGAATTTTTGCACACGGTACAATGTTTT
>HF998472.1 GCA_000433775.1 Corallococcus sp. CAG:1435 | reverse complement strand
ACGGTTTTCGCCGTCCTTTTTTTGCCGTTAGTTCAATTTTGTTTTGTCTTCGTACAACTTTTCGCATCACTTTGCCGTTTCTTTTTGCAAGGCAAATCCCATAAGTCCTTTCAAAAGCAGATTTTCTATGATGTAGGCAAGTTGTTCGTCAGTTTCTCTTTTTTCTGGGTCTTTGCTTATCCAGCAAGACAAAATACTGTTGAAACCTGCCTGAATAAATTCCACAATGTACGATTTGTCCAAGGTTGTGTCAACTTTTTCGCTTTCCGCCCACTTTTTGCTTAAAGTTCCGTTCAGTTCCTCTGTTATTTTTTTTGGCAGTTGTGTGGCAATACCCCTTTCCAGCACGCAAATTTTGTAAATCTGAAGGTTCTTTTCAATAACGTGTATCAGATGCAGCGTTACTTGGTGCAACTCGTCGGGATTGTCCATGGAAACTTCCGTTATGTCTTTTAGTTTTGCCGAAGCCAGCATGTTTTCGCCTATTTCATCCACCAAAGCGTAAATATCCTCGTAGTGCAGGTAAAAGGTAGGTCGGCTTATTTCCGCCAGTGCGCAAATGTCCGATACAGTAATTTTTTGTATGGGTTTGCTTTTTACCAGTTGCAAAAATGCCTCACGTATTACCATTTCCGTGTAGACGGCTCTTCTGTCCTTTTTCATTTCATCACCTAATTTACACAATGTAAAGTAATGTAAAACAACATACAAAAAGGAAAAAATTGACATTTGACAGTTATTTTACAAGTGTATTAAAATTGTATCATAAGAATAAGAATATTGCAACATCAATTTGTTGTAGGCATATTTTGTCTGACGGGAGGAATTATGAGCCATTTTATACAGTTGACGGACGTAAGCAAAGTTTACAGTATGGGCGAAGTTAAGATAAACGCCCTGTCGGAAATGAACTTTTTTATTGAAAAGGGCGAATTTGTTGTGATAGTGGGGCCAAGCGGCGCAGGTAAAACAACAGTACTCAACATTTTGGGAGGCATGGACACCGCAACGTCGGGCGAAGTTGTTGTCGACGGCGAAGTGGTAAGCAATTTGCAGGGCAAAAGTCTTGTGCGTTACCGCCGTGAAGAGGTGGGATTTGTCTTTCAGTTTTACAATCTGATGCAAAATCTCACTGCGCTGGAAAATGTGGAACTTGCCCAGCAAATAAGCAAAAAGCCTCTTTCCGCCGAAGAAGTTCTGGAAGAGGTCGGGCTTTCGGACAGAAAAAACAACTTCCCATCGCAACTTTCCGGTGGCGAACAGCAGCGTGTTGCCATTGCTCGTGCGCTTGCAAAAAACCCCAAACTGTTGCTGTGCGACGAACCCACCGGCGCTTTGGATTACGTCACGGGCAAAGCGGTACTCAAACTTTTGCAACAAACCTGTCGTGAAAGAAAAATGACGGTGATAATAATTACGCACAACAGTGCGCTGACGCCCATGGCGGACAGGGTGATTCGTATTCGCAACGGTCAGGCTGTAAGTTGTGAAGTAAACGCCCACCCCGTGGACGTGGAAAAGATAGAGTGGTAAGGAGTGTGCCATGAAACCGTTGTTGAAGGATTTTTTACGAGGACTTGCCAAGCACAAAGGCAAATTTATCTCGGTGTTTTTCATTATTTTGGTAGGGACGGCGGTTTTTTCCGGGTTACGTTCCAGTGAAGGCGACATGCTTTTGTCTGCCGACAGTTACTACGACCGCACTCATCTGATGGATTTGCGTGTGGTGGGGACATTGGGCATAACGCAACAGGACATTGACGACCTTAACGCTTTGGACGTTGTGGATATTGCCGAAGGTGTGCATTCCCTCGACGTGTTGTGCAGCGGCGAAGATAAAAAGGCTGTCAAACTGATGTCCCTTTCAAACGACGTCAACATTCCCACGCTCACAAGCGGAAGATTGCCCCAAACGTCGGATGAATGTGTGCTGGATTCCTTTTTGCAGGACAAGGGCAACTACAAATTGGGGGACACAATAGCCTTTGTGGACGGCGACGGCAGTTCCGAAACGCTGAATACGCAACTTTCGCAAACGCAGTTTACCGTTGTAGGCTTTTGCAATCTTCCTCAATACATGGACTTAAACCGTGGCACGGGAAATGTCGGAAGCGGAGAAATCGACGGATTTGTGCTTGTTCCCGACAGCGTTTTCACCGTTGCCGCTTTCACCGAAGCACGCATTTTACTTTCCGACGCCATTCCGCTCGACTGTTTTTCCCAAGAGTACGACCTTTTGTGTCAACAGGCTACACAGCAAATAGAAGTGTTGGCGCAAACGGCATGCCAACGTCGGTACGACGAAATTCTGGCGCAGTTCGGCGGATTTTTGCCGCCTTTTGTGCAACTTGAAGTGCCGGAATGGTACATTGTGGGAAGAGAAACGGTGGTTTCCTGCGTCAACTTCGAAAACGACGCACAGCGTATCGGCAATTTGGGAAAATTGTTGCCGATAATTTTCTTCTTGGTGGCGGCATTGGTCAGCCTCACATGTATGACACGTCTTGTGGAAGAGGAACGTGGACAAATCGGCATACTCAAAGCCTTGGGCTGTCAAAACTCAACGGTGCTTTTGAGGTACCTTATGTATGCGCTCATTCCTACTCTCACAGGCTCTTTGGTTGGAGTACTTGCAGGAGAAAAAATATTCCCCCTTGCAATAATGAAGACTTACGCACTGTTGTACGAAGGTCTGGACACCTTCCTGCTTCCCTACAACTGGACGGAAGGCTTGATTGCGGTGTTTGCAGGCGTGCTTTGCACGGGGCTTGCCGCAGTGTTTGCAAGTTACTCGCTGGCGCATGCAAAACCTGCGCAAATAATGCGACCGCAATCACCCAAACCGGGCAAACGTGTGCTTGCCGAGCGTATTCCGTTTTTGTGGAAGAGGTTAAGTTTCAATCAAAAAACTACCGTCCGCAATATGTTTCGCTATAAAAAACGCCTGTTTATGACGGTAATCGGCGTTGCCGGCTGCATGGGACTGGTGCTTGTCGGGCTGGGTTTGCACGATTCAATAACTGTAGTTGCCGACAAACAGTTTGAAGAACTGACTCACTATCAGGCAACGGTGTCGCTTTCCGATTCTCTTTCGGAGCAGCAACGTTCCCAACTTATTGAGGACATAACGCAAACTCAGGGCATAGATGTTCTCGCTGTGTATCAAAAAGCCGTAGAGGTGCAAGGCAAGGATTCCACCCAAACGGTAACGGTAGTCGTTCCGCAGTCTTTGCAGTCAATAAAAGAGTACTTCACATTCCGCCGGCGTACCAACGGCAAAAGCCTGGAATACAGTTCGAGCGGAGTAATGCTCAGCGAAAAAACAGCCAAAACTCTGGGCGTTTCGGTGGGGGATACGGTAACTTTCCAAGACAATTCCCAACGTGTAACGATGAAGGTAGATGCCGTTTTTGAAAACTACATCGGTCATTACATGTTTTTCTCACCCACTTTGTACGCCGACATCTTTGGCGGAGAGGCAAATTACAATCAGTTGCTGTTGCGGTATTCCGATACGTCGGATGAATTCCAGACGCAGTTGGGAACGGCGCTTTTGTCAAAAAACAACGTCAACGGCGTGGCGTTTGTGTCCACAACGGTGGAGTGGGCAGACGAAACGCTGAAATCTCTCAATTCCATTGTGCTGATTGTGTTGGCTGCGGCTGCGTTGTTGGCGTTGGTGGTGCTGTACAACCTCAACAGCATCAACATTGCCGAGCGCAAACGTGAACTTGCAACTCTCAAAGTGTTGGGATTTTACGATTCGGAAGTCGCTGCCAATGTGTTCAGAGAAAACGTAATTCTCACGGTAATAGGCATTGTCTTCGGCATCGGTTTGGGCGTGATTCTGCACAGTTACGTGATACAGTCCATCGAAGTGGACCTAATCATGTTCAGCAGAAACATTATTTGGAGCAGTTACCTTCTTGGAGCGGCAATAACCTTGGCATTTTCCGCAATAATAAACTTGGTAATGTATCCTGCGTTGAAAAAAATAGATATGATAGAATCTCTCAAAAGCGTGGAATAAACATCTTGAAAGTAAAATTTTGGCGTGTATTCCGCAAAAATGCATCTTTGTCGCTTAAATTCAGCGGTTGTATTGAAAAAGCGTTACGACATTCCTGCAAAACTTGTCGGGCACAGTCAAAAACGCCAAAAATCATAAAGTAAACAAAACAAAAAACCGTGCAAAAACACGGTTTTTTTGTTGAAAAATTTGGTTGTAAAAAGCCGTTGTACACAAACTTCAAAAACTTTACGCAAACAGCGGAAAGTTTAGGAAAACAACTGCGTGTACATCGCCTGTAACTTTACAGTTAAAGTAAAGCAATCAAAATCGGCAAAACCGTCGCTATTTGCAGTAAAATTTCGATGCACGCCACAACGGCAGTTTGGCGTTGGAGTGAGCATTGTCTAAGGTGCTTTTGGTTTATTCGTTTTGCGCCTTGTCCCAACGTGTATTTTTCAAATTACCGTGCGCAACGTCCCCAAAGGCACAATGACTGTCAGACACACAAAAGCGGTGCGTTTGTGCCAATGTTCCTTTTGCAGGTTATTGCTGTTGCTGTGGTGCAACAACTGCCTGTTGCCGTTTGGATTCCTGAAATTTCAGTATGGCAGTAACTACAAACAGCACAAACCCTACGCAAGCCGAAATAAGACTTGGCAAAAACTGAATGTAGGAGGTTGCTCCCATGGCAACGGTAAACAAAGTTATCACGAAAATAAATACGGCGGAAACAATCTGCCAGGCGGCGTACACCTTCTTTTTACCCTTTGCGATCAGTCGTCTGCTACGCAAAGCACCTATCAAAATCACAACGGAAAAAATCAACAGCAAACACCCCAACAAAGACAGGACGATGGCAATCACCGACACGGCAATAGCCGATGAAAAGGCAATTCCCAATGCACCTGCCACGGATTGCTGCGGATTTTCATTTATGATTTTCACGGCTATCGGTGGGAAAATGGCAATGGAGTAAATTATGAAGTAGATTGTTGACAAAATAAACAGTATTGCCCCTACAGTGTCCAATGCAAAACAAACCTTTTGTCGTTTCACAGTTTATCACCTCCGTTCACAAAATTATTGTATCAAATTTGTTTTCAAAAATCAATATGCAATTTTAAAGAAGTGTTTTTTCGTTATTGAAAAGGATTTCCCTTTTTTGCAAAAACTACGTCAGCCTGTTTGTTGTAAGGCTAATGTTACTGTAAAATTCACTGTTATGAATATGTGCAATAAGCAACGTCATATGTTTGAAAACGTGTATTGCAGG
>HF998471.1:13174-15310 GCA_000433775.1 Corallococcus sp. CAG:1435 | reverse complement strand
TCAAATAAAGTGTAACACGGCAAATACACCTTTCGAATGTATGAAAGTAAAACTTAAAGCAAACAAAAAAAAGTTTCTCAAATTAAGTGTGGGCAAAAGTCGTTTTTGTTTTCCGAAACTTACGCAACAGTAAACAAAAAAACGCAGGCACAAACCTGCGTTTTGCTGTAAATTTTCAGTTGGACTGCTTGTACTGCTCCAACGCTATGGCAAGTTGGTCGGGGCAGGAAGTAGGCTTGGAACCGCAACGTATTCCACGCAACCTTGCAATGGCTTCGTCAATGTCCATTCCTTCCACCAAGGCACCGACGCCTTGAGTGTTTCCGCTGCAACCGCCAAGGTATTTCACGTTGTGAACCTTGCCGTCCACCACGTCAAAATTTATCTCTCGGGAACAAACTCCCTTTGTAACATATTTCATTTCTTGCTCCTTTGCGCAGGCGTTGAGCCTTGCGCCCTCTGTTGATAATCAGTCTTTGTAGTCGGAAACGTTTCCGCCGTGATTCCACAGCGTGTCCAAAGCGTACACGTCCCTTGTGTCCTTGTGGAAAATGTGCACGATTACGTCGCCGTAGTCCAACGCAATCCATCTGCCCTCTCTCATTCCTTCCTTGTGAAGGGCAAATTTGTCCTGTTTTTCCATTGTTTCTTCCAGATGCTCGGCAATGGCTTTAACCTGCGGTGCACTGCGACCGGAACACACCACAAAGTAGTCGGCAATGTCGCTTACACCCTTTACTTCGATGATTTTGATGTCAGTTGCAGATTTTTCCGACAATGCTTTGCAAATTGTTTGTACTGTTTCGTTCATTGTAATCTCCGTATTTGTAGATTTTTGCTCTATTGTACCCTCTTTTTGCTTTTTTGGAAAGTAAAAATCCAAAGTTTGTAGCGAAAGAGGATAAATTTTTTCGCCGTGTCGCTTTGCGGCAACTTCGTTTGCCTCCAAAAGACAGTTTTCAAACTGTCTGTCGAGGCTTCCCTGCGTGAGGTGCGAAAGGGGATATTTGCGGGATTGTTCCGTTTTGTCCGCTACGTATACAATTTTTTGTAACCTCGTCATGTTTGGCTTGCCCGTTGTGTGGTAGGCAATGGCATCCAGAATATCCTTGTCCTCCACGCCGAAATCCTTTTTCGCCACCAATGCTCCCAAAAAGGAATGAACTACCGGTTGAGGCATATCGGGAGGTGCATTAAAGCCGTAGTCGGCATACCGTTGCGGGGCAATGTACTTGGCACAATCATGTAGCAGACAGGCAACGAAAACCTTGTGTTTTTCCTCTTCAGTGGCAAGTTCCAGACCACGTTTCACAACGTAAAAGGTGTGAGAAAAGCGTTGCGGAGTGAGGTAACTGCGCACTTTTTGCGCCATTTCTCGGTACTCGCCGTACAAGCCGTGTTGCAAAATGTAGTCGTCCACCGCTTTGCTTACAAATTCGCCGTTGTCCAACCCGAATTGGTAGCGCAAACGAATTTCCGTGGAACTGACGTCGTCGGGGGCAATGTCCAAAAACTCCGTGCGTGCGCCGAACAAACGGGCGTTTTTCCTTGCCGTTGTAACAAAGGTCTTGTGGTTTCTGTCTGCCACGGCAAGAGTGGCAAGAGAGGCAATTTCCCGTGGACAATACCATGTGTCAAAATCTCGGAAACTGTCGCCGCCTATTATCAGATACAACTGCGTCTGCGGATACATCTGCGCAAAAAAGCGCAACGTTTCCACAGTGTAACTCTTCCCCTGCTTTTCCATCTCACAGGTGGACACCTCGGCAAAATCGCCGAAAGCCAACTTGGTGAGGGTGAGGCGTGTGTCGGCGTCCACGTCGCACGGTTTGTGGGGCGGTATGCCGCAGGGCACAACAATGAGTTTGTCAAGTTCCAACTGCTTTTGGGCAAGTTTGGCAATTGCTATGTGCGTTTTGTGAGGAGGATTGAATGTCCCTCCGAAAATTCCCACTTTCATACCGTTATTTTACATTATCTTGCAAAATTTTACAATTAAAATTTCAAAATACTGACGACAATTACACCATGGCAAGAATATTGAACACAATTTTATGTACGGCAATGGCGTTTTTCCTGACATTTGCGTGGGCGGTTTACGTTCTTAAAGACAGTTTGTATGCAACGGCGGCAGCC
>HF998471.1:0-13154 GCA_000433775.1 Corallococcus sp. CAG:1435 | reverse complement strand
GCCAGCCGTAACTGTTGCCGTGTGCGTGTGCTTGCTGGTGTACAACGTGTTGTGCAAATGGGACAAACACAAGGACAAAAAGAAAAACAAAAAAAGGCAACTTGCCGATCTGTTTGCTTTTTTGCAGTTTAACGCCGACAACGCAACGCTTTTTTCCTCTTTACTTACTTTTTACGGAATGACAACGGAAAAGATAGACTACGACAGTCTGTTTGCCACAGGAAAGGAAAAACACTTTGTAGCGTTGTGTTTTCAAAGGGAAAACCTTTCCGCCGACCAACTGCAACAAGCCGTTGTGCAAGCCAAACGAAACAACTGCAAACATCTCATCTTGTTTTGCAACAGGTGGGAAAGAACTTTGCAAACTGTGGCAGAAAATTTCATCGACGTGAAGTTTTTTGACATAAACAGCACCTTCACGCTGTTTGCGCAGGCGGAAAAACTGCCCTCTTTGCCCCACGTCAAGGGCGTTGCGGTAATGTATCTGCCACAAATTGCTTTCAGCAAAAAACGTTTCGTGTGGTACTTTTTCGGTGCGCTTTTCACCTTGTTGCTTTCGGCAATTTCCTTTTTCAAACTGTACCTTTTGCTGTGGGCGACGGCGCTTTTTGCGCTGGCAATGTACAGCCTGCTGAACAAAAGATACAACAAACTGCCAACGGAAATAAAGTTGGAATAACGGCGATTCGGAAAATCTGAAAATACGAAAACACCCTTTTCCCGTTACCTGCACGGACTTCGTGAAAAACAGTAAAGCCAATGTTTCAATGTTTCCCGCACCAACGACGTAGGCAACAGCAAAAACGCAAATGCACATTGAAACAAAAAAGTTTCTGCAAAAAAATACAACTAAAAAACGCACCGCTTTACTTTGCGGTGCGTTTTGCCGTTTGAAACTTCTGCCACGGCACACAAATTTTTACGTTTGTTTGCAATGCAATTTGCCTTTTACAAATGCCACAAAAAAACATTCGTGCATCAACAACCTGCTACCGTAGGAAAACGAGTCGAGCGCCTTTGAACAAAACGCACCGTTTTACTTTGCGATGCGTTTTGCCGTTTGAAACTTCTGCCACGGCGCACAAATTTTTACATCATTTGGCAATACAAGTAGCATTTTACAAATGCAAAAATAATGTTTAATGTAACAAAAACCTGCTACCGTATGTAAAAATCGCTACAAAGTAGAGGACAAATTTGCGCTTGAAATTTTGAGAAAAAACACTGCTGACATTGCGAAACTGCCGTCAGCACTTTGGAAGGCGTTTCAGCGGGGTGTCCAAAGGGCAGTCCACGACAAGCGTTTCCAACTGAGCGACGTTGTACCTTGACGTTACGTTCATGTCGCCGTCCACCACTTCCAGGCAGTACAAGAAATTGCCCTGCATACGTTTGGCGACGTCACGCAAAAGGCTGTCTCCGTCAAACACCAACGTCTTTTTTTCCATACCTTTTTTGGCAAACCTCCTTCGGTTGTGAGTGAGCGTTGTACGGACGTAGCACTCGCCTCCGCTTTTGGTGAACACGCCGGAAAAAATTCCCAAAGCGAAAAGCCCCACGTTGAAAAGGTTGTGTCCTGTGTACAGCGAAAGCAAAAACACGGCAAACAACGCCAAGGAAACAACGTAGGTGAAAAGGGACGTCAATTTCAGGGCGTTGCCGTGATACCTGTTTTCCAGCAGTCCCGTCAGCACACGTCCGCCGTCCAACGGGTAGCAGGGAAGCAGATTGACGCACGCCATACTCAGGTTGGATGTAAGAAATGCATCGGTAAAATAGTAGGCGTCGGGGAAAAGCCACCACAACGCCAGACACAGCAAACACATTGCAAAATTGCACAAAGGGCCTGCAAGGGCAATCTTTATGCGGTCGGCACCACGCACGTCCTGAAACTCTCCGTAAAGCACGGCGCCGAAAATACCTACACGTATTTCGTTGCAACGGTAGAAAAGTTTTTTTGCCACGATGTAGTGCGCCGTTTCGTGAAGCACCACCGCAACAGTATACATGGCGGCAAGGTATCCCTGTCGGAATACCGCTGCCACCACGATGAAAAGCCAAAAACCTGCACTGATTTTGAATTTCAGATTTCCCATGTCAGTTGCGTTTCACTGCCCACAACCTGTTTTACTACCTCGCCTTCCTGCAAAATGCTGGCTTGGTACTGTTCGTCGTACTTGCCCAAAAGGCTGTTTGCATCCACCTTATCGCCAACATTTACCAATACGGTTGTCAGATTTGTGTACACGACGGATGTTTTGTCATCCATGGAAACAGTTACCGAATCGGCGGTTGTTTCGCTTACCGTGCCTTGGGTGAGAGAAAGAGCCACACGCCCTCCGTTGAAGGTCATTACACCGTCGGAAATGTCCACAAGCGTTGCGTTGCAGGGAATGTTTATCTGATTTGTTTTGCTTGTTTCCCCTCCGCCAAACACCGATGTGGCGGCAGTTTTCACTGCGTCAAACACGTCCTGTTTGAAATCGCCGTCCACAAAAAGCATTGTGGCAAGCACAGCCACGCACAGCACGGCGACAATGGCAAATTTCCATGCTTTGCCTGTTTTTATTTTTGCAACTGCATTGTGAAAACGCTGTTGCTTAGGTTGATCTTTCAGATACTTGCGTTCCGTGTAGGAAACGTCCAGCCAATCGCTTTCCTCCGCATCGCACACCACGCTGTTTACACCTTCGTAATCCATTTGTTTGCACCTCCTGTCTGTTCAAAATACATTATGCCAAATAAGTCGGGTATATGCTACACAACTCTTGTCTTTTTTACGTTGGAAACATTTACGCAAATTACCAAATCGCAGGTTTTGCCCTCCACCACGTCCAATGCCAACCCGTCAAAAGTAAAGTAGTCGGACAAAAAGTTGGCAAGGTCTTTTGCAAACTGCTGGCGATGAAAATTGAACTTGTCCTGCAACAGCATGTTTTGTGCCCTTTGAAAGTTTATGCTTTGATTTTTCATACTTCTCCTTTTTGTTTTTGCACGTTTCAAAACGCTTGATAACGGCGTATCGCTACACGTTGCGTTTGAGTTTTCGGCGTATTTTTCCAAACACACCACGGTAGTGGGAAACACAGTCGTACATATCGGTACTTCCCGTTTGCAGATTTTTTGCCAAAATGTCAAAAGCGGGAGTGCTTTTTTGTAAATTGCAGTTGATGTCGTCGTTTTCCGGAATTACCCCCAAAGGCGGCTTGCCCAAAATACTCAGCACTTCAAAAACGGAAAGCATTTCCCCCGACGCCACAAGGTCGCCACGCACACGGTTGACCACCACGTAAACCGCCATGTCCCGCAGTTGACTTATTGTTTTGTTTGCGTCCCTTACGCCTGAAAGGTGCGGCGTTACTACGACAGCCGCCTCGCAGGCACAACTTACGGCACGGCGAAAACCGGAATCGATACCTGCTGGACAATCTATCAGCACAAAATCGAAGTTGTCGGCTATTTTGTCTATTACCTTGTTTGCCATGTCTACGGTAATTTGCCTCTTTGCCGAGTGGCAACTGGGCATTATGTACAAAGTAGGCTCGTTTTCGTCCTGAATTAGAGCCTGCGACGGTCGGCATCTTCCCTCGCACACGTCTACAAAATCGTACACCACCTTGTTTTCCACCTGCATTACCACGTCGAGATTGTTTAATCCCAAATCCAAATCCACCAACAGCACCCTTAAAGAGCGTTTTGCCAAGGCAATGCCCAAATTGGCGCACACGGTGGTTTTTCCTGCGCCTCCCTTTCCGCTTGTGATGACTATTCGCCTTGCCATAAAAATCTCCTTGAAACGGTTTTGCAGATATTTTACCACTGCACAAAAAGGTCAGTCCGCCTTCGACAAAACTTTCAATGCCGTATTACAACTTTTTACAGCACAAATTGACGAAAACTTTTAGATACGCTTTTTTTCAAAGGTTTCGGCAAATTTTTGACTGCATTTGCTGCGACCGTTCTACATCTAATTGCCGCTCAGATATCCTGCGGCGTCAACATGCCCGACAGGCAAACTAGCGAAAAAACACTTTGTTTCAATGAAAATGCCCTGTTCAGGGCGCATTTTTTGACGCATTTTTTTCAGAATATAACAAAAGTTTACTTTCAATTTACTTTAATAGATATAATAATCTTTATAAAATTGATATTTTACCTTTTTGTACCTTGCAAGTTGACGGTTTGAAAAAGTTCCGTTACTACATTGCCACAGGGTTCAAAAAGTCGGGAGAATGCGATGAAAATAAAAATCGTTTGCGGAATATTGGCGTTAATAATGATTTCCACGGGAGTTGTGTTTGCTTTGAACGACAAACAAAGCGCACAACCGCCGACGCCTCCTCAGGGAGATACGGTAAGCACCCTTTTGGAAAAACCGCAGGGAGCAACGCCGGAAACGCTTTCTGCAAAGGAAAGTTTGTTTGTTGCGGCAGGAGAATTGCAACGTAGCGGCGGATTTACCGGCACTACCGTGGGAACAAGCACGTCTATGGGCGTTTCGCAGGGAGTTGCATCCAAACGCACCGTTGTGGGACACAACGTTTTCAAACAAGCCACAAGTTACAGTTCGCTTGTAAAATTTGGCGAACAACTGTACATATGGGAAGACAACTACCTTTCCAGAAGCGCAGTGAAAGTGTCGTCGCTTGACGAAGTGCAATGGGAAGACACTGCCTACAAGTACACGGAAGAGGCGTGGGCGGAAAAAATCGGCTACCGCAACGACGGACTGACGGGATACATCCTCAACGACAAATCCGTTATTGGTGCGACGTTGGAAAAAAAGGAAGGGAACATGTACACCTTCCGCTATGTGTTGGACTGCACCATTGCGCCCTACTTTGTCTTGTACGAAATGCGCAACAACTCCGGTCTTACGGGATTTGCCACCTTTTCCAAAGCGGAACTTGTGGTAACAATGGACGAAAACTTCCGTGTACACACCGTAACCACGGATTGCGAATACAACGTCCCCATGTTGGGAGGTATTCCCTGCAAGGAAAGTCTGACGGAAACATTTGACAACTTCGGCTACGACGGAGATTTGCCGGAAAAGGAATTTTTCGAAGGCTTTTTCGACGTGCAGGCAGGCGGGAACCAAAGCAAACAACCGACTGCATTGGACGTGGTACTTTCCATGTTTGACAGTTATCTTCAAGGAGAAAAACTGTACGCCGAGATTGCCGCAACACGTCTTAACGACACCGTTGCCACGGCGCAGTTGGCATTGACGCTGGACATTCAGAACACAAAAAACATTGCCGCCGACGTTAAACTGGGCGAAAGCATGTACCTTTCTTACTCTTCGGGAAAGATGTTTGTAACCTACCAGGATTTCAAGGCAAGCACCACCGTTGAGGGCATTCTGCAATTTATCGGCACCCTGTCGGGAGACGATTTGCCGCAAATCGACGCCGAACAACTGCTTGCGCAAATGACGTTGCAAACGGAGGGCGACAAAAACTGCGTTACCATTCCGTTGCAACTTGGCGACATATCGGCGGAAATCAAACTTTTTGCCACAAAAGTTGAAGAAAAGTACACCTTTACGCATGCCACTGCAACGCTTGGCGATGTTAGTTTGAGCATTGTGCCCTGTTCACAGTGGACAATGCCCCAACAAACGGGCGAATATCCGGAAATTTTGGGATTGACGCAACTTATACAAAACGGCGCAATCTCGGCAACGGCAACGGTAGGCGATATATCCGCCGACGTGATGTTTGACATTGCCTCTTGCGCTTTGCACGTGAAAATGGGACAACTTACGGCAACGCTGAAAGACAACGTGCTGTTTGCGCAACTAGGTCAGGCGAAAGTCAGATTGGACGTGGACAGTATTCCGCAACTGCTACAACTTTTCCAACCTCTTTTGGGTGAAAACATCCAAATGCCGCAGTTGTCGTTGCAGGATGTGCTTGCCGCTCTTTCTTCCGTTACCGCACAAAAAACAAAGGACGGCGTGAAATTTTCCGCAACGTTTGAGGACATTTACATTGAGGCTTTGCTTGTTTCGGATGCCGAAGGTTGGATGCTTCACAGCGTAACGGTGCAGTTGTCGGACATTACCGCAACGCTGCAACCAAGCCAAAACCAACTTCCGCAAATAGGAAACGCCGACGAATACACCGACGTAACGCAAATGGCAAAACAATTTGCCCCGTCGATAGTTTCTTTGTTGCAGGCGCAGGGATACAGTGCGGAAATTGACGCCGTGGCAAACGTCGACGGGAAAGATTTTCGCATAGCAGGCAACATTCTCATTGACGGAACGGGCAACGTAAGCGCAGTCGCCGACATTTTTGAAAATGGCGTAACGCTGGCAAACGCCGACATAGTGTTTGCCGACGGCAAAATTTTCCTGCAAATAAATGGCGTGAAAGCCGCCTTTGAACTTCCGCAACAGGGCGAAACAATACCTCTTCAAACGGGCAACGCCACATTGGACGCAATTATCGGGGAAATTACTCGGATTGTAAACAAAATTCAGAATCTGCAACTGTCGCAAGTGGACTTTGCCACGCTGTTGGGCAATCTTACTTACAACAACGGAGTTTTGCAAACAACGGTAAACGGCGCATTTATCGGAATAGGCACCGTGGACCTTTCGCTGTGGACTGAGGATGAAAAACTTTCCGCAAAAATAGAACAATTGAGCATTGCCGACATAACCTTGCACGCCACACTGGGCGTGGAGGCAACCTCGCAACAGGTAAGCGTGCCAAATGGCGACGACTACGCAGTGAATCTCAGCGGAAGCGCAAACGGAATAACATTCCAACTTACCGCCGACCTGTTGAAGGGAGAAATTTGCGCCGACGTACAAATTGCCAACGATGTTGTGAAGTTGCTTTACGCCGACGGCACGGCGTACATCAAAACGGGCAATGTGGCAATAAGCCTTGGCAAAGAACAAATTGCGCAACTGCTTTCGGAGTTGGGCTTGGATTCCTCTTTGCCCACGACGGACATTGCAACAATTCTCAACTCGTTGCAAATAAACCTCGCCGACAGTACCCCCACTTTGTCGCTGTCCGTAGGTGAAGTAACCGTTACGGCACAATTTGAAAGAAATGAAAACGCCGTTACTTTGCAACAGATAACGGCAAATCTCGGCAACTTTACTTTGCAGGCACAGCCTTCGACGGAAAGAGTTCCACCTTTGAACACCGACGGCTTTATTGACGGTGCGCCGCTTGTAGAACAAATTGTTGCGCTTGTCAGACAGTTTTCTCAAGCAAAGGGCGTCGGCGCAAATGTTCAGACGGAAATTACCGTTGACGGCAAGGTGTACTTTGCGCAAGTTGCATTGCGTTACCGCAACGGACTGTACATTGACGCCACCGTCAAACAGCAGTCAACCACCGTTGTCGTTGCACAAATCTATTTTGTGGAAGGCACCCTGTACGCCGAAATTAACGGTATACGTTTTGCCGTGGACATTGCAACGCCAGACACTGTCGGAAGTTTTGCGCAAACGCTGGAAAGTCTTAAAGGCTACAACGACGTTTTGGACAGCGTGCTGGACACGCTTTCAGGCGTAACACAAAACATCGAAAACGCCAGATTAGCCGATATTGTGCAGTCTCTTTCCCACGACGGCAATTTTTGGAGAGCGGAAATTGACGGTACAACGTTGGGGCTTAACAAGTTTGCCCTTTGCTTTGACGGTACTCCGTCTTTGGAAGTAACAAACCTCGCATTGGGGAAAGTTACCGTAAACAGCCTGAGCGCACAGATAACTGCCGATGTAAATGAAGTTGTGGCACCGCAAAGCAGTTACGTTACAAAACTTGCGGTGAATATCGGAAACTTTGCCACGGCTGTTGCGGAAATAGACATAAGAACAATGTCCGCAAAAGGTACAGTTACTTTGGGAAACACACAAGCGCAATTTGCCCTTGAAAACGGCGTTGTGTACCTTGTGTGCGGACAGGCAAAACTGTGCCTGCCCCTCGACAGGTTGAATCAACTTTTGCAGGAAATTGCCCGCTTTACCGATATCGGAACAACTGCCGACATAACGTTGAACGTAAAAGACATTGTAAACAGCCTGCGTCTGCAACTTTCCGACAACGGATTTGACCTGACGGTTACCGTTGCCGACACCGACATAACGGTTTGCTTCGACGAAAGGGCGCAACTGACGCATGCCAACGTTGTATTTGGCACGCTTGACATCACGGCAATGCCTACCTCTGTGGAAATTGCCGACGTGGACACCTCGGGCAACTTTACCGACATTGTGGACGTGGCGCAAACTTTTGCTCCGCAAATACAGCAACTTGTAAATGCCGAAAGTTACCTCTTTGAAATTGACGGACAACTGCTTTCAAACGGCTGCACCGTTACCGCAAAAGTGTACCTCAACACCAAGGCAACAAGCGGAGTGCAACTGTTTGTAGACGCAACTCTCAACTACAAGGGTGTAAACGCTTTGAAAGCGGAAATATGGCTGTCGGACGGCGTTTTGTACGCAACGGTGAACGGTTTGGACATTGCGCTTAACGTATCTTCCTCTTCGGAAACAAACCCTTCAAATATACTTTCCGAACTGTACGGCTACAACAAAAATCTGGACGTGTTGCTGGACGCAATAAGCAACGTGGCAACGCTTAAAGACGCCGACATTTCAACGCTTGTGAAGGGCTTTAGTTTTGAAAACGGCGCACTTGCACTCACTTTTGACGCAAGCATTTTGGGATTGTCGCAATTTGACGCTACACTTTGCGCTACCGACAAACTTGCCCTTTCAGTAAACAATCTGACGGTGGGAGAGGTTTCCGCAAACGTTACCGTCGAAGTAAACTGCAACCCGCAAGCCGTAACGTTGCCCGACAAGGACTTTTCCACCAACCTCATTGTGAAAATAGACGACAACAACATTCTTTACGCACAACTGAATTTGCTGGAAAACGTGTACCGCTTCAAGTTGGGCGAACTCAACATCCTGTACAGCAACAACGTGTTTAAGGTGCAAAAGGGGCAGGATATACGTGTGATGGGAGATATTTCGGTAATTTCCGAGATTGTACAGCGCATCGACGACATAGTGAAACAATTTGCCGATCCCTCCGCACAGCATGGCGAATCGTCGGCGTCGCCTTCCATTTCCCCGGACGTAAAACAACTGTTGGACAGCCTGAACCTCTTTGCAGACGCACAGAAAAACACCCTGACGGCTGAATTGCAGTTGGCGGGTATTCCCGTTACAGTAAACATCAGCGGGGGCGAACAACCGCTAATTACATCGGTAACGGCAAACATCGCCGCTTTGGACAAACAAATAAGCGCAAAACCCAACTTCGAAGAGGTGATTTTCGACGACTTCAACGAGGAATCCTTTGTGCAAATCGACAAAGTGTTGGGCGATTTCCTGCCCACCATTGACGTGCTTATTCACACCAACAGTTGGCGTTTCGACTTCACCCTAGACAGCGAATTTTCGGTAACGCCCAAGGACGGAACGTTACCCTCCGTCTACCGCATAAATGCCGGCTCGTTTGTAGAATTTTACTACAACCGCAACTACGCCGATATGTTTGCGCTCAGGGCGTTTCTGGACGTCAAAAAGGTGGTAAACGGTGTTGCGGAAGACTTTGCAACGTTGGACGCAATGTACATCGACGGCAGAATTTACATCACCTACAACAATACCCTTAAAGTTTCCGCCGAAACGGCAAAAATTGCCGAGTGTGTGGATTTGTTTGACCAACTGCGTGAAGTTGTACCTCAAATAGATGCGTTGCTGAATATGTTGCTTTCGGCAAAGGACGACGCAACGGCAAACGTACAGAAAATAGATTACTCCACCGTTATCAGACAGGTCGCCTACGCAGACGGCAAGTTCAGCCTGACATTGAACGGAGGAGTTTTGCTTAACGACCTTGGCGACATTTCCATGACCGTCAGTAAAACGCAGTCCAGCCTGGTACTGGATTGGTTGCAAATTTCCTACGGCGAAAACAACCCCTACTCCTCTGCTTACAACCTCACCCTGTGCGGCGTTGCCGTTAGCGCATCGGATTTGCAACAGCAGGTGGAGGAAGGCGCACACGACAGGGACAAATACGCAGTAGTTGCGCACATCAAAAACTATCTTGAAACAAACAGTGCCGACAGTCACATCAACTTCGACAGCATAAAAGAACTGCTTAAAGCCCTGTTGGACACGGCGGACAAAACCACTTTTGCCATTGACGGCACCGTTACCGCCGATTTGTCGCTGATAGGAATCATCAAAGAAAACGTGGAAATGGGTTTGAATGCCCGTGTGGACATCTACCCCAAAGACGCAAACGACCCCGAAAGCACCGACTGCGTGTACTTTACGGTGAAACTTTCCCGCCCCAAACAAAGCCTTGTGAGCCTTGTGAACGCCGCTTTCAACGATTACGGAGGGGACAGTTACCTGTACTTCAACGGCGCAACGCAACGCATAACAATCGTGCGCAATTCCTACGTAAAAAGCGGTTGGTTCGGCATTAAAATGGAAGAACGCAACTACTACGCCGAAATGTCGGTGGAAGAATTTGCACAAAATCCGACGGAATACATCCTTCAAATGGTGAATTTCAGCAGTTGGATAAACAACCTTATCACAAAGGACGACGGTGGCGACGGAAACGGCTTGGCAATAGAGGATGTTTTCAAAAACTACTCCTACCAAAACAACACTTTCACTTTGGATTTGGACCTTGCGCCCGTCGATTCCAATTTGGGACTGCTCAACCTTAATATTTTGCACGACGTAACAAGCAACGAGATTACAACGGAAAGTGGCGAAACGGTCGTTGAAAGTCAGTTTGTACTGACCAACCTCAACGGAAAAATGTCGTTGTTGAGAGACATGATGCAGTTGTCCCTCAATTTAGACCTCGACAGGCAACCTGTGTACGGCGACGCTACGCACTTTGTTGAAAACGTCCTTTATTGGAATCAAAACGACCACACCCCCTCTCCCGTTGCCTTGCGGTAACAGGCGAAATTTGTACTTAATTTTTGTGTGGTTGTCAATGTTTCTTGCAACCGTATCGTGTTTTTTGAAACATTCTTGCAACTTCTCTCTTAAACAGAAGGTTTTTCGTAGATAAAAAAAGGCTGCGTACACAGCCTTTTTTTTGTTTTGTCGAATGGAAAAACGGCACAAAAAAAGACTGCTTTTTCGCAGTCTTTTTCAAATTGCAAGTTTATCAGAACATTTCAAGATTTTTACGGAACACCTTTTTGAACTCGAACGCTACCATGCTGGCGGCTTTCATTTCCAATGTTGCGTCCCCTTCCAGTTCCGTCTTCATGATGACGCTGTCCCCCAGCACATCGCAACTGATTTCCGAAACGACGTTGCGCATGCTGACGTCCAAAGCCACAGCCAAACGCAAAATGACGGAAAGTTTTTTGACGGCTTCCACGTCTTCGACGGAAAGAATTCCGTTGTATTTTGCCCAATCGGTAACGTTTACCTCTTCCTTGTTGTTTACGTCGGAAACGTAGGAGGCAAGCACCAAATCTTTGTGGGAAATACCGTAAAGATTGCTGTTGAGAATCATGTATGCCGTGTGCTTGGCGTTGTTGTAAAACTTGAAAGTTTTGCCGATATCGTGCAACATTGCGGCAACTCTCAGCACTTTGACGTAGGCACGGGGGAATTTGTGCAGTACACGCAACTGTTTGAACAGTTGTACGCACAAATTGAATGTCTGCTCGGCGTGGGCGATGTTCACGCCCATGTGCAAAGCCATGGCGTGCAAACTGTGTCCCAACACGTCGCTGATGGGTTTTTCCAACGTCTGAGGCACTGCGTAGTTGAACATTACTCCTTCACGCAAACCGCTTCCGGAAGAAATTATTTTGGTGAATCCCATGTGGTCGACAAAGGCTTTGATGAAAGCCAAGGCGGCGGGGAACACGTCGGCACGTGCGGAACTCAACCCCTTTATGCGGCGTTTTTTGTCCAAATCCAGCGTGCGAATCATGTTGTAGATGTAATTGAAGTCTTCCACCTGCATGTTGAGGTTGTGCACCATGTCCAGCGGATACTTTTTGACTTTGCACACTATGCGGGCAAGGTTGCGGCAACTTCCTCCGACGCCGATAAGTTGTGTGTCGGGGTCTATCTCTTTGAACCACTCCACTTCGTCGAGTTGCGACTTGACGTAACTTACAATGTCGTCGGAACATTGCTCGGGAGTTTTGTCCGCCGAAACAAACATGTTGGTAAGAGTAACCGCACCGAAAGCAAAAATTTTGGTGTGCAGAATTGTTCTGCGGTTGTAATACACAAGTTTTGTGGAACCTCCGCCTATTTCCATAATAAGTCCACGGGGAATGTCCATGGAATTTATTACTCCCTGATAGACGTAGTTTGCCTCTTCCTCTTCCGACACCACGGTGATGCGTATTCCCGTTTCGTTGTACACGTCAGACAAAAAGGTTTTTTGATTGCTTGCACGGCGCACTGCCGCCGTAGCCACAGCCAACACCTTGTCCACCTTCTTTATCAGACAGATTTCTTTGAACATCTTCAACGTGCTTATGGCCTGCATCATGCGTGTTTGCTTCAAACTTCCGTCCGCTTCCGTTTCGCCAAGACGCACCGCTTCGTGTTGCTCTTCGGCAACGACAAAGTAGCCCCCGTCAAGAACGTCGTAAATGACAAGCCTTGCAGTATTGGATCCCAAATCAATCAACGCAACTCTTTCCATAATGTTTCCCTTTGCCCAAACGGCGAAAATGTAATATGCAAAGTAAAATGCCTTTCAGCGAAAGGAAATTTTACCAAAACTTCCGCAGTTATTATAACACAACAAATTTTCTTTGTATAGATACTTTTTGAAAAAAGTTTCAATTTTCGTCATTTTTTTAACAAATTTTAGGTGTATTTGAAACTGAACACCGTTTTACGGCTCAAATAACAGTTTTGTGTTATTACTTTACAGATTTTTACGAAAAAATCTGCAATTAGTGAAAACTGTTCCCTTTTTGACAAACCTTTATACACAAAAAGACACTACCTGAGCCACATTGCTTGAATGTCAGAGAATGTCGACTGTTTGCAGAAATACCGAAAGATGACTTTTGCCGACGATGACGCCTGCTTGCCTCCTGCACTGTTTTCACAACCTTTCAAGGCGGTTTTGTGGCGAAAATTTCCT